>JAUNUB010000003.1 GCA_030538375.1 Moraxella sp. | reverse complement strand
GTTACAAAAGTTACAACGCCCTTGACGTGTCTGATTTTAAGCATTTTAGAGTTAACCACTCTAAAGAATTTACAGACAAAGACAACAGCAAAAACCACATCAACGGCATTGAAAACTTCTGGTCGCAAGCCAAGCGTACGTTAAGAAAGTACAATGGCATTGACAAGAAAAACTTTCATCTTTTTATCAAAGAATGTGAGTTTAGATTTAACTATGGGACACCATCAAATAAGCTGAAAATCTTAAAAAAATGGTGTGGAATTTAATTTAATCTACTTCAGCCCCCAGAACTTTATAGGATATGAAATATTAAAAGTTTTCTTGCTTTTGGTTGGGGTCTGTCTACAATTCATTACATGGGTTAAGCTGTTGTCGTTTGACAACAAATTATTGTATAATAACGCTATTCGTTTGTTAGTAATCTGATTATGAGACACCCCAATAAACACATATAGTCGATTAAAATTGCAATGATACAGCGTTGACAGCTCCCTTATGTACTACTTGTACACAGCGGTCGCTGTCGCCTTGTCTCATTTTTATTTTAATCGACTATACAAGCCTCCATTCAATACGCCATTGAACATGGTTGGTATGCCATACCAAGCGGCACATCATCACACGCATTCTGTAGGTTAAAATGCAATTTTGGTCATAGCGAACATCAAATGAGTGTTTGGAGTACACCAAAATCCGCCGAAAATCACGCCAAGCAAATGGGGTCTGCAGATGATTTATCACGCAAATCATGATACAGGATTTTTCGGTAATACCTTGCAATGGTTGCTTTTGCCTTAAAAATGGCTAACTCTTGTTTTTCATCGTCATGCTGCTTGGCAATATGCGTATATTGCCTACACAACACTCCTTGAAAAACCAGCGAGTTATCTCATTTTTAATGACAAAGATAAAGCATCAGCAGACCCTATCCGCAAAGTCAATCAATATCAAGGAACTTACCATGGAGAAACCGATGAATAACTATCATTTTACCATCGCCATTCGTGATGCTGACGACGCTCACATGGACGAGCTAGAAAACGCCTTGTACGCCGCAAATTGCGACGATGCGTTACTTTGTGTCGAAAATGGACAGGTTTATCTTGAATTTGACCGTATGGCAGTCAATGCCAAGACAGCGATTTGTTCAGCATTGGCGGACATTAATCGTGCAGGCTTTCATGATTTAATCGTGCAAGAAAGCGGTGTGGCAACTTTATCACAAATGGCAAGCCGTGCAGGTCTGACACGTCAAGCCCTATCTTTGTACGCCAAGCACAAAAGGGGAAGCAATTTTCCAAAGCCCATCTACGGTGTGGCAACTCCAACCTTGCTGTATTCATGGCGTGAAGTGGCGAGTTGGCTGTACCAACAAGGTAAATTATCGCACAATATTTATGAAGTGGCGATTGAGCAATTTTGACCGCACCACATGTTGCACTATCCAAAAACCAGCAATCCACTGTAGCAAAAACTCATCACACAGACAGATAAGGTTGTGATAAGATAAGCCAATTTTATACACCCTATTCTTATCACACTTTTTTAAGGCGACCAATGAAGATACTAAGCAACCAATGGGCATTAAGTGCCATCACCGTAGGGATTACGGGCGTTATTTTGGCACAAAGCTACAGCATGACAGCAGCCGCTGCCGACCAAGCAGGCTTTGCGGCAACCCCCGAACAAAAAATCACCGCCCGCCAAGTGTCGTTCTTGCTGGACAAAGCCCACTATCTTGAGCAGCCGCTTGACCAAAGCATGGGCAAAAAAATTCTCACCAACTACATCAACACCCTAGACCCCAATCACACGATATTTTTGGCAAGTGATGTGGCGGAGTTCACCCAAAAATACTCGAACAACTACGCCGAGCGGTTAAAAAGCGGTGATTTGTCCGCAGGGGCAGAGATTTTTGAGCGTTATCGCACACGCTCCAACCAATATTACGACTATGCCAAATCGGTGCTGGCAAAGGACAACATCAATCTTGACACGACAGGCACGATTATCCTAGACCGTGAAGATTTGACACATTTTAATACCAGTGCCACCCAAAAAGACTACTGGAAAAACCAAACGCTGTACGCCTTGATTGGCTTGACACTCGCCCAAGAAAACGACAAAGAAAAAGACCAAGCCTTTATTGACAATCCAGAGCTGGCTCGTGGACAAGACTTGGTAAAAAATGAAGCAAGAAGCCCAAAAGAAATCCTAATTAACCGCCTTAATCGTCAGCAATCACAACTGGCACGACTCAAAGACGATGAAGTGATGGAGCTTATCCTAAATGCAGCCATGCAGACCTATGACCCACACAGCAACTACTTCGCCCCCATTCAAGCCACCGAAATGCAGGCACAGAGCAATCTTCAGCTAGAAGGCATTGGCGTATCTATCCGTGCCGACCGCAAAAATCCCGACTACACCAAAATCGTTACCCTAGTGGACGGTGGGCCTGCTGCCAAGACAGGGCAGGTGCGTGCCAACGACCTAATCATCGGCGTGGCACAAGACGGCGAAGCGATGGTGGACGTGGTGGGCTACAGCACAAGAGAAATCGTCGCCCTAATCCGTGGCAAGCGTGGCACAAGTGTTACCATTAAGCTCAAGCAGCCCAATGACCCAGATAGTGCCGCACGCAATGTGGTCATCGTGCGTGATGTCATCGAACAAGAAGAGTCAGGCGTGCAGCACCGTGTGATTGACATGCCGTATAAAGATGGCGTGAAGCGTGTGGGCGTGCTTGAGATTCCCAGTTTTTATTTGAATTTTAAGGCACGCAGAAGTGGGGCAGCCGACTACCGCAGCGTAAGTGCCGACACCGAAAAAGCCATCAGAGCCTTGAACGCCCAAGGCATCGATGGGCTGGTGGTGGATTTGCGTGGCAATCCGGGTGGCTCGCTTGACGAAGTGGCAAAAATGCTGGGCTTGTTCATCAAACAAGGTCCACTGGTGCAAATCCGAGACAATCAAGGCAACGTACAAGTCTATGAAGACAAGGACGGCGGTAAGCAGCTGTATAGCGGTGAGATGGTGGTGATTACCGACCTTGCGTCTGCGTCTGCGTCAGAGATTTTTGCCGCTGCCATTCAAGACTATGGGCGTGGCTTGGTGGTCGGTAGCACCACGACAGGCAAAGGCTCGGCACAGGTTCAGCGTGATGATTTGGCACTGGGCAGTGCAACCTTGACCCAACGCAAATTCTATCGTATCACAGGCGGCAGCACACAGAACAAAGGTGTCGTACCTGATGTGCCACTGGTGGACATCTATGAAGGGGCGGAGTTTGGCGAGCGTGAATACAAAAATCCACTGCCGTGGGACACCATCAAGACCAGTCCCTATAAGCCAGAAGGCAAGTATTCTAAGGAGTTAATCAGTGCCCTATCGACTGCGTCCAAGGCACGCCAAGCCGCCAATCCGCAGTTTGTTTATCTTAGCACACTAAACACCATCAAAGACCTTGAAGACGACAAAAAACCCACCGCAGTCAATCTTGACGCACGCCGTGCCAAAATTGAGCGAATCGAACAAATGACGCTCACCGCCGAAAATGCTCGCCGTCAAGCCGTGGGAGAAACCGAGTTCACCAGCTATGCCGCCTATCAAGCCAGTCTTGATGCGTTGTTTGAAGAACGTGGGGCAATGAAAGAAAACGAACGCCCAAAACTGCCCGAAAACGAAGTATACGTTACCGAAGCGGCGACCTTGATGTTTGACGCAAAACGGTGAGCCTAAGCCCATTAATTAAGCAAATAAAAACTGGATTGGTGTCAATCCAGTTTTTTTGTGGCAAAATAAGAATGCTGCCAAACCCATTAAGACAGCGACAGCAAACCAACAATAAACCAATGCCGTGCCGTAGCGTGGGCGTAAGCCCATGTAATTAAAACGGTGGGGGAACAAAGCACCCTACCAATAATCACGAATGGGTATGTATTGGTTTTATTTTAATCAACTATAACGACCCAAATTAAAGATACGCTTTGTTTTTTAAAGGGGCTTTTTTAAAAGGGCAATTTAACCCTTTAACTTATCGCCCACCAAGCCCTTGACGGTGCTTAGAATATCCGCTGGCAATACCACGGTTTTGGCGTTGTTGGACTGTGCCATATCATTCATGGCTTTGATATACTGCTCACCAAGCAGATAAACAACTGGCATTTCTTTGCCGTCCATCGCCTGCGAGACCAAGCGAATGGACTCTTCAGACCCCCTAGCCAGCACCACTTGTGCTTCGGCATCACGGCGAGACGCTTCTAGGCGACCGTCTGCTTCTAGGATAGCGGCTTGTTTTTGACCGTCGGCACGAGTTACCATTGCACGGCGTTGGCGTTCGGCGGCGGCTTGCTCTTCCATCGCCATCTGCATGGTAGATGATGGCTTGATGTCTTGAATTTCCACCGTTTTTAGCGTAATGCCCCAATCGGCAATATCATCACTGATGGCGTGCTTGAGCTGGGCTTTGATTTGGTCTCGGCTAGACAACGACTTGTCCAAATCCATCTCGCCCACGATGGAACGCAGCGATGTCTGCACCAGATTGCGAATGCCGTGTTCGTAGTCTTCGATACCATATACCGCATATTCTGGCTGTACGATATTGATGTACGCCACCGCATTGGCGATAATCACCACGTTATCACGAGTGATGACTTCTTGGCTTGGAATGTCCAGCACGATATCTTTGGTGCTGACCTTGTACGCCACCGTATCCACATAAGGAATGATAAAGCTAAGCCCCGGCTCTAGCGTCTGATGGTATTTACCCAGCCTTTGTACAATCCACTTTTCGCCCTGCGACACGATTCGCACACCCTTAAAAATCGTAAAGATAACAAATACCGCCAAAACTATAATTACAGCCATTAACTTTCTCCTATTGTATGTACAAAATGAGCATGGACAAACCCAGCTCCCACGCTTTTTTATTTTTTGGCAACAATCAATTCATTGCCCAAAATCTGTAGCACCACCGCCCTATCACCCATCTGCAAAGCGTCGTCGCTGCGGCACACCCACTCTGTCGCCCCCACCTTAGGCACGCTAAAGCGAATCATACCCATATTGCCATCTGTCGGTGCTTTGACAATCATGCCAAGCTCGCCAATGATAACACTGCCGCCCAAGCCTGCCTTGGTACGGTTTTTCATCTTGGGCTGAATGAACTTAAACCACAGCCCACAAAACAACACCGACAACACCAGCCAAATACCCACCGCCACCGCAAAGGGCAAGCCAACCACCCATGACAACAACGCCACGACAACCGCCGCCGCCCCAAACCACAGCAAAAAGAACGTCGGCACAAACATCTCTGCCGTCATCAACACAATCCCAAATACAAGCCAATGCCATGGCTCAAGTTGTAGCATTTTTTGCTCTCCAGTTTTTTTGTGAATAAAAAACGTGCAATTCATTATGGTCTAACTTTATGACAATTTGATGACAATTGCAAGTAACTTTTTGCCAATGGCTTTTGCCGATAACTTTTTGTCAATACAAACAGCTTAACACAAAAAACCCAAATCCACAAAAATAGCAAGACGATTTGCCTTGCTGTTTTTTTTGGTATCAATATTTTAATTGCCTGCCCTTAACTGCTTACAACGCTCCTAAAATACTTACAATGCTCCCAGCACTTGAATTGGCAAGGTTACCACATCGAATGCCAAGGCAAATGGCAACAGCACCAATTTTTCAGCACTGCTGCGTCCTGTGGCGTGGCGAGTATTTTGGGTGTCGTTTGTGTAGATACTCACGCTATAAGGGCGGCTCAAGGGGCGAAACTGCGAACGCACCAAGTCGTAATTACTGACCTGTGGATAGACCGCCCCTTTTAGATTGATGTCAAAACAATACCGCTGGGCATTCATGCGTGTGTCGCTGTCGGTCGTGCATTCTATCGCCCCATTTTGGATAAAAAACTGCACATCGCTGCGTTTGAATTCGTCTTTTAACTTGGTATAAGACAGTTTCATCACACCGCCAAACTTGCCGTCATTGCTTGCAGAATAAAAGTCCAAATTGCTGCCGACTTGAATGTTTTTGGCATCAAGATTGGTGAGCAAATTGACCAATTTTTGACCACCATCTGTCAAGACATAGCTGTTTTTTTCTCCCACAATGACCACACTGCTTTGGGAAAGCCCTGCCGATTGTGATGGACTGCCAAACGCCACCACTCTATCATTGATGAGTGTGGTGCGGACGGTCTTGGTCTCGGTGCGATAGCCACCGCTGTCCAGTACGCTGGAAGTCGCACAGCCTGTGAGTGCCACTGCCATTGCAGTGGTGATACCAAGGGTCAAACGCTTCATAATAACTCCTATAGACAACGATGGGATACGGTTAATGCAACATGGTTAATAAAATATGGTTACAACATGGTTAAAAAATGCCATCTATCCATTTTGCCAAGTATGCCAAATTATATTTGGGAGGTTAAATAAGTTTGGTAATAATCGCTGCCACCGCACCACTAATCACCGCCACCATGCCCATGGTTAAAGTCAGCATGGGATAAAACTGGGTTTCTTTTTGGATTTTGGCAGTCTCTGCACGAAATTTGTCATTTTCGGCACGCATTTTTTCGATGGTTGCCATGTTCATCTCATGCCCCTGCTGAAGCTCTTGCTGTAATTTATGAATATTCAACATTTTTGCCACCCTTTCTAGCTCGTCATTGGATATAGTCGGTTAAAATAAAAATGAGACAAGGCGACAGCGACCGTGGTGTACAAGTAGTACATAAGGGAGTTGGCAACGTAGTATCATTGCAATTTTAATTGACTATAAATTTTCTAAATCAATATCGTTAACCATGCCCAGCCTTATTCGTTTAGTCTGCGGTTACCTTGTCCGCCAACCTTATTATGGTCGATTCAAATAGAAATAAGACAGGCGACAGCGACCACTGTGCAGTCGTAGCGTGTGGCGTAAGCCCACGTAATTAAAACGGTGGGGGAACAAAGCATCCTACGAACAATCACGAATGGGTATGTATCGGTTTTATTTTAATCGACCATACTGATTACCATCGTACCCCAAAATCCACCCAATGTCAAAGCCAATCGGTAATACTTGTACCGAAATCCTGCTACAAGTTTTATTCATAAAAAAATCAGCCCACTATTTAAGATGAGCTGATAAGATGGGCTGATTAAATAAACTGACTGGTATTTATACCATTCTCAAGGCTTAGCTATCTTTACTGCTTAGTATCAATACCCAATAGTTTTTATATGTGCTGTTGTCATTGTTGGCATAGCCCACACCAATGGTTTTGTAAGCAGGGTTCATAAAGCTATCACAGTGGGCTGGACTTTTTTTCCACTGCTCGATAGCCGCTTCAATCGTGTCCGTATTCGTGCCACCTGCGATATTTTCACTGTATGACAAGCCAGCCGTCGAATAACCACCATCTGACAATCGCTTATTTAAGTCAGTTTCAGCATTACCACTACCATTACGGCTGCGATGACTGAAGTAATCGTAAGTTGCCAAGTCTGTCGCATGAGCCTCAGCTACATCTGTCAACGTGAAATTAGTGCCCACGGTTACATTCTTCTTGGGTGCACTAAAGTCATTAAGTGCATTATCATATTTTGTACCCGATGGGCATGTGGTTGGCACGGCACGAGCGGCACTGATGGCATCTCGCACGGTAGTGATAGTCTGCGGCAGTGAGCTTACTGTGCCACTTAGGGCTGTGGTTTTGGCACGTTCTGGGGCAATCTCATTGGACGATGAGCCAGTCCCACTCGAATCCGAGCCACCGCCCCCACAGGCGGTAAGTAACAAGGCGGTGCTAAGGGCGATGGTAGTAAGTTTAATAGTATACATAGTAATTTTCTCGAATAATACAAAACAAATAAGATACCTGCAACATTATATCAAAAAAACCTAAAAACACACGGTTTTGGATATTTTATTTTTGTGATGATTTGCTTTGGTTTTTTTGATGTACTTAAATACTATAGCAGCGAAACAAAACTTTTTACAAAGCCTTTGTGTTTGACGCTTTGGCTAAGTTGCCCTCAATCCCAGTGTTCAAACACTCACCCTTTTACCCTTCAAAATGACGTATGTACTGCACCACGCCATTGCAGGTCAGATAAAACTTCGCCCCTGCACTCACCACAAAGGACTGCCCTTCACGGTAGTATTCCGTGCTTTCGTCATCAGTGCCGCTTAGTACTCGCACCGCACATTCACCAGCGGTAATCTCTATCCGCTCGGCAGACTCACCAAGCTCAAAGATGTATTCGTGATTTTCGTTGATACAGGGCAACAGACAGCCCAGCACTTTTTGATGTCCATCGGCAAACGACACCACACGAGACAAATGGCGACCATCTTCACTCACCGTTGCCAATGCCGACAGACTGACTTGATTTAATTGTAAACTCATAATAATCTCACGATTGTCCAAAAATTTATCTTTTTTGAAATCTGAAAATAGGCTTTAAGATACCAAAAAGCAGGGCGAACTGGCAACCAAAAAAATGTAATTTTTTATGGATATGCCCCACACTAGGGTCTGCCGACAATTCATCACGCCAAACAATTAAGTTTGAAGTTTGCGGTAAACGCACGGCTTTTGTGCTAGCTTTTGTGCTAAAAGTGGCTAAATCTTGTCTTTCATCGTCAAAAACTTAGCTGATAGAATAACTATCAACCTGCGTTTTTTCCTTGAAAGCACTACGATTTATAGTCATTTAAAATAAAAATGAGACAAGGCGACAGCGACCGTGGTGTACAAGTAGTACATAAGGGAGCTGGCAACGAAGTATCATTGCAATTTTAATTGACTATATCTCATTTTTATCTACAAAGACGAATTGTCAACAGACCCTAGGTTTAAGACACCAAAAAGCAGGGCGAACTGGCAACCAAAAAAATGTAATTTTTTATGGATATGCCCCACACTTGTTGCAAAATCACGGTTTTACCCCCATAATGGGGAAGTTTTATTTGCTGTATTTTTGCCACAATTTTTTGCCGCAGTTGCCACGTGAGAAAATCGTATGCTTGCCAGTCTAAGTTTGCACCAGTTTGCGTTAATCGAACACAATGAAATCAGTTTTGCCGATGGCTTTAATGTCGTCACAGGCGAGACAGGGGCGGGCAAGTCTTTGATATTAGACGCATTGTCGCTGTGCGTGGGTGGGCGTGCCGACAGTAGCATGGTGCGTCATGGGGCGAATACGGCGGATATTTATGCAGAATTTGAATTGTCCGATATGCTAAAGATGTGGTTTGATGAGCACGCACGAGACTGGAACGACGGACAACTGCTCATCAGACGACAGCTGTCCAACAATGGGCGTTCTAAGGCGTGGATTAATGGCTTGCCTGCCAGTATCAACGAGCTTAAAAACCTTGGGGCGTTGCTGGTGAATATCCACTCGCAACACGCAGGGCTTGAGCTGCTGAAGCCACAGTTTATCATCGACTGGCTGGACGACGTGGGCGGACTGCTGGACAAACGACAAGCCACCCTGCACGCCTATCACACATGGCACACCAAAAAACGTGAAGCCGAAGTTTTGGCACAGCAAGCTGGGGCAAGGCTGGATAAGATTGACCTATTAACCGCCAAACTTGGCGATATTGAGCCGCTGCGTAGTCTTGACATCAGTGCGATTGAGAGTGAATATGATGAGCTGTCCAATCGTGAAGAACTTATTCAAAACGCCCTAAATGCCGCCTATCTGCTGGATAATGACGAAGACACCCCAGCGGCGAGCGATTTGATTGCCAAAGCGGTGCGACTGTGCGAAGACGGCAGTGAGATTAGCCCCACTTTTGCCAAGGCATTAGAGCGGCTGACCGAAGCGGCAGAAGCCATCGATGACGCAGCAAGTTTGCTGGCAGATTATGCAGATGGGGCAAGTGCCGACCCAGAACGCCTTGATGAGCTGAACACTATCATCAGTTTGGCACACCGTCTGTCTAGTAAACATCGCCTGCCTATCGCCGAGCTGATTGCCCAAGCTGGCGACTGGCAGACGGAGCTGGACGAACTGCACGCCATGCCTGACGCACCTGCCCTACAAGCCCAAGTTGAAGAAGCCTATCGCACCTTTATAGACGCTGCCACCGCCTTGCATGACGCACGCCTGCACGTTGCTCACGACTTGGCAAAAAAATTGCAGCAAAGCCTAGCACCGCTTGCCCTGCCCAATGCCAGCTGTGAATTCGTCTTTACCAAACGCCAAGCCCACGCCTATAACGGCATGGGGCTGTATGAAATTGAGCTGCTCTTTAGTGCCAATGTCGGTATGCCCAAGCAGCCACTGCACAAGATTGCGTCAGGCGGTGAGCTGTCTCGCATGGCACTCACCATGCAAGTCATGGCAGCAGGCACACAAGAGAGCCTGCCCCTATTGGTATTTGATGAAGTGGACGTGGGTATCAGCGGCGGCACGGCACAGATTGTCGGAGAGATGTTAAGAAGTCTTGGCAAGCACCAGCAATTGCTCGCCATCACCCACCAAGCCCAAGTGGCGGCGGCAGCCCATCAGCACCTGCTCGTGCATAAGGCACATGACGAACACACCCAAAGCCACATCAGTGTCTTGGACGGTGCAGCACAGATTGATGAGCTGGCACGCATGTCAGGCGGCGTGGACATCACCGACACCACAAGAGCACACGCCAAAAGCCTGCTAACTGCCATTCGTCAAGCCGATGATGACGACGACCAAAAGGTGGACAAGCAAAAGACAGCCAAGCAAAAAACGAATAAGCAAGCCACGACACAAGCACCCTAATCCAAAATCAAAGCCAAAACAAATGCCACGCCCCAATAGATAGGCACAGATTGTCGCCAATGGCGTTTGTTTTAGGGCAATCCATTAGAATTAGCAGTCAAGCAACCCATTATATCAAGGAACAACGCACCCACAATGACCCATTCTCTTGCCCATCATTTTTTGCTTGCTACGTCAAGCCTTGGTGATTCAAGGTTTGACAAAGCACTCATCTATCTGTGTCGCCACAACACGGACGGTGCATGGGGCTTTGTGGTCAATCAACCCCTGCCTGTCAGTGTGGGTGGACTGCTGGGCGAGATGGACATTGACGCAGGGGCGGCTGCCATGCGTATTCCTGCCTTGAACGGCGGTCCACTGCGTACCGAAGCTGGCTTTATTATCCATACAGGGCTGCCAGAATACAGCTCGTCCTTTGCCGTCAGCGAAAATATCTGCCTAACCACCAGCAAGGACGTACTGCCTGCCATTGCCAAGGGAGCATTGTCGCATTATCTGATGTGCATGGGCTTTTGTAGCTGGCAAAAAGGGCAATTGCCTGCCGAGATTGCTCGTGGGGATTGGTTGGTATGTCCTGCGGATATTGGCATTTTGTTCGGTGAGCATAGAGACAAGCTCGCCAAGGCGTATGACAAATTAGGCATTCACCCTGATTTGCTCGCTCCGATTGTTGGCAAGGCATAAATTGTTGGTAAAGCATAAAAAGGTATCATCATGACACAGCCACCAAGCACCCTGCTCGCCCTTGACTACGGTGTCAAAAAAACAGGCATGGCACTGGGCAACAGCTTAACCCAAGACGCACGCCCCTTTGACATCTTGGCGATGAATAACGGACAGCCCGACTGGGACAACCTGCTCGGCATTATTGACAGCTGGCAGATTGATAAGGTGATTGTGGGATTGCCACTTAACATGGACGGCACAGACAGTATGCTCACCAAGCGGGCACACAAGTTCGCACGTCGCTTGGCTCATCGCTTGGGAGAACGGCGAAGTACGACCAGCGTATGGCTCGTGGACGAACGCCTAAGTTCCAAAGAAGCACGCAGTATCGCATGGGAGCAAGGTTGGATAAAGCACGAACGTGATAATATCGATGATATTGCCGCCTGCTTGATTTTGAGCCAGTATTTTTTTATGCCAACGCAAGCTGTTTTGGTAGGCAGTTATCACGATGACCCAAACAGAGAAAGCCATGACTGACACGACTTCTGACCACGCAAGCAACCGTCAAGTAGTACACACCGCTGGCGATACTCAATCAAAAATCGCCCAAAAAGCTCTACTCATTGCCTTGATAAAAAATGCCCTATCTCTTGCCAAAATCAGCATTTATCTCGGCTGGACGGCGATTGCGATATTTATCATCTTTGGCACAATCAGCACCCTAAAAGCCGTGCAGGGCAATGCGATGATATATTTTGGTTTTCATTACTTGCCGTACATCTTGATTGGGCTTAGCATACCTATTAGCTTGTATCATGTTTTTTTGTTGTGGCGGTATCAGCTGGTGCAGGCAACGATTTTGATGACGATGATTTGTTTAAGCGTGGGGCTATTCACCGTCAGCACCTTTATGGCGATGGTGGCGTGGTTTGCCATGCCATATTTGTTCAAGGTGAGCTTGGCGAAGTTTTTGGGCTTTTTATCTGCCGATGACACAGCACCCACACACAATCCAACAAGCGAAGACAGCCTATGAACCCAGCCAACACCAACAATATCACCATCACTCACCACCTTGACACCGTGGGGCTGATTTGCCCTGAACCTGTCATGCTACTACACCGCACCATTCGCTCTGCCAATGTGGGAGATGTGATTGAAGTGTTGGCGACCGACCCTGCCAGTACCAGAGATGTGCCGAATTTTTGCCGTCATCTGGGGCATAGCCTGCTTGCCCAAGAGACCTTAGGGGCGATAAGCCACAGCGATGAAGGCGAATTTGACAGCCATTATCGCTATCTTGTGCAAAAAAAGTAAGCCACCAAAAGGCGAACTGCCATGAGCCAAATCCGTGCCACCAAACCACGCACCCCAAAAGCCAGACTGCATGACGACGACCCAAGCTATCTTGATGAATTTCGTCAAGTACTGATGACTAGGGGCTTGTCCATACGCACACGCAACGCCTATTTGAGCGATTTACGGCGGTGTCTTGCCCTATCGAACAAGCCCCTACCCCTATGGGAGAATGTTGATGTGCTGGCTTTGTTGGCACAGCTTAGCACACAAGCCACCGCACGCAGTCAAGCGAGATGTTTGGCGAGTTTGCGTCAGTTTTTTTTGTGGCAAATTGAGTGCGAAGCTCGCCTTGACAACCCTTGCCAAGACATCAAAATCCCCAAACAAGCCAAAACACTGCCCAAAACATTATCCATGACCGATGTCGAAGCCTTGTTATCCGCCCCCAATGACAGCGTGCTTGGCGTGCGTGATAAAGCCATGTTAGAAGTCTTGTACGCCTGCGGTCTGCGTGTGTCGGAATTGGTCAATCTGTCGCTAGATGAGCTCAATCTGAATGCTGGCTGGCTGCGTATCACAGGCAAAGGGGGCAAAACTCGGCTAGTCCCCCTAGGCGACTACGCCAGCGACGCTTTGGGGCAATATTTGGGGCGACGTGGCGAATTTTTGGTACATAAATCCGACTGCCAAGCGGTGTTTTTGACCGCACAAGGCGGCTATATGACACGGCACAATTTTTGGCACATTATCAAAAAATACGCTCGTCTTGCAGGCATCACCGCTGACATCTCGCCGCACACCCTACGCCATGCCTTTGCCACGCACCTTGTCAATCATGGGGCGGATTTACGCAGTGTTCAGCTACTGCTGGGGCATAGCAGCCTGTCCACCACGCAAATCTACACCCACGTCGCCACCGCACGCCTGCAAGCCCTGCACGCCGAACATCACCCAAGGGGCTGAAAAAGCGGCTAATAAAAAGGGGCTAAAAAGCGGCTAAAATCTCCGCACCGCCCCCAAATTTTTGTTACAATACCTATTCCTATCAATGAGTGCCAACCATGACCGACCTTACTCGTACCGACCTTATCATGCGTGCCAAACATTGGCGAGACGACATCAGCTTTTGTGAAGATGTGCTGGGCAAGCCTTTTGATTTTTGTACCACATGGGGGATATTTAGCCCCGAAAAATTAGACGATGGCAGTCTTATGCTGCTTGAGCATATTGACTTTCGGACAGATGACAACAGCATTGACTTAGGCTGTGGCTATGGCGTGCTGGGTATGACGGCGGCACGAGAATGCCCAAATGGTGAGCATTTACTCATTGACAAAGACTTTGTGGCAGTAGAATATGCCAAATTAAACTGCCAAAAAAATACCCTTACCAATACCCACGTTCAGCTGTCCAATGGCTTTAATGACGTGCCTGTGGATAAAACTTTTAGCCTTGTCATGAGCAATCTGCCTGCCAAAGTCGGCAAAGAACAGCACTATCTGTACCTGCTGGACGCTTATGAACGCATGGAGCTGGGTGGACGATTTTATGTGGTAACGATTAACGGACTGCGTCAGTTTATGAAACGTGCATTCACCGAAGTCTTTGGCAATGCCGACAAGGTCAAACAAGGCAAGACCTATACCATCACCATGGCGGTGAAAGAAAATTAATTCAATTCTAAGTAACTACGAATTGTTTTAGCAAAGCACACCTTAATAAACTGCCTTGATTAAAATCGCTCTGAGTTGACAAAAAACTGCTTATTTACTCATCAAGGATATTCTGATACTTTTTAACGAAAGGCTCTTAACCACAAAGGAAAGTTTGATGAACCAAGACCGCTGGCGAGAATTGCTATCGACCAATCGCTTTAAGATTGATGGCAGCAAGGTTGTGCCTGCCGCCACCGCATCGACCAGCGAAGGCGTGGACGTGCTTAGGACGGATTTTCATATCGATTATGACCGTGTGGTGTTCTCTGGGGCATTTCGCCGATTGGGACGCAAAACGCAGGTGCACCCCTTTGCCAAGCATGACCACACGCACAACCGCCTAACCCACAGTGTCGAAGTGGCAAGCGTGGGGCGTAGCCTAGGCAATCATGTGGGTATGCGGCTACAGCAAGGCGAGTTTTTGCCAGCTGGCTACACCCCAAGCGACATCGGTACAGTGGTGCAGGTGGCTTGCCTTGCTCACGACCTTGGCAATCCACCCTTTGGGCATACGGGTGAAGACGCTTTGCGTGCATGGTTTATCGACCCCAAGCACGCCCATCTTTTAGACACGCTTACCGACAGCGAGCGTGCCGACATCTGCACTTACGAAGGCAACGCCCACAGCTTACGCACCTTGGCAAGCCTAGAGATGTACACAGGGCGTGGTGGTATGCGGCTCACCTCAGCCAGCCTTGGGGCATTGCTCAAATACCCTTGGACAGCCACGCACCCCACCGCTCGCCACAAGGGTAAATTCAACATCTATCAGACCGAATTGCCGCTCATACAAGCCGTGGCGGACGATTTGGGGCTTGCTAGGCTAGGCGACAACCACTGGGCAAGACACCCCTTGTCTTATCTGATGGAAGCGGCAGACGATATTTGCTATGCACTGCTTGACTTAGAAGATGCGGTGGAGCTGGATTTGCTTGGCATTCATGAATTTGAAAGCGTGCTACAGACACTCATTCCGACCGAAAAAACATGGCGTATCGACAACCCCACAGAACGCTGTAGTGCTCTTCGTGGCATGGCGATAGGACGTGCCATTGAATCGGTTGCCACGATTTTTATCAAACACCACACCGCCTTGGTGCAAGGGGAATTTGAACCCAAAGACCTGCTGGCTGTCTGTGATGATGACTTGCAATATACCCTTGCCACCGCCAAAAAACTGGCACGAGATAAAGTCTTTCGTCATCACAGCAAGCTGGCGACCGAGATTGCGTCCTTTGGCTGTCTTGGTTTAATGCTAGATTTGTTTGTGCCTGCGGTACATGCCCTTAGCACGCACGCACCGCTTAGCACAAAAAACACCTTGTGCCTTGAGCTGATGGACAACCCAGTACACAAAGACGACAGCCTGTATATCGCTTATATGAAAGTACTGGATTTTGTGGGTGGCATGACCGACAACCGTGCCGCCAGCCTAGCACGTGAGCTGTCTGGCGTGGGTATGCTGTGATTACTCTGCCTAGCTTGCACATACCCTATGTGCTTGCCAAATACCGCAAAAACAAGCCCATCGCTCGCCCCTTGACCACTGGCGAAATCGCCTTGTGCCTGCGGATTTTTGGCACAGCATTTGACACAAGCACTGTCAAAATCATCGCCTGTGCCTATTTGCCGTGGCAAGCTGACGATATTTTTATCGCCCCTAATGGCAATCTATTCACCACCACCAAGCATTATCAAGACGACTACAGCACCGCCGCCTTGTCTTATCAACAAATTTTTATCCACGAGATGACCCATGTTTTTCAACATCAGCAAGGGGTGAATGTCTTGTACCAAGGGGCGTGGCTACAGAGCCTGTATTATCTTAGTGGCAAACGCTACAACCCTTATGCCTATCAATTTGACCCTGCCAAGTCGTTTTGGGCGTATAATATCGAACAGCAAGCCTGTATTGGTGAAGCCATTTTTTTGGGATACAGACCAAACATCATTCGCCCACACCGCACGAGCCATCATCACCCATGAACACAACCAAACGCCCTGCGACATCGCCCCACACCCCCCTTGCCGAACGTATGCGGCCCAAGCAACTTGCCGATATCATCGGACAGACGCACCTGCTTGGCGACCATGCCCCCATCAGCAATATGGTTAAGCACCAGCATTTGCCCAGTCTGATTTTGCACGGTGAAGCAGGTATTGGCAAGACGACCATTGCACGGCTATTGGCAGATGCAGTGGGGCGAGAATTTCACCTGTTATCTGCCCTTGATTTGACGGTCAAGACACTGCGTGAACTCATCGAGCATGGCGGTGGTGGGCTAAATTTTGGTGTGCCTGTGCTGTTTATTGATGAGATTCATCGCTTTAACAAAGCTCAGCAAGATGCACTCTTAGGAGCGGTAGAAGCTGGCAAGATTACGCTGATTGGGGCGACTACCGAAAATCCGTCCTTTAGTATCAACAACGCCCTGCTGTCTCGCTGTCAAGTGTATCGCCTACAGCCGCTGCATGATGATGAGATTATCACCGTATTGCAACGTGCCATCGCCCACGACAGCTACCTACAGACGCTGGATATTAGGCTGACTAAGCCGCTTGCCATCGCACAGCTAGTCAATGGGGACGCGAGAAAAGCCCTAAACCTGCTCGAAAACATCGTCCAAAGCACAACCATCATCACAGGCAAGCCACTCATCATCAACCATACGTTAATTGAGCAAGTCGCCCAAACCCTGCTGCCACGCTATGACAAAAATGGCGAAATGCACTATGACATCATCTCCGCCATGATAAAATCCATTCGTGGCTCTGACCCAGATGCCGCCGTGTATTGGCTGGCACGAATGCTCGTCGCTGGCGAACCGCCCGAATTCATCGCACGCAGGCTCGTCATCTCGGCAAGCGAAGACATTGGGCTTGCCAACCCAAACGCCTTATTATTGGCAGACGCTGCACTGCGTTCGGTTAAGATGATTGGTATGCCAGAAGCTCGTATCATTCTAGGGCAAGTGGCGGTGTATTTGGCAACGTCGCCCAAGTCCAACGCAAGCTACAACGCCATCAATGCCGCCATGACCGCCGCCCAGCACGACCAATCGCCTGTGCCACTGCACCTGCGTAATGGCGTAACCACGCTCATGAAAAACCAAGGCTACGGACAAGGCTATATCTATCCGCACGACTATCCCAACCACTATCACCCCCAGCAGTATCTGCCAGACAGCCTTGTCGGCACATACTTTTATAGCCATGCCGACAATCAAAAAGAGCAGGCAAACAAAGCGTATATGGACTGGCTAAAAAGCGGCGACCAGCAAGGCTGATGACCAAGCCCTAAAAAAATAAAGGCAATGGGCAAATAGTGCAAACAGTACAGCGGTGGACTTAGCGGTGGATTTAGCAAAGTTGGCTTGTTTTTTGAGATTGGGGTATTTTTTTGGGCAAGGCATTTGGGAAAGGTGTAAGTTTGACAATTTGATAATGGCTACTTACCATGTCATTACCATTTCGCCACGCCACACTAAGCCGCCCCACACTGGCATTGTGGTATTTATAGTTGGTTAAAATAAAAATGAGATAAGGCAACAAGACATCCCGTGTTACTCGTAGCACATAAGGGTGGTGGCAACGTAAGTATCATTGCGATTTTAATCAACTGTAAGTGGCATTGTCGCCATTACCGCATTACCACCATCTATTCAAATACGTTTCACGTGGAACGATTTATTCACAATTTATTGGCAAACAGCCGTCTCTTTCAACCGTTATCCTTTTCTTTGGCGTACCACTTCCCACAGCGTCATGCCTGTGGCAACACTGACATTAAGGCTCTGCGGACGGTCTGGATTGGTGGACATCGGAATATATACCAGCGTGTCGCAGTATTCACGTGTAAGCCGCCGCATACCATGTGGTATTTAGGCGGCATTGTCCGCATTACACGTTACCGCATTACCGCCATCTATTCAAATACGTTTCACGTGGAACGATTTATTCACAATTTATTGGCAAACAGCCGTCTCTTTCAACCGTTATCTCTTTCTTTGGCGTACCACTTCCCACAGCGTCATACCTGTGGCGACACTGACATTAAGGCTCTGCGGACGGTCTGGATTGGCGGACATCGGTATATATACCAGCGTGTCGCAGTATTCACGTGTAAGCCGCCGCATACCATCACCTTCTGACCCCATGACAATGGCAACTTTGCCAGCAAAATCACACTCGTGCAGGGGCTTTGCCGTCTCGTCAAGAGCCGTACCAAACACGAACACGCCAGCGGATTTTAATCGCTCAAGACAGCGTGCCAAATTGGTTACCGCAATCACAGGCACGGCTTCAGCACCACCTACAGACACTTTGGCGACAGTAGGCGTAAGCCCCACACTCTGATGACGTGGCACAATCACCGCCGACACCCCCATCGCGCACGCCGTCCGCAGACACGCCCCAAAGTTGTGCGGGTCGGTGATTTGGTCAAGCACGAGCAGCAGCACATCATCACCCACAATACCATCAAGCTCACTCTCATCGCCCATCGCACGCAGTCTTGCCGACAGCACCACGCCTTGATGTTGATGGCTGCCACACAGCTCGGCGAGCGTATCTTTGTGTGCGGTCTGCACCGACACGCCGCACGCCTTGGCAAGGGTAATAATTTGTGCTTGCTCGTCATTGTGCTTGCCATCATCATACTGCTGAACAAACAACGCCAAAGCGTCATGAGCACGCACACTCAAAATCGCCTTAACCGCATGAATGCCATAAAAATGGGGGCTGGTTTTGAGTTTTTGTGGCTTGGCTGGCTTTTGATTAGGCTGGTGGCTGGGTTTTTGATTGGGCTTGCTTGGCTTATGATTGGGCTTGTGCTGAGATTTTGGGCTGGCTTTGGACTGGGTCATATAGAATTTCCAAGGTGGCGTGATGAATAATCTTGGTTATTATACCTGTTCATTGGCTGTTTTTTGCAGACTTTTTTGAGTATTTTGGGCAAATTTGTCCCAAAGACTTGAAAAATCAGTGATTAACCTTTATCAAGGTGGGGATTTTGATTTTTTGTGAATAGTAAAGGTGATAACATGACCGAACAAGCCCTTTTTGACGCTGACAATATTGACCCTAGCAACACAGAGCAGACAGCGGACAGTACGCCACTTGATGAGCTTAATACCACGATTGAACAGCTCAAAAACGAACTCAAAGCCGCCAAAGAAGCGACCGCACGTGCCAATGCCGAAAGCTACAACGCCCAAACTCGCATGGAGCGTGAAACCGACAAAGCCAAAAAATTCGCCCTACAAAAATTCGCCAAGGAACTCCTAGACGTGGTGGACAACCTAGAGCGTGCCGTGGCAAACATCACCGATGAGACGACTTTGCAAGGCATTGAGCTTACCCAAAAAACCCTGCTTGGCGTACTCGAAAAAAACAACGTGGTCGCGGTGGGCGTGGTGGGCGAAGCCTTTAATCCTGACTATCATGAAGCGGTAGGCATCGCTCCTGACACCGAAAAAGACGTGGTAGGACAAGTGCTACAAAAAGGCTACACCTTGAACGAACGCACCTTACGCCCTGCGATTGTGATGGTGGGCGGTTAATCATTTTTGGGGCTTTTTTGGAGCTTTTGGGGATTTCACCATAATTTTCAAGCAGTTAAACTGCATAAAAAATTAAAAAAATCTCTTGAAAAGCCAAAAATCACACAAATATAGCAAGCAACCTTGGCAGATGATGATTTTGACAATCTTATTTTTAAAAAATACTTTTTTTGAAATACAGCTTGATGAATGACCAATTTGCCAGCTTTTAAACTTTTTTTAATCTAAAAATTCGGAGAAAAAATTATGGCTAAAGTTATCGGTATTGACCTAGGTACAACCAACTCTTGTGTGGCGGTATTCGAAGGCGATAAAGTGAAAGTTATCGAAAATGCAGAAGGCGCGCGTACCACACCATCTATCGTGGCGTACAAAGACGATGAGATTTTGGTCGGTCAAGCTGCCAAACGCCAAGCCGTTACCAACCCACAAAACACGCTATTTGCTGTCAAGCGTTTGATTGGTCGCCGTTATGATGAGCAAGCGGTACAAAAAGACATCGGTCTTGTGCCTTATAAAATCGTCAAAGCCGACAATGGCGACGCATGGGTGGAAGTGAACGACAAAAAACAAGCCCCACCACAAATCTCGGCAGAAGTGCTGAAAAAAATGAAAAAAACCGCCGAAGACTATCTGGGCGAACCTGTAACCGAAGCGGTGGTTACTGTACCTGCCTACTTCAATGACGCACAGCGTCAAGCCACCAAAGACGCAGGTCGTATCGCAGGGCTTGATGTAAAACGTATCATCAACGAGCCTACCGCCGCTGCCCTTGCCTTTGGCATGGACAAAAAAGAAGGCGACCGCACCATTGCCGTGTATGACTTGGGCGGCGGTACATTTGACGTGTCTATCATCGAGATTGCCGATGTCGATGGCGAGCAGCAATTTGAAGTATTGTCTACCAATGGCGATACTTTCCTTGGTGGAGAAGATTTTGACATCGCCTTGATTGACTACTTGGTGGACGAGTTCAAAAAAGAGCAGGACTTCAACCTAAAAGGCGACCCACTTGCCATGCAGCGTCTCAAAGAAGCCGCCGAAAAAGCCAAAATTGAGCTGTCATCGGCTGCCAGTACCGAGATTAATCTGCCGTACATCACCGCAGACGCAGCAGGCCCTAAGCACTTGGTGATTACCATCAGCCGTGCCAAACTAGAAGCCTTGACCGAAGAACTGGTGGCACGCACCATCGCCCCTTGCCGTATCGCCCTAGAAGACGCAGGCTTGTCTGCCAGCGACATTAACGATGTGATTTTGGTCGGTGGACAAACTCGTATGCCGCTCGTGCAACAAAAAGTACAAGAGTTCTTTGGCAAAGAGCCACGCAAAGACGTGAACCCCGATGAAGCCGTTGCCATCGGTGCAGCCACACAAGGGGCGGTCTTGTCAAAAGACATCAAAGACGTGCTGCTGCTTGACGTAACGCCACTTACCCTAGGTATCGAAACCATGGGCGGTGTACTGACTGCCATCATCGAAAAGAACACCATGATTCCTACCAAAAAATCACAAGTGTTCTCTACTGCTGCTGACAATCAACCTGCCGTTACCATTCAAGTGTATCAAGGCGAGCGAAAAATTGCTGTCCAAAACAAGCTATTGGGTCAGTTTGACTTGACAGACATTCCGCCTGCACCACGTGGCGTACCACAGATTGAAGTAACCTTTGACATCAATGCCGATGGTATCATGAATATCTCTGCCAAAGACAAAGGCACAGGCAAGAGCCAGTCTATCCAAATCAAGGCGGACTCTGGTCTATCCGAAGAAGAGATTGAGCAAATGGTGCGTGATGCCGAAGCGAATGCCGCCGATGATGAGAAATTCGCCGCCCTTGCCAATGTGCGTAACGAAGCGGACGGACGTATCCATGCGGTGCAAAAAGCCCTAAAAGAAGCAGCTGATAAAGTAACTGCCGAAGAAACTGCCGCTGTCGAAGAAGCCATCAAAGCCCTAGAATTGGCAACCAAAGAAGATGACGCTGACGACATCAAAGCCAAGCTAGAAGCCCTTGACAACGCTTTCTTGCCAGTAAGCACCAAGATTTATGCGGCGGCTGCAGAAGGTGATGTACCACAAGGGGCAGCACCACAGCAACAAGCCGATGATGGCGTGGTCGATGCGGAGTTTACCGAAGTAAAAAACGATAAGCAGTCATAACATTATCAGCACATTAAAAAAATCACCGCTTGCCAGTCAAGGGGTGTTTTTTTTGGTTTTTAATTGTGTTGTAAGTGTCTCTGCAAAAGCCTAATGGCAACACTTAAAAATACCAAGGGAGCTGCCGCAGAAATAATAATCTGCCCCCTAAAACAAAAAGACAGCACCAGCCCAATGCAGGCGATAACAATCAGCCAAATAGAATAAGTTCTAATATCGCGGCGTACAGATGTTTCAAATGCTTCAGCTGTTGCAGGCACACCGACAAAGCCAGCCTTTGAGCCAAAAGTGGTACAGATACCAACCATCAGTAAACACAAAAAAATACCGCTTTCTTTCAAATTATTGAATAACGCCAATAATGCCGTTTGATTGCTCATCACCGCAGCAGCACCAACAATCAAATACCAATTCACGCCAAGCATTATTCTGTTTAAAGGTTTGCCTTGGGCAATAAGCATAGAAAACACAAGCTGCAAAACAGCAGCAGAGCCGCCCCAAACAAAGGCATTCAACCAATCAGTCGCTTGGGGCTGTCCGTGCAAAAACGCCACTTTAAGAAAAATAGTCAGCGGAAAAAATTGCAGCAAAAACTTGCCAACGCCAAAAATAGCTTTCATCGAACCCCTGCCTTTAAATATCCACCTTTAAACATCTGTCTCGCTCAAGTCTTTCTCATACGGTCTTTTAAATTATAACACAGTGTTTAGATTGCTTCATGATTGCTTGATAGCTGATTAATTTTGCATTAAAACAAACTTCTTTTATTATAGTCGATTAAAATAAAAATGAGACAAGGCGACAACGTCCGTGGTGTACAAGCAGTACATAAGGACGTTGGCAACGAAGTATCATTGCAATTTTAATTGACTATACAACATTTGTCAGCATATGCTTACACACATTGACGACATTGGCGAATAGTCAGACAGGGCAAAGTTTGGCATAATACACCCATAGCAACACGGAAGAGAGCATGACGCTCAAAAATGGACTGCCGCTATACGATGGATTGATGATGGATAAAAGATAGGTTGAATGCAAACCCAGTTTGAATTTGCTTATCTTGACATGGACGAGCAAAAAACCACTGACACCCCATATCAGTGGTTTTTTGCTGTTTGGACTTAGGTGCTTTGTGGTTGGCAGCTTTGGTGCTTTTTATAACGCAGCTTTATAATGCAGTTTTGGTGCTTTTGTTTTATAATAAGGCGGTATATTTGCCGAACTTCATACACCAAAGCCATTACTCAAAAACCCACTTATTCGCCATTGACAAATCTATTTACCGTCCATTTACAACTTATATAGCCCATTCACAGCCCATAACCCATAAAAACACGCCATGTCCGAATTTTCTATCATTGCCGAATATTTTAGTCGTCATGCCTTGCCTGCTGGGGAATTGGGCGTGGGGGACGATTGTGCGATTGTTTCGCCCCCAATAGGACAACAGCTCGTCATCTGCGTAGATACCTTGGTGGCAGGGCGGCATTTTCCCACGGATACACCAGCCCACGCCATCGGCTACAAGGCGGTGGCGGTCAATCTGTCCGATTTGGCAGCGATGGGGGCAACGCCGCACAGTATATTGCTCGCCTTATCCTTGCCATCTGTCGATACAGGCTGGCTGCACGATTTTAGTGATGGATTGTACCAAGCGTGTGATGACTTTGGCGTACGATTAATCGGTGGCGATACCACAAAATCCCCTACGCTTACGATGAGTATCACCGCCACAGGCTTTGTGCAGGCTGGCAAAGCGATACGCCGTGATGGGGCAAAGCTCGGTGATGTGATTTGTGTAAGCGGACGGCTTGGCAGTGCCGCCTTTGCCCTGCACCATGCCAATTCTCCCTTACAGTCCGCCTTAGATTACCCCATGCCAAGAGTGTTGCTGGGGCAACGATTGGCAGACTTTGCTCATGCGATGATAGATGTGTCTGATGGACTGTTGCAGGATTTGGGGCATATCTTGACCGCCAGTAATGTTCGTGGTGAGCTGTATCTTGAACGCATTCCCTTGGCGGATACGCTTGCCGCACTGGGTTTTAACACCGCCATGAATTACGCACTGGCTGGCGGTGATGATTATGAGCTGTGCTTTAGCTTATCCGAAGCGAATTTGGCAAAATTCACCGCCTTGTACCCTGATACGCCGATTTATCCGATTGGGCGGATTACAGCCACACAAAACCCCACGCAAA
Organism: Moraxella sp.; assembly: GCA_030538375.1. Lineage (GTDB taxonomy): Bacteria > Pseudomonadota > Gammaproteobacteria > Pseudomonadales > Moraxellaceae > Moraxella. Next base: position 30,128 of record JAUNUB010000003.1, on the reverse strand, counting down.
AAATCACACAAAACCCCCATGAAAACGCCCCCTTAATCTGCTATCATAATGGCGTACCGTTTTTTGTTCATGCGACAGGATTTAATCACTTTGCCTAATTCTCATCACCCCCATTCATCAGCCAAGTCATCAACCAAACCATCAGCCAAGTCGCACAAGCCAGATGTGCGTCAAGCCAACCCTTGTCCGCCTTGCCCTACTGATGTAAGCACCCTTGATAAAGGCGTGTATTGGCTGGGCGTGGGGCTGGGGTCTGGCTTGCCACGGCGTGCGGCAGGCACATGGGGAACGCTTGGCGGACTGGCGATGGCACTGCCTGTGATGGTGCTGTCAGAGTGGTGGCTGGGGTCGCAAGGGCTGTTTTATGCCTTGACGGTGGGGTCGGTGTTGGTGGGCAATTTTATCTGTGGGCGAACGTCCGAGCTTATGAATGTGCATGACGACCCACACATCGTATGGGACGAATGGGCTGGCATGTGGATTGTCCTTGTGCCAGTGGCAAGCCATCTGACGACGCTGATGAACGATGGTAAATGGCGTGATGGCGTGCTGATTGTCGCCATTGCTTTTGTGCTGTTTCGCATATTTGATATTATCAAGCCCTTTCCGATTGGCTGGGCGGACAAAAAAGTCTCTGGCGGCTTTGGCATTATGCTTGATGATATATTGGCAGGCTTGATGGCAATAGCGGCTTATATGGTGATGTCGTATGTTTGGTATGGCAGCTTTGTTTAAAATTTGTTTAAAAAAATTATTCTTACTCATAAAGGAAAAAATATGTCTGTTTCGCTCATTATCCTAGCAGGTGGCAAAGGCACACGCATGAAGTCCGTCAAGCCCAAGGTATTGCAAACCCTAGCAGGCAAGCCATTATTGCGTCATGTCTTGGATAATTGTACGGCATTACAAGCGGACAATACCATCATTATCCACGGCTATCACGGACAGATGGTGATGGACAGCATTGGTGATGATGGTATTGTGTGGGCAGAGCAAGCTAAGCAGCTGGGTACAGGACATGCGGTGCAGATGGCATTGCCGCATTTACCAGCAGACGGCAAAAGCGTGATTTTGTACGGTGACGTGCCATTGACACAACTTAGCACCTTACAAAGATTGATAGACAGCAACACCGCTGGCATTAGTATGCTCACGCTACAGGTGGACAATCCGTTTGGGCTTGGGCGTATCGTGCGAGACAATGGCAAGGTAGTCGCTATCGTCGAGCAAAAAGACGCAAATGATGAGCAAAAACAAATCACCGAGATTAACAGCGGTATCTATTGCGTGGACAATGCGTTATTGCACCGTTATTTACCAAACCTTGACAATCATAATGCCCAAGGCGAATACTATCTGACCGATATTGTCAAAATGGCGGTGGCAGATGGCGTGGATATTGCGACCATCGCACCGACGCTGGCATTTGAGATTGAAGGGGTGAATGACCGTATACAGCTGGCGAATTTGGAGCGAGCGTATCAAGCTCATCTGATTACCGAGCTGCAGCACCAAGGTGTACAATTTGCCGACCCAAGTCGTGTGGATATTCGTGGGCGGCTTCGCTGTGGGGCAGATGTGTTCATCGATGTGAATACCATCTTTGTGGGTGATGTGGTGCTGGGCGATGGCGTGCAGATTGACGCTGGCAATGTCATCACCGATTGTGCCATTGGGGCTGGCACGCACATCAAGCCCAACTGCGTGCTGAGCGAAAGCCAAATCGGTGCAAATGTGACAATCGGTCCATTCGCCCATATCCGTCCACAGTCGATGATAGGCGATGATGTCAAGATTGGCAACTTTGTCGAGACCAAAAAATCCACGCTGGCAACAGGGGCAAAAGTCAGCCACCTAAGCTACATTGGCGACGCAAGCGTGGGGCGTGAGGTGAATATCGGTGCTGGGGTGATTACTTGTAATTATGATGGCGTGAATAAATTTAACACAGTGATTGGCGACAATGCCTTTATCGGCTCGAACAGCAGTTTGGTTGCCCCTGTCAATATTGGCGAAAATGCCACGATTGGGGCAGGCTCGGTCATCACCAAGGACACCCCAGACGGCAAGCTCACCGTAGCACGCACTCGCCAAAGTACGATAGAGCATTGGCAACGCCCTGTCAAGCAATCGTGAGCTTGATGGCTAAGGGTCGTACTTTCAAGGATTATGCTTTTAATTATCAAACTTTGTAACATGAATTTGAGTAAGCCGCTGTCATTAAAAGATGGCGGTTTTTGTATGAATATTGTACAATTGGTTGCTATAGTTGATTATAGTCAAATAAATTCACTTTAAGACGAGGAAAACGAGTGCAGATAGTACAAGTAGTACAGCAAGCGAGTTTGACGACGTATTAAAGTGAATTTAAAAGACTATAAAATCGCAATGATACAGAATGTAGCTAACCCATGTTATTGAAATGGTGGGCGAACAAAGCACCTTACCAATAAAAGGTTGATTTTTTGTGTAATTGATTGTCGTGAATTCAAGGAGTGAGTATGAATGCGGTAACCACTTTTTTAAAGCGTCAGAACGTGGAGTTTTCGCTTAGGCGTTATGGACTGGACGCAATGAACTTTATGGCGTTGGGCTTATTTAGCTCGTTGATTATTGGCTTGATTTTAAAAAATGTCGGCACATGGACAAAGCTGTCGTTTTTGGTAGAAGTTGGCACACAAGCCCAGTCCGCCATGGGAGTGGCGGTGGGCGTGGGGGTGGCGTATGGGCTTAAAGCACCGCCCCTTGTGCTGTTTGCCAGTGTCATCACAGGGCTGGCAGGGGCTGGTCTTGGCGGTGTGGTAGGGGCATTCGTGGCGGCGGCGATAGGAGCAGAGTGCGGCAAACTCATCAGCAAAATCACGCCTGTGGACATTATCGCCACGCCTGCAACCACGCTCATCACAGGGCTGCTGGGAGCGACATTTATCGCCCCTGCCATCGCCATGCTGATGACAAGCCTTGGCGAATTCATCATGTGGTCGGTGGAGCTACAACCCATCTTGATGAGTATCGTGGTGGCGGTAGCGATGGGGCTGATACTCACCCTACCCATCTCTAGTGCGGCGATTGCCATCAGTCTGTCGTTAAGCGGCTTGGCGGCAGGAGCGGCAACGGTAGGCTGTGCGGCACAAATGATAGGCTTTGCCGTGCTGGGCTATCGTGATAATGGCGTGTCTGGACTGCTGTCCAATGGGCTTGGCACGAGTATGCTACAGATTCCGAACATCATCAAAAACCCCAAGATTTGGCTACCGCCCACACTGGCAGGGGCGGTGCTTGCCCCATTTGCCACCATCTTTGGCATGACGAATATCCCAAGTGGAGCTGGCATGGGAACATCTGGACTTGTGGGGCAAGTCGGTACGCTAGATGCCATGGGAACAAGCGGCTCGGTGTTTGTACTGATTGGCTTGTTTCATATCATCTTGCCTGCGGTATTAACATTGATAATCGCCTATCCGATGTACAAAAAAGGCTGGATAAAGGCAGGGGATTTGAAGATGGCAAGCCAATAAAGCATTAGATAGTTTTGAAAAGGAAAAAAATAGTGAATGAGTTTTTGTTGTTTATAACATTTATATTTTTTATTTATACATTACTGTTTTTTCTTATTCATAGATACAAGAAATTATTAATAAACAAAAATATATACAAAATATTTTTGTTTATTATCGCCATGTCTATAGTTTTGCTTATGATATTTATTTTATATAATTTTTATAAAGTCTTTATGATAGGAATGGGTGTATAGAAAAATCCCAGATTTGACAACAAAAATGCAGTATGGGTATATAATAAAAGTGGGGCTGACGTAAATTATCAACTGTGATATACTACAAAAATGAATATAACCCATTGTAATCTATCAAGAAAACCAAAATAAAACTGCTTGAGTTTTTCGTAGTGATTGCAGCCCCTTACTTTAGAACCAAACCCGCTACCAAATCAAGGCAATTCACAGTTGCCTAAGTGAACTGGAATATCACCCAAAAGACAAATACCCAAAAATTCGCAAAATAAATACACCCTAACAAAAAATCACCACGATATAAGTGTGGTGATTGGCGTGATTTTATGGTGCGATTAATTTTTTGGGCGTATCACTGCTTTTTAAAATTTCAATCAAATCGAAAAAGACGAACCACAACCACAGGTAGTGGTGGCATTGGGATTATTGACGGTAAAACGAGAACCTTCCAGCCCTTCGACATAGTCAATGGTTGAGCCGTGCAGATATTGATAGCTTAGGCTATCGACCACGAGTTTTGCGACATCTGTACCAAATACCGCATCGTCATCGTCCAATTCTTCGGCAAAATCAAAGCCATAAGAAAAGCCCGAACAGCCGCCGCCTGTTACATACACACGCAGCATGAGTTCATTATTGCTCTCTTGGTCTTTGAGTTTTTGCAGTTTGCTTGCGGCACTGTCGGTTAAGGTCATGGCGGCGGTCATTGTCGTACTCATTTTTTTGTTTTTAAATTGGGATATTATAGCATAATGTGGGCGGTTGCTCTGAAATCAAGATAATGAATTGTTGTTGGCTTGGTGCAGCTCGGTGTTATAATACCCTTTTTTTAACACTTACAAGACACAACCATGATTGAATTTGATAACGTGGCGGTACGCCGTGATGGGCGAGTGCTGTTCTCGGACGTGAATTTTCAGCTGCACAAACCCCAAAAAGTAGGGCTGATAGGCAACAACGGCACAGGCAAATCTACACTGTTCGCCACGATTTTGGGTGAGCATAGCACCGATGTCGGCAAGGTGGCATTGCCCGACACATGGCAAGTGGCACATATGGCACAAGAAGTGTCGGCAACCGACCGCACCGCCCTTGATTATGTGCTGGCAGGCGACGCACAGTGGTATGAGCTAAACCGCCAAATGGCACACCAAGACAGCTTGTCTGCCGACAAAATTGCGGTACTGCACCAGCATTTTGATGAGATTGATGGCTACCGCACCCCTGCCAAGGCAGCACAGATTCTGTCTGGGCTTGGCTTTGGTGAACACGAACACGACAAAGCGGTGGCGATGTTTTCGGGGGGCTGGCGTATGCGACTTAATTTGGCTCGCACACTCATGCACCGTGCGGACGTGTTGCTGTTGGACGAGCCTACCAACCATTTGGATTTGGACGCAATCTTGTGGCTAGAAGAATGGCTTGGCAAGTTTGATGGCTTGGTGCTGCTTATTAGCCACGACCAGAGTTTTTTGGACACGGTGTGTGGGCGGATTTTGCACATTGAGCAGGGCAGCATTACGCTGTATACAGGCAACTACAGCCAGTTTATACAAATCCGTGCCGAACGGCTGGCACAGCGTCAACAAGCCTTTGAAAAACAGCAGACAACACGAGCTCATCTTGAAGACTATATTCGCAGATTTCGTGCCAAGGCAAGCAAAGCCAAGCAAGCCCAAAGCCGTATCAAGCAGTTAGAGCGTATGAGCGAGCTTAGCCCTGTGATGGCGGACAGTGCGTTTTCGTTTGGCTTTTATCCGCCGACAGGGTTGTCATCACCACTCATTGCGATAAGCGGCGGCGAGATTGGCTATGATAAGCCCCTGCTTGGCAAGGTGCAGCTGCAAATCACCCCCGACACTCGCCTTGGCATATTGGGGGCAAACGGTGCTGGCAAATCCACGCTGATTAAAGCCTTGGTGGGTGAATTGCCCCTAATGACAGGCAAGCGAGAGCAGTCCGAAAATCTACAGCTGGGCTATTTTAATCAACACCAAATGGACGCACTGGACGAATCCGCCACGCCGATGATACTATTAAGACGTTTGGCAGGGGCGACATCGGACGCACAATTGCGTGCGTTTTTGGGCAGTTTTGACTTCCGTGGTGATAGGATTGATACCGAAGTACGGCTGTTCTCTGGCGGTGAAAAAGCACGGCTCACCCTTGCGCTTATCGTATGGCAACGCCCCAATGTGCTGGTGCTGGACGAGCCTACCAACCACTTAGATTTGCAAATGCGTAACGCCTTGATGTTGGCACTACAAAACTTCGCTGGGGCGTTGATTTTGGTGTCGCACGACAGAGATTTGATATTAAACGTCTGTGATGAGCTGCTCTTGGTGGCTGATGGTGTGGCGACAGAATTTGACGGTGATATGGCGGACTATGCTGCACACCTTAAACAAGCAAGATTGGCAAGACAACAAAAAAACCACACACCGCACCTTGCACAAAGCACATCAGCACCAGCCAGCAGCGACCACAAAAAACCCATGCTCACCAAAGAAGAGCTACGCAAAAAAAATGCCGAGATTCGCCAAAAAACCGCACCCATTCGCAAACAAATAGACACGCTTGAGCAGTCGCTTGCCAGCACCACTGATAAATTGACCATGATAGATGAGCAATTGGGCGACAACAGCCTATACGATGATGGCAACAAAAACAAACTGCTGGCACTGCTTGATGAGCAAAATTCGCTAAAAAGTAAATTAAACACCGATGAAGAAAGCCTGCTTAACTTGATGGACGAGTTAGAAACCCTTGAGAGCGAGCTGGGCGAATGAGAACGCATTATGAGGTGCTGGGCGTTGCCAAAAATGCCACGCTTGCCGAGATTAAAGCGGCGTATCGTCTGCGTGTCAGCCATCATCACCCCGACAAGCAGGCAAGCACACCTCATGCCAATACGGCTAATAATACGGCTGATAACACAAGCAGCAATGCCGAGCTTATCGCCCTAAATCTCGCCTATGAGACACTCAAAGACCCTGCCAAGCGTGCCAAGTATGACGGTGAATTGGCGGTGATGTTTTGGCAAAAAGATGGCTTTGTGCAGGGGGTTAGGCGGCTGCGTACGGAGTTTGCCGAGCCATTTCGAGCCAATTTGAGCGACAATCTACAATTTGCCAAACAAAGCGTACGCATGTTTTTTAAAGACAAGCACGCCAACGAGAATAAGGGCGATACATCACAAGATTTTGCCCTAGGTGATGGCGATGTGGCGGTGCATGTGAGCGTGCCGATTTGGCAAATTGCCCTTGGTGAAAAAGTGCTGGTACAGGCGGCAGGGCGGATATTCCGTGTGCAACTGCCAAAAAATAATGATGACAAGGCGTTTATCATTCGTGGGGGCGGCTTGCCCAAAACGCATGGCGATGGCGTGGCATGTGGCGATGTGTATGTACAAGTGAGCATTGCACCGCTGGCACTCGACAATCTGACCGATGAGCAAAAACAAGCCTTTAGAGCGTTAAAAGCAGCATTTACGGACGATGACGAATGATAGCGATAATGAATAATGATGAATGCAGCGAATGGCACGCCGTCCGTTATTATGATGTACAAATGTGCTATAATGGTGCTTTTTATGGTGGAAAAAGTTAAGAAGTGGTACTAGGAAAACGAGCGAAGATAGTATAGTCAATTAAAATTGCAATGATACTTCGTTGCCAGTTCCCTTATGCACTACTTGTACACGGCGGTCTGTCGTGCTGTCTCATTTTTATTTTAATCGACTATACAAGTAGTACTTACGAGCGAGTTTGATAACGCACCACAAATTAAATTTTTTCACCATAGCAGTTTTTGGAGTGCTTATGTCTTTTTTGATACCACCCTTTGCTCCGCCCCTATGGCTCAAAAACCCCCATCTACAGACCATCTTGCCACGCTATGTCGTCAAACATGTGCCTAATTATCGGCGTGAGCTTATCAAGGATTCGCTTAACGAAAGCCATGTGGCGTATGACTTTGTACCTGCCGATGATGTACGCCAAGATGGCAAATACCAAAAACCCTTGGTGGTCTTGTTTCACGGCATGGAAGGCTCTAGCCAAAGCCATTATGCCAAAAATCTGGCAAGGCTCGTGGCGGCTCGTGGCTGGCATTTTGTGGTGGTGCATTTTCGCTCGTGTGGGGGCGTGCCTGTGGCTGGCAAGGTATTTTATAACGCTGGCGACACCGCAGAAATCGCCCACAATCTGCAAACGCTCGCCAAAGATTATGCCACGATTTATGCCATGGGAGTATCTCTTGGCGGCAACGCCCTTGCCAAATACATGGGCGAATATGGCTTGGACGCTATCCCAAGCCGTGCCGCCATCATCTCCGCCCCTGTGGATTTGGCAAGTGCGTCGGTGGCGATGGAGCGATTTTTGGGACGCAAGATTTACACCCCTTATCTGCTCAACCCCATTGTCAAAAAAGCCCTTGCCAACGAACTCACCGACAGCGAACTCGCTATGCTGAAGGCAGCACGAGTGATTGGCGATTTTGACAATGTATTCACCGCACCACGGCACGGTTTTCGCTCCAAAAACGACTATTATCAAAAGTCGTCTGCCCTGCCCTATCTTATCGACATCGCCAAACCGTCCCTTATCATCACCGCCAAAGACGATCCATTTTTGGGCGTGGTGGCAGAGCCTGCCGACGTGTCAAGCGATGTACTGCTGAACATCACCACGCACGGCGGACACATTGGCTTTGTGGGTTTTGATTATGCCACACGGCAGTTTGACATGGATTATATTCCTATGCAAGTGCTGAATTTTTTTGCAAGCTAAGTGGGGTGTGTTTGGTTTTATCACGCTCCAGTTTAGTGGTTTATTCGCCAACCAATCAAACCACAACATTGCTTGGGTTGATTTGATTGTTTGAGACAGGCTAAGGCGTGCTGTCTTTGGCACGCACAAAACCGTCTGTCCACGACCGTCCTTTTGTACAGTCAAGCGGTGCAAAATGCTCACCCACCAAATCCACCAGCAACGCCGCCCCATCGTCCGCCACGGACAATTTGGCAAACTTCGCCTGCTCATAGCATGTGCCTAGCCCTTCAGCAAACATAAAGCTGTCCACCGCTGGGTGCATACCCCACAGTCCATACGCACTAGGTCTTGTGAGTTGTAGCGGCATGGTATTAGGCATAGGGTCAAGGTGCATATCGATGAGCTTGTTATCTTTATCCAATTGCACATAGGCGGTAAAACGTTTGGCATTGTTCAGCTTATCTTCTATCTGTTGATACAGGGTGTCCTTGAGAGCTTCTTGCTCTTGATAGGCACGTTCTAGGGCTTTATATTCTTCGTTATTCTCATAATAACTGGCATATTCACGAGTAACAGGCTCATCATTCGCTGTTTCACTCACTGCATCATCGACTGTATCATCAACCATGTCATCAACTAAGTCAGCAGAATTATTCTCCACCAAGTAATCTTCATTAGCTTGATTACTTAACTCTCTCATTTGTGATTCCAATTCAATGAGCTTATCGAATACAGCGACAACATCATAATCATTGGGGATATTATACTCAAGCTGCATATAATCCCCTTGCAATATCGAACGTGGGTCGACAGGGGCAAGTTCCACATAGATGACTTTGCCAGTTGTGAGATGATTTTCATAAGCGATGATACTTGTACCAAATACCGCAAAACTTAGCACAACCGCCAAATATGGCATGTATTTGAGATAATGTTTCATGAGATTATTCCTTGTACATTAGTTTGATGGTTTTCAGTACTCTGATTAACTATTTGCAATACCCTAGCCAGTACAATCATCAGCACGCCTGACACCAAGATACTGACAAACTTCATCAAAAACGTCAGCGACAAACTATAATACAAATGCCACATGATACCAATCAACAACAACACCGCACACGCCTGCACCAGCTTATCTTGTTTGATAATCGCATAAGCCAACACCACAAACACAAAGAAAACACCCCCATGCCCCAATAAGGCACAGCCCACCGCCAACATCATCATACCGATTAAGCTTATGAGCGAACTGCCTTGTCTCAACCATTGCCACATCAATAATGCCAACACAGGCAGGCTATAATAAAACGCTCTATCAAACATAACGCTTTGCTCATAATATTCATTCGCCAAAGCATAGCTTATACCATAAAATTTAATCACCCAAATACCAACCACACTTAATACAAATAATGACAACAGATAAAAATAATCTGCCGCCAAATAACCACCGCCCATATTATATGGCTGATGGCTTATGGTATGATTACTCGTGTTATCGTCCGTGCGATTGTCAATGCTATCATCAGTATTATCATCGGTGTTATTGTCATTATTAGTAGCAGTATCGGCATTATTGCGTGTGCTTATGTTAGATATATTGATAGGGCTGGATAATCTTGGCAATAACAACACGCCTGCCATCACTATGGTATATAACAGCGTAATCACCGCACCATTATACATAAAATAATGCTGTGCCAACAAATACAGTCCAAGCCCCTGCCCCAACAAAAATAGCCAATGCGAACGCAGCCACCACAATATACCCACCGTGATAACTTGGGCAATCAGCCAAGCTAAGGTATTATCTTGCACCTGTCCGCCCAGCCAATACAGGCTCGCCAATTGTCCAGCGACAAACAACGCATAACCCAAATGCCGCAAAAATACCTGCTGTCGTCCCCATTTAAGCAGTGCCATGCCAGCCAACCAGCACAGTCCGCCCACAACCATCACCCCAACCGCCACATCAATCATAATCGCCAGAGACAACACCAGCCCAGCAATCCAACCGCCCACCGCCAAGGGAACGACGTGCAGCCGCCCTTTTGGGAACATCGCAAACACTATCGCCCCCACCACGCCAAACCACACCAACGCCAGCACCCCCACCGCAAAAAAACTGCCAATATCTTTGAACGCAGAAAACATCAGCCATACAAACAAGCTCGTGCCTAGTATCGCCATGCCAAGGCTTGTGATGATGGGACGTTGATAATGCCTGCCTGCATAAATGGCGAGCAGCGGCGTTAAAAATATCGACACCCACGCCCACTGCCCATCATCGCTATAAACCGAAGACTGTACAAATGCCGCCCCTATCGACAACACCACAAAAGCTGCCAAATACACATACGCAAGCAGCGGATAATGCCGCAATGACCACACAAATCCAGCCGCCGCCAGCACGCTCGCCAACAGCAGATACAGCCCCATGTTGTCATTCGCCCAGCCGAACTGACTGTACGCCAGCCACAGTGCCGTCTGACTTACCACGCCAAGCAGCACAAATACCCCAGCATTGTGCCGATAGCACCATGGCAACAAAAGCAGCGTCCATACAATGAACAGCCACGCACTGTCCGCCCCTGTCTGATACACCTGCCCTATCACCGCCATGGACAACCCCATCATCAAGCCTGCCAAGGTCTGCAAGGTACTCACCACCGTATCGCTTAAACGTGGCAACGTGGACAAGCCAGCGAATACCGCAAGCAAGGTAGGGGCAATTGCAAGTTTTGCCAGCTTAGGCAACATAAACCAATTTGCCCCAATCAGATACACCACGCTCGCCCCAATCAGCCCACAGCCAATCACCATCAGATATTTGACAAAATGGCTATTATCGAACAAGTGGCGGACGCTTGTGGTGTCGGTCATCGCACTGGCATGAGATGGGTTCATTGATGTGTCCTTATTTTTGTGGGTGTTGTTGTCATCATACGCCAAAAGGACACGGTTGTCTATTAAGAGCGGTAGTGTAAATCGCAGCAACAATTCACAAAGCTACCATTCTTAAAATAAAAAATAATGATAATAATTACTATTATTTTTATAAATATGTGCTATGATAGGCGGATAATTTTTACATTTATCATACGAATGTTTACCTAATGGCATGACAGTGAACAAAAATACATGTTTTTGTTTAGCAATGAATACAAATAATCACTGTATCTGGTCTGCTGTGGGTCATAGTCAAAATATAGTCGATTAAAATAAAGATAAGACAAGGCGAGAATGCCTACTATACGTCCGAAGTAGTGCCAGTCGTAAATAAGGGCGGCATAAGGGTAATGGCAGCGTAGTATTATTACAATTTTAATTGATTATAAATTCACGTTAAAGCAAGGAAAACCAGCAGAGTATAGGCAGTACTTAGCAGCGAGTTTGACGACGCATTAAAGTGAATGTAAACGACTATGTTTTTTCGTTTTAACGCAGGACAATCACATCATGCACACGAGCAAGCACTTTACCAAAGCATTACCCAGCCCATCGTTTTCTGCCCTGCACCTTGCCATTCGTATGGCACTGTGTACCACGCCTTTTGTTATCACGCCTTATGCCTATGCCGATGGCACACAAGATGATAGTGGCACGCCCAGCACCACGTTTGAGACCTTAGTCGTTACCGCCGACCGTGGTGTCGATGACAAAAAAACCACCGCCAACCGTGTGGTAAAAACCAGCGAAACCCTAAGCAAGCAGCAGGTGAATGACGTACGAGACATCACTCGCTACGACCCCGGTATCGCCGTCAATGAGCAAGGCACAGGCACATCGGCAGGCTACTCCATTCGTGGGGTCGAAAAAGACAGGGTTGCCATCACCGTGGACGGCTTGGCACAGGCACAGAGCTTCTCTCAGCGTTATGGCAATACAAGCCACTCGGGGGCAAAAAACGAGATTGAGATTGAGAATATCAAATCCATCGACATCACCCAAGGGGCGAACTCTGTACTGTCTGGCAATGGGGCGATGGGCGGTGCGGTGATGTTCACCACCAAAGACCCAGAAGACGTGATACATGGCGACAAAAACTGGGGCGTGGACTACAAAGCAGGCTACACGTCAAAGGACAGCCGCTATATGCAGTCGCTTGCCAGTGCAGGCAGGATTGGCAAATTTTCGGCATTGGTGCAGTACACCCATCGCAAAGGGCATGAAATCGCCACGCACAAGGACACCCCATATCAGACGATGAACCGTCTTTTTCCAAAAGAAGGGGGTCGTGCTGGCTATGAAACACTGCGAGAAGGCGGCTATAGTGCGGTGCGTCCTGACTATTTCCCCCAAAGTGATGACCCAAATGACAACCTTACAGGGGGCTGTACAGGAGCTGCTATCAGAGATTGTGAAGCAGAGATTACCCTAGCCCCCAATGATGTCTATGGTCCAAAACGGGGCGTTGCCAACCCTATGGATTATGAGTCCAAATCCCTATTTGGTAAGCTGGCATATGACTTTAGTCCTGCCCTGCGTGTGGGCTTGGTTGCCGAAGAGACCAAGCAAAGCTATGAGCTAGAAAATCGCTCCAATGACAGCAACACCACCTATCGCCCTACTTTTTATGAAAAAGGAGATAATAGAGGCAACAACCGAGATTGGGAATTTCGCATGCTATTCCCCAATTATCAATATATCGACCAAGCACACAAAAAACAACGTGTGGGGCTATTTGCCGACTACCAACACCCCACTGGCGAGGGTTGGCTGGACAAGGTAAAGTTTTCCGTCGACCACGAAACCATTGAGATGAGCAGCACTCAAATCAATGCCGCCTGCACCTTGGCTGGCGAAACCCCCAACAAAAACTGTACAGTCTTTGAGCGAAACAACCTTGTCAAAAGCTACAATGACTATTGCGGACCGGGCAATCACTGCCAAGCTAAATTTAAAGACTATCAACATCACGAGCGTAATCGCAATACCCTAAAAGAAAATAACCTGCATTTTCGTCTGTCTGCCGACAAATATATCGGCTGGTTAGATGGGCGTATTGAGCAAAATAGCCAATGGCTATCAGGCTATGGCAAGACCAAATACAACTTGACAGACAGGGACATCAATAATACCAAATATGATTTTACAATCCCTGATGACCACCCTTGCCGTAATGACGACAGATTTGGCTGTGCAACCAATGACCACACCATCAATGTCATACATGAACAAAGTGCCAATATCGAGTCTCCCATTCATGGCAGCTATTACTTCTTGGGACTGAACAACGACTGGCGACTGTACGACAGAGTAGGAGTGAATGCTGGACTGCGTTATGACGATTACCGTTATCGCTCAGATTCTGCTGCTTTTAAAAACGACAAATACACCGCCTTGTCTTGGTCGGCTGGAGCAAATATAGATGTGGTGAATGGGTTGAATTTGCGGTATCAAGCAGGCACTGGTTTTCGTGTACCTAACGCCCAAGAGCTATACGGCACAGAGCTACAGCGTGATAGAAAGTTGAACTTTAGCAAGCTAGAGCCAGAAGAAGCCTTTAATCAAGAGCTGGGGCTGAACTGGTCTGGGCGTTTTGGCTATTTGGACACCAGCGTGTACCGTGCAGATTATACCAATATGATTGTGGTAAAAATGCTCAGCCTACAAGATGCTGCCAAGGTTTGTGGCGATGCCAACGCCTTTAGCTGCCAAACCTTGTACTACGGCAATCAACAATCTGCCAAAGTCGAAGGAGTGAATACACGCATAGGGCTGAATTTATCCGAATGGCACAACCTAGCACCCAAGGGTCTGACATTGACCGCCGCCTATAGCCGCTCTCGCCCAAGAGAGCTATTTAAGACATCAGGCGACAGCTCAAACCTACTCGAAGAAGGCTATGCCCTAAACGCCCTGCAACCTGCCAAAACCGTGGTAGGACTGGACTATGACGCTCCCACCGACAGATGGGGCGTGGGGCTAAAATTCACCCATTCTGCCGCCAAAAATGCCGAAGAAGTGGTCTATATACTACCCAATCAAGACAGCCGTGGTGAAAGGGTGGAGAGCCGTGTGTCATTTATAACCAAGCCTTGGTACACATGGGATTTGACAGGCTATGTCAATCTGAACAAAAACATCACCCTGCGTGGCGGTGTCTATAATCTGTCCAATGCCAAGTACATCACATGGGAGTCGGCACGCCAAGCAGGCAATGCAGGCGTGGATACTGCCATGAGTGTCAATGTTGAAGGCTATGGCATAGACCGCCTAACCAGTACAGGACGCAACTACGCTCTTAGTCTTGAGATGAAGTTTTAACACCAGTAAATTCACCACACTTAGTTTTTTCGACACTTTTAATACTTTTTAGCTCACGTTTTTTTAACACAAGGAATACCTATGCAATCACATCTTTTTACCCAAGCCAAATCCACTCAAACCAAAGTTGCCCAAGCCAAAGCCCTTGCTCTTGCGATAGCTTGTGCATTCACACTCACTGCCTGCGGTGGTGGCGGTGATGGTGGGGTTACACCTGTGGTTATCCCTGCTGCACCGACCACACCCACAACACCAACCACCCCAGCACCAGCTGTGCCAACACCAACTGTACCAACGCCGACCCCCACACCAGTTACGCCAACGCCGCAGCCTGCTTTGCCAGAAGCCACCCAGACCGACCCTGCGGCAGGCAGTTTTTTGACGGACAATGATACCGTAACTTTTGGCGGTACAACCTACAAAGTACTAAAAGCCGATGACAGTGAAAACGCCCCTGTGGTACGCCTACACACCGTCAAGGACATCACGACCGACACATGGCAAAATAGCCTAGAATATGGCGTGCGTAAAGGTGGTACTGGCGGCGTGTTCTTTGCAGGGATTCGTCAGGTGCATTATAGCGATGATGGCAATTTTGAAGGGGTTTTGGCAGGTTCTCGCCGTCCTGTACCCCTGTTTCGCCAACAGATAGAGAGTGCAACAGGAGCAATCGGCGGCAAAATCACACAAGTTACCGCCTACCGTGCCGACCAAGGGCATGACATGTTTGATGCAGGGCTAAAAGCCTTGGCAAGTGGCAAGACTGGTTTTGCAGGGCTGTACGTCAGCGGCAAGGACAATGCCGATGAATACTACTTCCGAGACCCTGCCGCCGCCAAGTGGAATTATCAGACTTATGGCAGTATCAATGCTCGCCAAGACTCTGTGCAGGCTGTGGGCGTGTATCAAAGTATCGGCATCTCGACCAGCACACTTCCCAGTGCAGGCGTGGGCGAATACAAAGGCATTAGCACAGGTACGCTGTACACCTACGCCAGCATCAACACCGACAGCCGCACCACAAAACTCATCGCAAGCGAGCTTACCGCCAAGGGGGACTTTGGCAAACGCACGCTGGATATTACCCTAGACTACAGTACCTTGTACGGCTACGGCACAGACAACACCGCCACCGTCAGCGACAACCACAACCTAACAGGGCAAGTAACTTGGAATGCCGACAGCACAACTTATGAAGGGACGCTCACCAGCAAAGACGGTACATTGACAGGCAAGGTGCGTTTGCGTTTTTATGGGGCGAATGCCGATGAGATTGGCGGTGTCTTTGGTGTGAGTAATAGCGATAAGACGGTGAATTATTTGGCAGGCTTTGGGGCGAGACGCTAAGGCATTGATTAAATATCACCAAACCAACAAAACCTGCAAGACAAATCATTGCCTTGCAGGTTTTTTTGTGTGAGTGTAAGCTGTTTTGCATGGATTATAGTCAAACAAATTCACTTTAAGCCAGTAGCAGGGTACAAACAGTGCTTACAAGCAAGTTTAACGACGTATTAAAATGAATTTAAAAGACTATATATTTTGTGCTATGGGTTTGATTTGTCTACCAAACTCCCTGTTAAGCCATTAATGTCCCCACCCTTTAGCCCCAGCTCGCCCAATAGGCTATCGACAAGCGGTGCTTGGCTGCGATAGCGTAAGGCACTGTTCACCATTTGGTCGGCAAGGCTGGCGTTGTCTGCGGTATCAGCCGCTCCGCTTGCACTACCAGCACCCACACCGCCCAAGCCATTGACTTGCAAAATCTTGATGTCGTCAATGTTTTCCATGGGTTTGACACTCTCACGAATAATGTCAGGCAAGTGTTTAAGCAGTGCCAGACGCACCTGCATATCGACCTGTTCGGCAGACAGCACGTTGGCGGCTTCGTTCACCGCTTTTGTCCCTTCGGCATCGACACGGTATTGTTTTTCTTTGGCTTCGGCAAGCAATATCTGTGCGTCGGCCTCACCTTTGGCGTGCAGGCGTTGTTTTTCGGCCTCGGCTTCGGCTTCGATACGCACCGCTTCGGCACGGTCGGCAGACGCTTGTTTTTCGGTCTCGGCACTGACTTTGACATCGATGGCTTGACGTTCGGCCTGCTCGGCTGCCTTGATAAGCTCCACCGCCTTGGCACGTTCGGCACGCTCTGTCTCACGCACCGTTACCACGCCTTCTTCTTCACGCACCGCACTGGCTCGTGCTTTATCGGCTTGTGCCTTGGCCTCGGATTCGGCACGAGATTTTTCGGCAACGGCGATGGCTCGGTCTTGCTCGGCAAGCTCAATGGCTTTTTTGCGTTCGACTTCGGCACGCTCAATCTGCTGCTCTTTTTGGATTTTTTCGTTTTCGATGTCTCGCTCTGCCACGATACGCCGCAAGTCCACTTCACGCTCGGCGGCAATGATGGCTTCTTGGGCTTCACGTTTTTTGACAGCGTCCGTCTCGGCAATGCTCGCTTCTTGCTCGGCACGGCGTACCAATACTTCACGCTCTTGCTCTAAGCGTGCGTATTCTTCTTCACGCAGGATATTTAGGCGTGTTTTTTCGGCTTCTAGGTTTTTGCTTTTGATGGCAAGGTCGGTGTCTTGCTCGATGTCGTTACGTTTTTTGCGGCGGACTTCGATGGTCTCGGTCAAGCGTGTCAAACCTTCTGCGTCAAAGGCATTTTGGGGATTAAAAAATTCAAACGCCGTCTGGTCAAGCCCTGTCAAGGACACCGTCTCCAGTTCCAAGCCATTTTTGAACAAGTCTTCTGACACCACTTGTTGCACTTTTTGTACAAAATCCACACGTTTTTCGTGCAACTCTTCCATCGCCATCTCAGCGGCGACAGAGCGTAAGCTGTCCACAAATTTACCTTCCACCAGCTCTTTTAATTGGTCAGGCGACATAGTTTTCATGCCCAGCGTTTGGGCGGCGGTGGCGATACTTTCGGCAGTGGGCTTGACACGCACATAAAATTCTGCCGTTACGTCCACACGCATACGGTCTTTGGTGATGAGTGCTGCGTCTGCCGAGCGTCTGACTTCAAGGCGTAGCGTATTCATATTGACAGGGATAATCTCATGCAGCACAGGCAACACCAACGCCCCACCGCCCACGATGACTTTTTCACCGCCAAAGCCTGTACGCACAAAGCTCACTTCTTTGGTCGCACGGCGGTACAGGCGTGTCAAAATCAGCCCCAGTACAAACAACGCCGCCAGCACCACCCCCACAGCGATAATAATCTGTAACAAACCCATGATAACTCCTAGTTAAAAATATAAAAAATTATTAAAAATCAATCTGTTAATGCCGTATTGACATTCTTAATCATCTTAAAACGTCCGCCAGACCCCGACACCAGTAGCACGCTCTCGCCTTGGTGCAGGCTCTCGCCTGTGTCCGAACTTGCCATCACATAGTGCATTTGTCCATGGCTGTCCTTGACACGCACTTCTGCCGTGCCATCGCCTTGGGCTGTGCCAAGGGTAATCACCCCCACTCGCCCCACAAGGCTGTCTTGGCTGATGGCAGTGGTTTCGTCCTTTGGCATGATGGCGTGAATGGCTTTGGCGGACACACGCACCGCAGGCAGGCTTGCTATCAGCACCATCGGCACAGCGACAAGCGTAGGGATAAGCCAGCCCATCATTTGCCATAGCACAGATTGTACCATCAACCCTGCCAAGCCAAATACCGTCAAAAACACCACAAGCCACATCAACATCGGCACTTTGCCAAGATACAACCAGCTCAAAAAGCCAATAAAGCCTGTGCTGCCATCAATACCCACTTCCGCTTGAATCTCGGTCAAGCTCTCTGGCAACAAGCCGTCCAGCCAATCGCTGCCCACCCCAAACATCAAGGACATCAGCTCCAGCACACCCAGTGCCAACATCAGCACAATCGCTATCGCAAAAACCTGCACTTGCCCTGCATTGACAAATTGCCACCACGTCATGATTGCTCCTTGTGTTTTTATCAAAGTGTTTTTATCGAAAGTGCCTTTACCAAAAGCGAACCACAGCTCCCTAATCCTGCTTGGCTTTTAGAGCTGCCAATCGCTCGGCAATGCGGTTTTGGCGTGCCAGCTCTTCTAGTTCTCGTAAGTCGGCAAGGCGTTTTGTGTCCGTGGAGTTTGCCCCAAGCCCTGTTTGTCTGCTCATCAGTCTGTCAAAGGCATGGCTGTTTTTTTCCACTCTGTCGGCAATGCCATGCACGCCGCCTGTATTGGTCGTACTCGCCTGCGTGCTTTGTGCAGCGCGAAAATCTTCAATCGCACTCATCATCTCACGGCGTTTGGCTTGTAGGGCGTGGATAAATCCTTCAAATTCACGCTCACGCTCGACGCACTCCGCCACGGTATTTTCAAGAATGGGCAGTCTGGCTTCGATGTCCATTTGTTCGCTGATGGCAGCCGTTACCAAATCTTCACGCCCAAGCGTCAGTGCCGTTTGAGCAGATTGCACCAAGCTGTCGTATTTTTGGCTTTCGTCCACGATTTTTTTGGTCGCTAAGTGCTTTTGTGCCAGCACCTTGCCAAGCTCGGCACGCACCTCATCGATGGCACGCTCTATCTCACGCACGTTCTCATTCATCACCGCTTCTGGGGCGATATTTTCTGCCATGTCAATGACCGCATGAAAACCACCGCTGACCAATCTACCCACACGTTTTGATAAGGTTTCGCTCATTTGTTTGCTCCTTGGGTTGTCAAATCGTCAATCATCTTTGCCAGTTGTAGGCTATTGCCAAGCTCATCAAGCACGCCATCGTCATACGCCACGCCTTTTTGTAGCACCGCCAATTGCAAAATACCGTCCATCAAACGCACCACACGCCACAGCACGGCTTGCTCATACGCCTTTAAATCATTTGGCTTGGCATCGGTTGGCAAGCCTGTCGCCAATAGGGCATAAAAATCGGGCAGATTTTCCAGTACTCTGGTCAATATCTGCGAGTGTATGCCGTGCTGCCGCTCTGCACTCAAAAGCTGATGACGCACCGTGCCAAAAAATCGCTCCGCCTGTACCAGTGCCTGCTCGTAGCTTTTGTGTTCACTATGGGCAAGGCGTGCTTCGGTGAGCAGCTCTCGGATTTTTTCGGATAAGGTGTGCGTCCCATCTATCTGCAAATTGTTAATAAAATCAGCATCTTCGCTATTGATACGCACGCTGACTGGGATACGGTTGCTGGTTGCCATAAGCTGCCATTTCATTTGAATTCATTTGCATACGAATATATACGAATTATTCATCATTGTCAATAGTTAAATACAGATTGGCTAAAAATTCAGATTAGCCAAATATAGTCGATTAAAATAAAAATAAGGCAGGCGACAGCGACCACTGTGTAGCCGTAGCGTGTGGCGTAAGCCCACGTTTATTGGTGGGGGAACAAAGCACCCTACTAATAATCACGAATGGGTGTGTATCGGTTTTATTTTAATCGACTACAAATTGAATTTAAAAGACTATACCATTTGCTCAAATACGGATTACCCAAACACACACCCAAACACACTTAGGCACGCACCAAAACCCTTGCATAAAATTGATAATTGTTATATTATAACATTTTAATTCACACAAGGAATGCTCATGCAAGTATTATCATCGCTCAAATCTGCCAAATCTCGCCACGAAGACTGCCAAGTGGTACGCCGCCGTGGACGCACCTTTGTGATTTGCAAATCCAACCCAAGATTCAAAGCCGTGCAAGGCGGCAAAAAACGCCGCTAACCCATCTTTAGCCCAGCTTCCTACCCAAAAATCTTTATGTATAGTCAAATAAATTCATTTTAGGACGAGGAAAACGAGCGAAGATAGTACAAGTAGTACAGCAAGTGAGTTTGACGACGTACTAAATTGAATTTAAAAGACTATAAAAAAACAGACGGCTTGATGACCGTCTGTTTTGTCAAATACTGCGATACACCGTCTCAAACGGCACACGATACCGCTCGCCCCACACGCCTTTGTCGCTACGCACCCCACATGACACAACCATGTTAATTTCGCTGTCTTTTGGCAGTCTTAATAAGGTCTTAATCATCTCGCCGTCAAAGCCTTCCATGGGGCAAGTGTCCAGCCCTGCTTCGCTCATCGCCAGCATAAAGGTCTGAGCAACCAAACCACAGCTTTTGTGCATAACGATACGAATGTCCGCATGGGATACGTCCGCCTGCATGGGGCGAAAATGCTGCACCCCACACGCCAACGCCTTGCGTGCTGTACCCATGAGCGGTACATTTTGGGTGTAGAGCAGCGGCATGAGACGGTTATAATACTGGTCAAATTTTTTGATACGCCCTGCGACTTTGTCCGCTGGACTGTAAGTTCTGACGTTCATTTTTTCAAACTCAAACACCGCTGTCGCACGCTGTCTGTGCAAATCTGGACGCACGACAAACACCACCATCTGGGCGGCAGTAGTGGCTGACGACTGCGACAGGCACGCCTTGGCAAGCGTGGCAAGCACCGCCTTGTCCGTGATGTGATACATCTCATACAGCTGCATGTTGGAGCTGGTGGGGGCAAGCGTGGCAAGCTGTAGGCACGCACGCACGGTGTCCGTATCGATGGGCGTTGGCAGGTAGTCTCGCACAGCACGGCGATGATATAAAATGTCAGACAAGCTCATAAAAGGTCTCAAAGGTCATGGTTAAAAGCGGTTAAACTTGGGGCAATGTGCTATTATAGCAGTTTTTTCGTGCTTGATATTGGGCTATTGCGTGCCAACCGTTCGCACCGTCAGATTTGGATATTTTTGAGTGCCATGAGCTTACAGACTTTTTTGTTATTCGTCATCAGTACTTTTTTGGTGTCTGCCACCCCTGGTTCAAATATGCTGTTCGCCTTTCAATGTGGGCTAAATCACGGTGTCAAAAAGACCATGTGGGCAATGGCAGGCTTAATGCTTGGGCTGTTCGTGCTGTTATTCGGCTCGTTGCTTGGCTTGTCGGCATGAAGCCAAAAATCACCAATGCTACTAGATACGGTCAAGTTTTTTGGGGCGATGTATCTTATATATTTGGGCTGGCAGTGCTTTACCCATACCAGTGGTTCGCTGGGTGCTGGCAAGGCTGTGGTCGATATTTCCAACTGGCATTTGTTCCAAAAAGGCGTGTGGGTGTCGCTGTCCAATCCCAAGGCGATTTTGTTTTTTGCGGCATTTTTTCCTAAATTTATCAATTTTTCTGCACCACTTATCAATCAATACATCGTGCTGATTGCAGGATTTTTTGTGATTGAGAATTTTTGGCAATTTGTATACGCTGTCGGTGGCAAAAAATTGGCAAGTTTTTTAAATACAGATGGTCGCCTGCGATGGCTCAATCGGATTTGTGGGGTGATTTTTGGCTTAATTGGACTGCTGCTATTGCGAGATATTTTTTGGTAATGGTTATGTATGGTTGTAGCCAGTAGATACAAGGGTGCGGCATTAGCTCACCAATAAATATCGGTTTAGCCACGCTACATTCTGCATCATTGCGATTTTAATCGGCTGTATACAAAAGAAATCTCCCCCAACCTTCCACGCCCACACACACCTTGAAAAATCAGCCCATCACCCCCAACCATGACAATATTTCTCATATTAAGATAACACCATCATGACCACCTTTTCATTCATCACCTTAACAGGCAAAGACGCACATAAGTTTTTGCAAGGGCAGCTCACCATCAATGCCGACAAACTCACCGCCACGCCCCAAGCCTGTGCCATCAGCGATTTAAAGGGGCGAGTGCACTTTGGACTGTGGGCAAGCTGTCTTGATGACACGAGCGACAATAAATGCTATCAGCTCATCACTGCCGATAACTGCATGGCAGATTTGACTGCTCATATCAAAAAATACGGTGCGTTCTCTAAGTTTGTCCTAAGCGAGCCTGCCAGCATTCACCCTGTCATCACAGACGGCACGCCCAGCTTTGCCAAGCAGGCGGACGGCAGCACGATACATGAATGGCAAACGATAAGTATCGCCACAGGCAACTACTGGATAACCCACGCCACGCAAGGGCTATATCAACCCCAAGAGCTACGCCTGCACCAACAGGGCGGTGTGGATTATGACAAGGGTTGCTATTTGGGGCAAGAAGTCATTGCACGGCTGTATTTTAAGGCTGCCCCCAAGGCGTATCTGCACCGCGTTCGCTTGATGGGTGATGGTGCTGCCACCTTGCAAGCAGGCGATAAGCTGGACAAAGTGCAGATTGTCAATATCGTCAATCATCACGATGGTGCAGAAGCCCTAGTCATCGGCACACCTGACAATGTGGCAAATATTGGTGAAATTTTGCCCCTGCCGCCTGCGTTATCGGTATCGGTGGCAAGAGAGAAGTAAAGCCTTTTACCCCAAGCCACCAAACTTCTAAACCACAAGACTGCCAAACCATCACACTGCCAAGCCACCAAACTACCAAATCACCACGCCCATTCATCGTTCATCACACAAAAAAACAGCTCCGATATGACTTCGGAGCTGTTTTTGTCAATGAATTTTAGCGATTAAACCAAATCATCTCAAAGTTATTTCAAATCATCGGTGTCAAAAGTGCTTGAGCTGGTTTTGCTGTCTGCTTTTTTCACCGACTGCTTTAGGGCATTGGTTACGCTGGAGTCGCACTCGGCTTCCATTTTGTCTTGCAAGCGAGCCAAATAACGTGCCACCGCTTCACGTCCACCCAAGCCAAAGGCAAGGGCAAACGCCACCGCCACCGCACCAAGGGTAAGCCCAAAGGCAAGATTGACGATACTATCAGCGATACCCATGGCTTTTAGCCCCATGGCAAGCACCAAGCCTGTGATTAAGACACGCACGATGTTGGCAAGCAATAGCGAGCCTTTTTCTGAGCGTTCTACCACGCCTGCGATAACATTTGCCAGCCAAAAGCCCACAAACAAAATCACCGCACCCAGCAAAATCTGCCCGCCAAAGGCGATAAACATGGTAACGATTTCGCTGATTTTGGCAAAGCCTAAAATGTCCGCCGCTGCGATGGTCGCAAACAACATCGCAAAGAACACAATGCCGCAGCCAATCATGTCAGACACTTTGCATTCGCCCAGTGCGTCTTGCATGCCCACTTTGGCAGGCAAGGTATTGATGGCGGTATTCACGAGCAAACCCTTGATGATGTTTGCCACCATACGCACCACATAAAACGTTACCACCAAAACAGCCACTGCGGTGATGATGTTTGGCAGAGCGGTCATAATTTCGTTTAGCATGTTGGTTGCAGGACGGCTGATGGCTTCGACACGCAAGGTGTCCAGTGCCACGATGGTGAATGGCACAATCACCAACAAAAACGCCAACGAACCTGCGATGTTTGGCAGATTGTTTTGTTCGCCCACGCCTGCTTTTTTGGCGATTTCCTGTAGGTTTAGCGAAGCCACCACATTGGTTGCAATGCCCTTAATCACCTTGGCAACCACATAGCCGATAAAGAATATAAAGCCTGCGGTGATGACGTTTGGAATAAACGCAAAAATCTTATCAATCATGTTGATAAGCGGCGTAAACAGCCCTTGCAAACCTAAGCGACCTAATACCATCGTCAAGGTAATGAGTAGAATGAACCAATACACCACGTCCGCCAAGGTGTCGCTCATTGGCTTAACGCCCACATCTTTGGCAAGGCGGTCATCTAGCGAAACCTTGTTCAAGGCAGTCAAGGCAGCGGTGCGTGCGATGGTTGCCAATATCCAGCCCACCACAGCGATTGCCACAGCCGCAAGCAGTGTCGGAATGAACATGAGTACTTGATTAATCATGTTGGCAAATGGGGCAGAGATGGCGTTTAAGTTCAATTGGTTAAGTGCCGCCGAGATGGCAATCACGAACACGAACCAAAACACCACACGGCTAATCAACGTGGCGATGTCATAACTTTTGCCTGTGTGATTGCTCATTTTTTGATTAAGACTGAGCTTGGTCAAAGCCGTCTTGGTAAGCGAGCCAAAGATAAGGGCGGCAAAATAACCCAAAAAAAAGATTAAAATTGCCCCAATGATAGAACCGATAGGTCCTGTAAAATACTGGTTTAACACCATAAAAGCGTGATTCATAACTACTCCTTTTTAGCTTATAAGGATTTCATTTTTTGGGCAAGTCGCTAACAAAACAAAGCATCAAAACGACTTGCCCCCTATTAGAACAAAAATAGTAGAACACAAACAACAAGACATTGTAACATAATCAAGATGACAAAATAGATACTAGGCATATAAAATAACAACTTTAACAAATAGCATACAGATTTATTCGTTTTCTTGACAAAAACAATGGCATAGTAGGGTAGCATTTGGTATGATAAGCTGTTTTTTAGTTGGGCAAAAATCGACATTCTTAAAGGATATTCCTAAGAGCGTTATCACGATTGATTTTTGTCTGCTTTTCGTATCACTTTTTTATTTTTTATCCTTTTTTTATCCTTATAGAGACGTTCATGAAATCTACCAAATTTATCGCCACCGCCTTAGTTGCCGCCCTTGCCTTGGCAGGTTGTAACAGCAACACCCAAAAACCTGCGTCATCTGCTGCTACCGCCACTATTAACAACGACAGCCCAGAAGTGCAAAAAGTCGGTTATGCCATTGGTTTTGATATGGGTTCAAACATCAAGGAAATGGCAGATGATATGGATTTGGACGCATTTCAACAAGGGCTAAAAGATGCCTATGCAGGCAAAGACTCCGTGCTGACAGACGAGCAGACCGAAGCGGTCATCATGGCGTACCAAACTCGCAAACAAGGCGAGATGGTTGAAAAACAAAAACAAGAAGCCGTTACCAACAAAGCCGCAGGCGATGCTTTCCTAGCCGAAAATGGCAAAAAAGATGGCGTAATTACCACCGCTTCAGGACTACAATACAAAGTCATCACCGAAGGCAGTGGCGAAAACCCAAAAGCCACCGATACCGTAACAGTACATTATGAAGGCAAATTGGTCGATGGCAAAGTGTTCGACAGCTCCTACGAGCGTGGTGAACCAGCCCAATTCCCCTTAAATGCCGTTATTCCCGGCTGGACAGAAGGTCTTCAGCTGATGAAACCGGGGGCAAAATATGAATTTTATGTGCCTGCCGACCTTGCCTATGGCGAAACTGGCAATCCTAGCATTCCACCGAACAGCACGCTTATCTTCACCGTTGAGCTATTGACCGAAGCCCAAGCAAAAGAAGCCGTCGCCAAAGCACAAGCCGCTGCCGAAGCACAAATGGCAGAGCTGATGAAACAAATGCAAGTACAGCAAGGGGCAGACACCGCACCAACCGCACAGCCTGCCGAAGCTGCCAAATAACCAGCAATCCACACCATCACAACCATACTATCAAAAAAAGCCTTGTCCATGACAGGGCTTTTTGGTGTTTGTGTTTGTTTTTGGTTGTTGGGCGACTGCATGGCTTTATAGTCGGTTAAAATAGAAATAAGACAGCACGACAGACCACCGTGTAGCCGCAGCGTGGCTGAACCCACGTTTATTGGTGGGCTAACGCCGCACCCTACGAACAATCACGAATGGGTATGTATCGGTTTTATTTTAATCGACTATATCATTGCAATTTTAATTGACTATAACACCTTTTTTAACACCTTGGAATTACGTCCATTATGGTAGCTGGCTTGGCGTGCGGTCGGCAAATCGGTGAATGGCACTTCTACAAAACCCTGCTCCACAAACCAATGTGCGGTGCGTGTGGTAAGGGCAAATAGCTGATTAAAACCCAGCCTGCGTGCTTCATGCTCCAAAAACACAAGCAAGTCCGCCCCACGGTTGCCGCTTTGGTAGTCAGGGTGAATGGCAAGACTGGCAAGCTCCGCCGAATGCTCGTCCAAAGGATACAGTGCCACACAGCCCACCATCATGCCATCACGCTCGATGACGCTATAGCAGTCAATCTCTTGCTCTAGCCGTGCTTGTCCACGTTCGACCAAAATCCCCTGTTCTTGCAAGGGCTGTAGCAACGCCAGCAAACCTGCCACATCGTCTGCCACGGCTTTGCGGATATGCTCATAAGAATTACGGCTGATGAGCGTACCCACGCCATCACGCGTGAACAACTCACCAATCAATGCCCCATTTTTGGTATAGCTTAGGATATGTGTACGCTCAATGCCTTGATGACAAGCCTTAGCGGCACAGCTTAGCATTCTTGCGGTCTCATCGCTCGTAAGATATTGACCCAAAAACTGCTGCACTTCATTCGCCATCAACTCACGCACCAGCTCGCCATCACGGCGTACACCCATTTCACCCAAAAAAATCAGCTTATCCGCCTGCAATGCCATCGCCGTCTCTAACGCCACTTCTTCTGCCAAGAGATTAAAAATCTCCCCTGTCGCCGAAAAACCTGCCGAACCCAAAATCACCATATGCCCATGATTAAGATTGGTGCGTATGGCATTGGTATCCACCGCACGCACTTCGCCTGCCATCTGATAATCTACGCCATCACGCACACCATAGGGACGTGCGGTGATAAAATTGCCGCTCACCACATCAATGCGAGAACCATACATCGGCGAATTGACCAGCCCCATCGACAGCTGGGCCTCTATCTGTAGGCGAATTGCCCCCACCGCTTCTAGTATATACGGCAAATGGGCGGTTGGGGTGATACGCATGTTGTGATGCACTTGACTGACAAGCCCAGCTTTGGCAAGGTTGCACGCTATCTGCGGTCTTGCCCCATGCACCAGCACCAGCCGAATGCCAAGGCTGTGCAGCAGGGCAAAATCATGTATCAATTCACGAAAATTGGCATGTAGCACCGCTTCGCCACCGAACATGATAACAAAAGTCTTGCCACGATGGGCGTTGATATAAGGGGCGAAGTTGCGAAAGCTCTGCACGTTATCGGCAACGCTGTTGTTGTCTTGGGTGAGATGGTTTGGCTTGCTATCCGAATTGGGTTTTAGGTCTGACACAGCTGTCCTTGTGGCGGTTATTGGTCAAAAATTTGTATGCAGCCCATTAAGATAGCAAAAAAACGCTGACAAACCAAGCAATTTACGATAAATCAACACGCCGATTATCATTTATTAGCAATAATTTGCTATTCTATCAACAATTTTTGGGTGATTTTGTTTAGGGTCTGTTGACATTTCGTCTTTGTAGATAAAAATGAGATAAATCGCAGCTCTTTCAAGGAAAAAACGCAGGTTGATAGTTATTCTATCGGCTAAGTTTTTGACGATGAAAGACAAGATTTAGCCATTTTTAGCACAAAAGCCGTGCGTTTACCGCAAATTTCAAACTTATAGTCAAATAAATTCATTTTAGGACGAGAAAAACGAGCGAAGATAGTACAAGTAGTACTTACAAGCGAGTTTGATGACGTACTAAATTGAATTTAAAAAACTATAATTGTGTGGCGTGATGAATTGTTAACAGACCCTACAATACCCACCGATACTTTTTTTATGATTTTATAGCAAGGGTGCTTTATGACTGTTTTTGTTACCGCCAACTCGACCAACCACCTAACCATCACGCCACGCCACGCCTTAGTCTGCGGCATATTGCTCGCCAGTGCAGCCAGCACCGCCCATGCCATGTTGCCCACGCCCACCAACGCACAAAATGAGCCTGTGTCAGGGCAACTGGTTTCTGCCGCCGCAGCACAAGCCAATGCACAAACCGCCGCCCCAGTTGTCAGCACCGCCACGCCTGCACAAGCGGTAGCCGCCGCCCAAGCAAATCGTCCCCCTATCAACACCCAAATCGTACGCACGCCAAATACCACAGCCCCTGCCGCCGCTTCCCAAATGCCTGCCAATACCCAAACTGTATCGGGCACAGTGGGCGGTAATGCCCTATCTGCCAATGTCGGTAGTGTCGGCAGCAGCACCTTTATCGCCAATAGCCAAGATGTTGCCACGGCGATTTATGCGTATCTTGTGCAGGCAGATGGCTCACTTGCCCCACTAAATGCCACCAGTGCCATCAAGTCTGGCGATGTCATCGAATACCATGGCTACTTCACCAACCGCAGTCCTGACCGCATTCGCACCATGACCGCCATGATGAGCATTGCCGATGGTATGGAGCTTGTCGGCAATCTATCGCCCAGCTTTGCTTTTGCCAGTATTGATGGCTCACGTTTTGCACGTATGCCTATCAAAGCCAGCGTCAATGGCGTGGTGCAAGAGCTGCCACTGTCTTATTACAAGGGGCTGCGTTGGGATATTGAAGATGTCGGCTTAAATGGCACAGCTGTGGTCAAATACCGTGCCAAGATGAAGTAAGGTTAAGGTATAATCTTTAAATTCACTTTAATACGTCGTCAAACTTGCTTGATAAGTACTATTTGTGCTGTCTGCGTTTGTTTGTCTTGTCTTAAAGTGAATTTATTTGACTATATAGTTATCGCATAATTATCAAAACAGTAGCTCAAGGAAATATCATGACAAAAATCGGTATCGTTGGGGCAGGCGGACGCATGGGACGTATGCTCATTCAAGCAGTGCAGGACAATCCAGACACCGTGCTGGTCGCTACCATTGACCGTGCTGGCTCAAGTTTGGTTGGGGTGGATGCAGGCGAATTGGTCGGCATTGGGGCGATAGGCGTGGCACTAACGGACGATTTGACAGCAGCCATTGACAAAATAGATGTGCTGATTGATTTTAGCCTACCCAGTGCCACCGCCGACCATCTTGTGCTGTGCCAAGCCCACAAGGTTGCTATGGTTATCGGCACAACAGGGCTTGATGACAGCCAAGAAAGCCTATTAAATAATGCCTGCCAAGACATTGCTGTGGTCTATGCAGGCAACTACTCGACAGGGGTGAATGTATCGCTCAAACTCATCGCGCTTGCCGCCAAAGCCTTTGGACAGACGGCAGACATCGAGATTATCGAAGCACATCACAAGCACAAAATCGACGCACCATCAGGCACGGCTCTGATGATGGCACACGCTGCTGCAGACGCACGAGAGCAGACGCTCAAAGACGTGGCGGTATATGGACGAGTGGGCAATACAGGGGCAAGGGTGCAGGGCGAGATTGGCATTCATGCGGTGCGTGGCGGCGAGATTGTGGGCGATCACACGGTGATGTTCATCGCCGATGGGGAGATTGTGGAGATTACGCACAAGGCACGTGAACGCATGACCTTTGCAACAGGGGCGGTGCGTGCCGCCGTTTGGGTGCATGACAAACCAGCAGCACGTTATGACATGCAAGACGTGTTGGCATTGCGTGAGCCCAAATTGTTATGAAAAATTAAGCAGTAAGATGGGTATAGCAATTTTTCATCACGCAAAATGATAACAGGGTATGAAGAAATCTTGTAGGCTCTCTTGCCCTTGCAACTTACTTTGATTAA
>JAUNUB010000089.1 GCA_030538375.1 Moraxella sp. | reverse complement strand
AATGGGTTATCTTCATTTTTGTAGTATAACATAGTTGTTATCTACTACAGCCCCATTCAATTTAATACGTCGTCAAACTCGCTTGTAAGTACTACTTGTACTGTATTCGCTTGTTTTTCTCGTCCTAAAATGAATTTATTTGACTATATTTGACTATAGCAAACCCAAAACTCAAATAACCAGCAAAGCGAATTTATTCGATGATACTTAGGATTTAAGGCTTGAAATTTTTATAAGTCTGCACCGTCGCCAAATCCTTATCTAACAAGGCGGCAAGTGTGCGGTACTTGGGGTTTTGTTCGGCAAGGTTTTTGGCTTGGGTGAGTGATGTCAAGGCACTGTCATAGCGAGCTGACCACAGCTCTACATATCCACGAGACCTAAGGGCATGAATGGACGACAGTTCACGAATATTGTTATCCGTGCTGGTATTGGCAAGCATTTGATAGGATTTTTGCGTTAAATCCCATGCCTTGATGTCGTGCGGTGTGTTGTCGGTAAGCGGTTTTAATAGGGCTTGGGCTTCGATGGGTCTGCCTGCATAGATGAGCGTGTCTGCCAGATAAATTTTTAAATCTCGGCGTTCGGGGTATACACGTTGGCAGCTTTCGATGTGCTCTAAGGCTTGATTGTACGCTTTTTGTTGATAATAGACATGTGCATTGGTGATACATAGCAAGGGTTCAAGCGATTGTTTGTTGGTGCTTGGCAGGGCGTTGAGCTGTGTCAGTAGGGCTTTGGCGTCATCAAAGCGAGCATGGTCAGACAGCCACGCCGCTAGGGCGAGTTTAGCCCCTGTGCTGTGTTTGGCGGCTGCCGAGAGTTCGGTAAAGGTGGCTTGCTTAC
The DNA here is from genome assembly GCA_030538375.1 of Moraxella sp. Classification (GTDB taxonomy): domain Bacteria; phylum Pseudomonadota; class Gammaproteobacteria; order Pseudomonadales; family Moraxellaceae; genus Moraxella. Next base: position 8,122 of record JAUNUB010000089.1, on the reverse strand, counting down.
TTAGGTATTGCAATCGCCAGTACAGCATATCAAAGCTGATGGCTTGCTGCTGCTTGGCAAGGGCGGAGACAGCAGGGTGGCTATTGGCTCTGGCGGTGGCTTCGGACAGGCGTTCGGTAGTAAAGGGGTGCGAACGCACAAAACTTGGGATAAATGCCCCATCGTATTGATTGAGCTGCGTTTGTTGGTGTAGTCTGCCAAAAAAACGTGGCATGGCACGTGCGTCATAGCCATTATTTGCCAAAATCTGCATACCTACACGGTCGGCTTCACGTTCGTGTTCTCGGCTACCAGCGGCGGCGGTATCGGCAGCAGCAGTCTGCGAGCCTGCCATCATCGCAAGTGCCGCATCGCCACTGCCAGCCACTGCAGCCGCTAATGCCGCCACAAAACCGCCCACTTGCATGGCAAGCAATTTGCCTTTTTCGTCTTTGGTGTGTTCGTAGTGGCGTTGGGAGAGATGGGCGACTTCGTGGGCGAGTACGCTTACAGGCTCATCTAGGCTTTTTGAGCTTAGGATTGTGCCTGTGTTGATGGCAATCAGCCCCCCCGGTACGGCAAAGGCATTGATACTGTTGTCATTGATAACAGGTGTGGCGATGAGTGATTGGCTGCGGACAGACACATTCATTTGATTGGTGATACGATAGATGGTGTCCACCACCCATGGGTCATGTATCTGCGGCATACCACCATTGACCTGTTGGAGCGACCATTCGGCAATCAGACGGTTGATGTGCGTTTCGCTAAAGCCTGCACGGATTGGTGCGGCAGTGTAGTTGGCATGACTTGCTTGTGATATGCCAAGACCGCCTAGACCAAGGCTTAGCGTCAGCATGAGAGCAGATTGTCGAAATGCAAAAAAGCGAATAGAAAAGCGAATAAATGTCATGGCAACAGCGGTATGTCAGTTAAAGAATATCACCATTGTAGGGTAATTTTGACAAATACACCAGCGTTGTAAAGTTTTGCCACAAAAAACACCAATATCAGCGAGCAATAGGCAACAAAAGGCTTGGAGCAAAAAAAATGACAATCACACATATGATTGCCATTTTTTAAGGGGGGGGTATAAATTCAAGGTTTATTTAATCCCTTGTTTTAGCAAATTTTCATAACCACCGTGGTTGGTTACGTTGGTGTAGCCCATGCCCATCAAGGTTTCACGCACCACTTCAGCACGGCGACCACTGCGGCAGTACAGGTTAATAGGGGCGGATTTGTTGGGTTCTACCGCGGTGATTTTTTTGGCGATGTCTTCGTGGGTGATGTTTAACGCACCGTCAAGATGACCTTGGTTATATTCGTCCGCACCACGCACATCAATCCATACGCCAGCGGCTCTGTTTGGTTTGGCTGTTGCGGTAGCTGTCTGTGCACTTGGAGCTTGGGGGCTGGCAACAGTGGTTTTTGAATTGTTGCAGGCGGTCAATGCCACGGCAGAGACGAGTAAAGTAGCCAGCAAGGCGGATTGTTTGGTAAATCTATTGGCAGTCATGGTGTTCATTCCTTGGATTAGGGAGTATTGATTTTGGGTGCTGGTTTTGGATATTAAGTTTAGGTGTTAACACAAGATATTGTGCGAATACTTATTCTAAAACAGAAAATACATAGTTGTCAAACGAATTTTGTTTGCTTATTTATGATGACTTAATTGAACTTTGGCGACCAATACCAAAAGACCTAAAGACGGTAAATATATTTAAGGATATACAAGAACTATTGGAACGCACAAAATGACTATGTCCAAAGCCTTATTTAGGGTCTGCTGACAACTCATCACGCCAAACAATTAAGTTTGAAATTTGTGGTAAACACACGGCTTTTGTGCTAAAAATGGCTAAATCTTGTCTTTCATCGTCAAAAACTTGCTTGATAGAGAATAACTATCAACCTGCGTTTTTTCCTTGAAAGAAGGGCTATTTATCTCATTTTTATCTACAAAGACGAAATGTCAACAGACCCTAGACATAGCTCCTAATCTACCATTTTTGGCAACTGCATTGCATGGCGTATCATTTCGCTAATATGATGCTTGGTGTCATTATCTTGTTTAGAGAGCCAAAAAACAATGTCGTCATCAAGTAATTTCTCATTTGATTGTTTCTTCGCATTGTCTTTAAAACGTTGTAAGGATTTTGGGGTTACTTGTTTTTTGCGGTCAAACTCAAAATCACAGGTTTCAATATTTTTAATTTGCATGGCTATATTCCTTGATTTGGGTATCTGATGGCTTGTAAACTGTGATGATGGTTACATTTTCATCATCAACCTCAGTCCATGCGACCACAAGTAATCTGCCGTATTTACTCATACCAATGGTGCGTAATCTTTCTTCATCATAATCAAATCTGTCATCGATTTGAGTTATTTCGTTTGGGTCTTGAAAAACAGAGACAACTTCATCTAAATCAACTGCTCTTTTGTCGTAGACAATTTTAAATTTGCTATCACGCCAAAAGAAGTAGACGCCATTTTTAAACAATGTTGGCATGACTAAGCTCCCTATTTGCCACAACCACGCCAAGCTCATCAATCGAATTTTTCACACGCTTCAAATTTGCTTGCATTTTTGCTTTCTGCTGTTCAAGTGTCGTCATAAATTACCCTCAACCAAGAACTGTTTACCATTGTAGCACATCTTACTTGTGTGGCAAAATCCACGAAGCGAATTTATGAAAACTTTTTTAAATATGCAAAGCTGCTATTTATCAAGTTTTTAGTTCGGCAAGGTATTCCCCTTTTGCAATCTCTCTATTACGCCTTTAACGTTTATTGCGTAGGCTGTTCGCTCACTGGCTCGGCTACTTCTTGCACGGCTGGGCGTTCGTCAATCTCACTCATCGGTGTGGCTGGTACAAACTGCTCACCACTGGTATCTGTACCACGAGCGGCATGGTCTTCTTTTAGAGATTTGGCAACTTCTGGGGGCATGTAATTTTCATCATGCTTGGCGAGTACTTCGGACGCTACAAAGGTATCGCCATGCAGCTCACCTGTTGCCACAATGCCAGAATTTTCGGCAAACAAATCGGGTAGCACGCCACGATAAGTAACAGGCACAACGGACTGGTAGTCGGTGATGGCAAATTGTACCTTGACAGGGTCGGCACTATCACGCTGTACCGAGCCTGCCACCACCATGCCCCCAGCACGAATGCGTTTGGCTTGGGGGGCTTCGCCTTGGCTGATGGCAGTGGGGTCAAAATAAAAATCCGTCTGCTGACGCATGGCATATAAAATAAGTGCCACTGCAATGACAGTGCCTACTAGCATGGCGATGACCCACATCATTTTTTGTTGGCGTGCTTTGTTCATGAATGTACCTATTAATTAACAATTAACTTGGCTTGCAGATGATACAGATACAGTCTTTAAATTCACTTGTGTGCTATTTATACTGTCTATGCTCGTTTTTTATCTTTAAAGTGAATTTATTTGGCTAAGTTATTTGACTAATTTACTTGACCATTGAAATACTGGCTTGTCGTTATACGTGTGCTTATTGGCGTGCTTTGCTTGGGCGAGTGGATTTTCTTAGGGCGTTTTGCTGTATTTTTTTGATAAGCGTTTTGCGTTCGTGCTTGGCATAGCACACACCCAATACTGCTGCCCCCAGCACCAAGCCCCAGCACAGCCACACATAAACGCCATGTCCACCCATGCTGATAAAGTCGGCAAAACTTTCAAAATACGGTGTCATCACTTAGCTCCCTTTGGTTTTCTTAGCTAGCATGGTTTGCACCCATGTCTTGCCTTGTTCACGGCTTAGAATTAGGGTATTGGTGCGATAGATGGCAAGGGCTGCGACAAGGCAATAACTGCCGACAATCATCAAAAGCAGCGGTATCCACATATCGGGGGGCATTTTTGGGGCTTTGGTAACGGTGAAAGTCGCCCCTTGGTGCAGGGTATTCCACCATTCTACCGAATATTTGATGATGGGGAGATTGACCGCTCCCACGATGGACAATATCGCCGCTGGCTTGCCACGGTTGTTGCTGTTGGCAAAGGCGGCAAATAACGCCATCACCCCTGCGTACAAAAACGCCAAAATCAGCATACTGGTCAAGCGTGCGTCCCATACCCAGTACGTCCCCCATGTGGGTTTTGCCCAGATTGAGCCTGTCAGCAGGCTTAGCACGCAGGCGATAAAACCGATGGGGGCAATGGCTTGGGCAACCATGTTGGCAGTCTTGATTTTCCACACCAAAAAAATCACCCCAAGCACGCTCATCGCAAAATAGATGCTCATGGCAAGGCTGGCGGTTGGCACATGAATGAAGATAATGCGGTAGCTATTGCCCTGTAGATAATCGGGCGGTGCAAAGCCCAAACCCCATACCGAGCCGACACTCAACAAAATAAAGGCGATACCAGCCAGCCACTTCACCCACGGCGAAAAAATACGAAAAAACTGCTGTCCGCCCACCGTTATCAAAAACCCCTGCCACAAACGCATAAATAGACGCGCAAAAAAGCCAGTCTGTATATCGGTTGAAGTGCTAGGGGGCGAGCTTGGAGAATTTTTCATAACTGTTTGAGAATTCAAAAAATAAACGCCGTATTATAACACGCTGATGATTAATTTTTTGAATTTTGTGTCAAAAAATGATGACAATAGGGGGTAAATTTTCATAATTTTGTCATAATTGCAATCAATTATTATTTTTATTATTATTCCTAATAATGCGATAGTAAGATTTGCTTATTCCAATACTGAATTTGACAAATGGATAAAATGTGTCAAAAGAATGACAATCGGTGATAAAAAATGTTAAAATACGCTCGTTTTTTAAGGATATTCAAACATATTTGATGTTATTGATGTCAAATACTTGAGTAGCCTTATTTTTTTCATATTGCCAGTTAAGGTGCGACCATGTCCGACCAAAACGAGCCAAACGCCACACCAAACAAGCCTGCCAATCCACCAGCAGACAGTTCCGCAAAAACCAAAGCTACGCCAAAAAAACCAACCGCTTATATTGCGGTGCATGAGCCTACTGCCGAAAAAAAACGTGTGCACCCACGCTTTGCCAAGGGGAAATATCAGAGCATTCGCTTGGTAAGCATGTATTTGATTTTGATTGGTTTTTTGATTATGCCGTGGTTAAGATGGGATAATCATCAAGCGATTTTGTTCAATGTCATGGACGTAAAATTTTATGTCTTTGGGGCAACCTTCATGCCGCAGGACTTTTATTTCTTTGCCTTTGTCTTTATGATTGCGGCGTATTTGTTGTTTGTGGTTACGGTGTATGCAGGGCGTGTGTGGTGCGGCTATGCTTGTCCACAGACGATATATGTACATCTGTATCAGCATGTTGAAAAATGGGTGCTGGGCGAACGTAACAAACGCATAAAATTTGACAAAGAGCCGATGAGTGCTGGCAAACTGGGCAAGCTGCTGCTTATTCATCTGATATGGGGCGTGATGAGTGCAATCACCGCCTTGACCTTTATTGCACTGGTTGTGGGGACGGATTATCTGTTTTTTAACGGACATATGCCGTTCTTTATGGGTTGGGGCAAGTACACTTGGGTGTTTTTCTTGCTTATCACTGCGGTAACGCACATCAATGCTGGCTACATGCGTGAACATATGTGCGTGCATATTTGCCCTTATGGACGTTTTCAAAGCGTGATGTTTGACAAGGATACTTTGGTTGTCTCTTATGATTTTGAGCGTGGTGAACCAAGGGGTGCACGCAAAAAAGGGGCAGAGCGTCCCGACCTTGGCGACTGCGTAGATTGTACAATGTGTGTACAAGTGTGTCCTACAGGTATTGACATTCGTGATGGCTTGCAAGTTGAGTGCATTCAATGTGCGGCGTGTATCGATGCCTGTAACGAAATCATGGACAAAGTTGGCAAGCCACGGGGCTTAATTCTATACACCACAGAACGCCAACAAGTCGAAAAACAAAAAACCAAAATCATCGGCTGGCGTATATTTGCTTATGTAGGGCTATTGACAGCAGTAACCGTAGCGGCGGCAATGGTATTGATGGGGCGTAAGCCGATTGAGCTGGACATTCGCCACGATCGTGGACATCTGTCCACCATCAACCGTGAAGGGCAAATACAAAACAGCTATGTGCTAAAAATCGTCAATAAAACCGACGAAAAACAGACTTATATGGTCAAACTTGAGCCTGTGGACGGCATTGAGCTGCGTTCTCGTATCAAAGAGCTGCCATTGCCTGCCAACGAAACTTATGATTTGCCTATCAGTCTGCTTGCTGATGCCACCAAAGTTGCCAAAGGGCGTACCCCTGTTATCATTACCGTGTACACCAAAGACGGTAAATACAGCGTTAGCCAAAACGACTTCTTTATCGTAGAATGATTTAAACTGTAGAGCGATTTAAGCTCGCCAAAGCAAGCTCCATTGCACTGCTTATTGTGCCGCCCATTGTGTCAAAAGTTGCGATACTTGTGATACAATGGGGCTTGATTTTTTGCCCTGTGATAAGATTATGACCGCTATTTCTGACAATACTCAAAACCCCCAAACAAACAACCCCCAAAATCCCAACCAGTTAAACCAGCCAAAAAAAGGGGCGATATGGTACAAAAATTATATGGTTACGGTGTTCGTTATCGGTTTGCCGGCCTTTGTGGTGGTGGCGTGTATCTTTTTTGTCATTTATGCCATCAGAGCACAGGACGCAACGGTGCGTGATGACTGGTATATGGACGGCAAGGCACTATATCAAGATGCGTCAAAAGACCAGCTGGCGTATGACCTTGGTGTGGCAGGCAATATGAGCTTTGCTGGTGCAGATGTGGTAAGGTTTGAGCTAAATTTCCCCACAGACAGCACTCAAACTGGCACGCTACGCAATGGTACGCCTTTGAGTTACCCTGCCAGCCTAAAAGCCGTCATCTCGCACGCCACGGACAAAAGCCGAGACCGTGATTTTGAGCTTACTCACGTCAAGGACAACCTGTATCAAGGCAAAGTCCAGCTTGACCCCACGCCTGCCAAATATTATATTCAAGTCAATGATGATGTGGCAAATTGGCGTTTAATCCATGCCTATCAACTCCCTGCGACGACGATTGCACTCACGCCCTTGCCTGCCTTTGGACAAGCCTATGAAGGACTGCCAGACCAAAGGGATAAGCGGTTTTGATGGCTGGGTATATTTAAGTGATGAATTTTACCAATAACTATATTGTTGTCAATGTTATGTCATGAGTAGCCTTGCGAATAAAAAATTGGTATTGGCTACGATACTTTGCTTTATGTTGCTAATATTTGGCATTGGTATAATTTATTGCTTTTATCCAAAATCTTCTTATTCTATCAATCAGCTAGCCAAACAGCAACCAAAATACCATACGGCTTTTGATGATAATTATCCCAGTAATTACCCTAATAATCACCCACAAAATACAATACCAGTTTCACCGACAAATAATGAAGCTGATATTTATCAAACTCTAAAAAATTTTATTGATAACGCACCATTTAATATCAATGACACTTCTGATATTCTCTCGGCGAATGATGATAAGGTGCAGTCTTATCTTGTGCAATTTGCCAAAATGATTGATAAAGCAGTAGTCAATAACCCAAAACTTACCGAAAGCCAAAAAGCCAATATTCTGTGGGAATTATACAAAGCGCAAAATTGGCAAAATAGCGGCAATAGTTTTAACGACAGCGGCTTTAAAGGAGTGATTAATGACGCATTGATGTGGGTGGATATTGTAGCGGTACTGCCCAATATGCTAAATATAGTCTTTTAAATTCACTTTAATACGTCGTCAAACTCGCTTGCTGTACTACTTGTACTATCTGCACTCGTTTTTCTCGTCTTAAAGTGAATTTATTTGACTATACTTACCATGCACTAAAAACTGTAGGTGATGACACAATCCGCACACGCCATGATTTGCTGATGTATGCCGAGAGTAATGTTCGGCAGTATCAACATGATATGGGCAATCAATTGTTATTATCCCAAATCAAATCTATACAAACCCCACAAGAAACTAACGAACTGTCTCATTACGCCATTAATGCCTTTATACATAGTAATAATACTGATGTTATTATCACTCATTTGCCAGATATCTTTTATCAAGCCAATAGCAATAGTACGATGGC
>JAUNUB010000088.1 GCA_030538375.1 Moraxella sp. | reverse complement strand
TGATAAGCTGTACTGAGCATTTATCACGCAAAATGACACACAGTAAAGCAACCTAAAATACCGTAAGTATTATAGCGATATTGGTTGGTAGGGTGCGGCGTTAGCCCACCAATATTAAGTGATGAAGCTCAAGAAATGGTAGTGTGGCGGTTAGCCCACACTTTAATTACGTGGTTGTAATAACAAGAAGAAAGAATGACTGGACTGTACGCTCAGCCTTTTTTGTTAAGCAGATACATGCCTACCAAAGCACTTAGCACGATAGGCAATAACGCCATCAGCCACGGCGACCAACCCATCGCCAGTGCCACAAAACCCGACAAATCCGTCAAATAACTAAACAGTAAGCCTGTCAATAACGCCATCACCACACGCAGCCCCAAACTTTGTGAGCGTAATGAGCCAAAGACAAATGAGCAGGCAATCAACACCAAAGACAGCACCGCAAAAGGCGATAACAATTTTTGCCAAAAGGCAAGTTCATGGCGTGGCGAGCGTGTGCCTTGATGAATCATGAGCTGTCTGTGGTCGTACAAGTTGGTGAGCGATAAGTCTTCGGGTTCTTTGGTGAGCAGATGTACCGAGCTTGGGGCAATGGGCAGCGTGAGCGTCTCGCTGTCATTGTGCGTGGTCGTGGTTTGATAGCCGTGAATTTTAAGCATATCCACGTCATCAAGTTGCCATTCATAGTGTTCGTCTCGTGCCTGTAGGTATTTGCCAGTATTCGCCTTTAGTGCCGACACCAGTTGCCCATCTGCCAATCGCCACCGCTTGATGTCGCCCAGATTGCCCTTGTTATCGGCATAGCTGATATACACCACGTCTTTATTTTGGGATTGCTCATCTGACACCAATGTCCAATAGCCATTGATACTGATGATGTCGTGCAGGGGCTTGCCTTTTTGGGCGGCGTATTGGTTGCTGATGGGTAGTAGCCATTGGTTGATGGACAATGATAACGCCACGAACAGCAGTGCAGGTATCATTACCCAGCCGATAATGCGATACAGGCTAACGCCAGCGGCTCGCATGACCAAAAGCTCGCTGTTGCCTGCCAATAGCCCCAAACCTACCACCGCCCCAAGCAGTACCCCAGTGGGGGCAAACTGCACAAAAAAATAAGGCGAACGGTACAAGATATATAGCAGTGCGTCAGTAAACTGATAAGTGTCGTTTAAGCTGTCAAGCTCTGCCAAGTAGGCAAACAACATCTGCAAGCACCACAGTGCCAGCACCCCAGCACTCATTGCCAAGAATGCCGAGCGTCTTACATAGGCGGATAAAATCATACCGCACCACCTTTGGCATTATCGCCCAGACGAAACCTTGTCATCACACGTCCATGATAATTGGCATATAACGCCATGCCAAAAAACATCACCAGCACAGCAGGATATATCCACACACCGACTTTGCCTTTTTCGATGGGATTTTTAAGAGAAATGATAATCAACGCACACGCCACGAACACAAATACCGATGGCACAAGTTTTGCCCATCTGCCTTGACGTGGACGTGTGTAAGACAGTGGCAATGCCAAAATGGGTGCAAGCAGTATCAGCCATGGCAAGCTCATACGATAACCCAGCTCCGCCTGTGCTGCCAAGCTATGCGTAGCGATAAGTTCGCTAAATCGCCACGTCTCTATCTTGGCAGGCTGGCTGTCGATGGTTGGCGTAATATCTAAGCTGATACGATAACGCTCAAAGCCCACTTGATTGTACTCACGTGTGGCAGGATTGACTTCATAACGCCTGCCTTGGTGCAAGTCCAGCTGTAGCACATTGTCATCTCGTGCCACTTGCGTGGCGGTACTGGCAAAAATCACGGTGTCTTTTTTGAGTTTGGTGAGCTGTCCGCTGGGTAGGCTTGGCAAGGCAGAAGCTGCCACTTGGCTGTGTGTGTCCGACTGCACCACAATCACGTCTTTAAGATACTCTCGATTGTCCCCCACTTCGCCCACATACAGATGGTAATTGCCACTGCTGACAAATTGGCGTGGACGAATTAAATCAAATATCTGTACCAGAGATTGATTTTGCCAAATATTTTGAGCTTCACGCACGCCCCACGGCTTGGCAATGATGGTCAAACACCCTTCAAAGACAAATAAAACCAGCACCAGCGGTATAAGCAGCCTTGCCAATTTACCACGGCTGACACCGCTGGCATTAAACACCGCCATCTCGCTGTCGGCATACAAGCGACCAAAAACCAACATCAACGCCACAAAGAACGACAACGGCAAAATCAGCTCAAGAAAATACGGCAAATTATAACCAATCAAGCTAAACAGCACCGACAGCTGTAGCCCACCTTCTGCCGCCATGCCAAAATAACGAATCAAACGCCCACCAAGCAACATCACCACCAAAAAGCCCAGCACAAGGGCGGTGGTTATAGCGACTTGATGAGTTATGTAGCGGCGTAAAATCACAAAAAATATCTTTTTATTAAATGATAAAAAACAAACCGCTATCATACCAAAATTCAGCCCATTTTGGGTAAATCTTTGTAAGTTCTCACAAAATATCATGGAATAAGTGAATAAACGGTGCAATCAATCTTGAAGTGGGCTTGGCGTGGTTTATTTTTTGACAAAGCGGCTAATTTTTGACACAATAGGTTACGTCAAAAGCTGTGCCAAGGCTTTTGGTTGTTGCAAGCCATTTGATTGATGTTTAATCACACAAGGACTAATTTATGAAACTTACCGTTTCTACCGAGATTATCTTAAAAAAACCCAGCAAAAACAATCCCTTGCCAGTGATTGTGCTGTATGCAGACAAAGACGGCAATCTGCTTGGCAATCTGCCTGCCGCCGAACATACCGAGCGTGCAGCAGCCTTGATTAAAGCAACCAATTTTATAGGTAATGCTGGTGAAAGTATCAGCGATTATTCTTTACAAAACAATGAATTACCCATCATCACCATCATCGGTATTGGCACGTTGGACACGCTGGCAGCAGGCATTAATAAGGTCATCGCCAGCACCTACAAAGCCATCAAATCTCACCAAAAAGCCATCATCGCATGGGGTGATGTGATTTGTGAGAAGCATTTTGGACAGTTTGTGCGTCGCTTGCTTGGGTCGGCGTATCGTTTTGACAGCTACAAATCAGACGCAGGCAAGGCGGACGCTATCACCGCCATCGATTTTATCAACACCAAAGTCGAAACCAAGCTATACAAAGACACCTTGCAACTGGTGCAAGCGGTCGTATTAGGACAAAATTTGGCGCGTGATGTTGCCAACGAACCGCCCAATATCATGACCCCAAACGAGCTTGCCAACATCGCCAAACAACTCGGCAAAGACCACAGCGACAAGCTATCAGTGAGCGTGCTTGGTGAAAAAGAGATGGAAAAACTGGGCATGGGCTGTTTTTTGGCGGTTTCTAAAGGCTCGGACGAAGAAGGCAAGCTCATCGTGCTTGAGTATCGTGGCAAGTCAGACAAGCCTACCAAGGGCAAAAAAGCCAAACTGGACAATCCTATCGCCTTGGTTGGTAAAGGCATTACCTTTGACACAGGTGGTATTTCGCTCAAGCCATCAGCTGGTATGGACGAGATGAAATACGATATGGGCGGAGCTGCCGCCATGCTTGGCACGATTAAGGCGGTGTGCGAAGCAAATTTGGTACTTGACGTGGTAGTCGTGCTGGCGTGTGCCGAAAACATGCCATCTGGGCGTGCCACTCGCCCCGGTGATATCGTTACCGCCATGAATGGCATGAGTGTTGAGATATTAAATACCGATGCTGAAGGTCGTTTGGTGTTGTGCGATGCCTTGTGCTATGTGCAGGACAATTACAAGCCATGCACCATCATTGACGCTGCGACTTTGACAGGGGCGTGCGTGATTGCCCTTGGCAATGTGCGTTCTGGCTTGTATTGCAATGATGAAGACACGCTGTTTGCCTTACAATCTGCCAGCGAACACACAGGCGACTTGGTATGGCAAATGCCCCTAGATGATGAGTATAATGGACAGCTTAAGTCCAAATTTGCCGACGTACAGAATATCGGCGGACGTGAAGGCGGCTCTATCACGGCGGCTTGCTATCTACAGCGATTTATCAAAGACGGTCAAGCATGGGCTCACTTAGACATCGCAGGCACAGCATGGACAAGTGGTGAAAACAAAGGGGCAACAGGTCGTCCTGTGCCAATGCTGGTGCAATATTTGGCAAATCAAGCTGGGTAATTGGCTGGTAAAACACCGACAAAAGAGATGGCAGGTTGATACTTGCCATCTCTTTTTTTGACTGTAAATTTTTGGTGGTGATTTTTTGAACACTTAATCACAAAAACCCTTTAACAAAAAATAATGACATTTCTGTGAAAATGGTGTTATAGTAGCGTAACTTTTAACAAGGTTTATTGTAACAAATTTTATTTATTGGATTTTTATCATCACTTATCAATTTAACTTATTTAATTGGCAGCGGTTTGGCCGATTGGCTTTGAATGGGTGGTGAGCTTGCTTTTGGAGTGGCGTTATGCGTAAATTGGTTGATGCCTATGTGCGTGCAGGGCTTGTGCCTTTGATTGTGGTTGCCTTGGTGTTGGGGGCGTTGATTGGACAGTTTGCCCCAGAGCTGGGCTTGCGTCTGGGTATTTTGGGTTCGGTATTTGTTGGGGCGTTAAAGGCGATTGCTCCCTTGCTGGTATTTATTTTGGTGATGGCAGCCATTACAGGACATCAAGCAGGCAGACAAGTATATATCAAGCCTGTGCTACTAATGTACTTGGTGGGGACATTTGCCGCTGCCTTGACCGCCGTGGTTGCCAGTTTTGCTTTCCCTACGGTTATATCAGGGCTTGGTATTGCAGAAGCTGCAGAACAAAGCTCTCCTAGTGGTCTTAAAGAAGTCTTGACAACCATTGTTATGCGAGCGGTTGCCAATCCTGTCTCTGCCATTAGCGATGCCAATTATATCGGTATTTTGACGTGGTCAATCTTGATTGGCTTGGCACTGCGTCATGCCACAGACAGCACACGCACCGTGGTAGCAGACCTATCAAATGCAGTAACGCAAGTGGTCAAATGGGTGATTGCCATCGCACCTTTTGGTATCTTGGGTTTGGTCGCCGAAACGGTCGCCGAAACTGGCTTTGTCGTGTTGGCAAGTTATGGGCAGCTTTTGGCGGTGTTGGTGGGTTCAATGGCATTTATCGCCTTGGTGGTCAATCCGCTCATGGTCTTTGTTATGACACGCAGCAACCCCTATCCCTTAACCTTTCAATGCCTGCGTGAATCTGGCGTTACCGCTTTCTTTACACGCTCGTCTGCCGCCAATATCCCTGTGAACATGAATTTGGCTCGCAAGCTAGGACTGAACGAAGACACCTATTCTATCAGCATTCCCCTAGGAGCGACTATCAATATGGCTGGGGCTGCCATCACCATCAATGTCATGACTTTGGCGGCAGCTCACACGCTAGGCATTCCTGTGGACTTTGGCACGGCATTGCTACTTGCGGTCATTGGTGCTATTGGGGCGTGTGGTGCGTCTGGGGTGGCAGGTGGTTCTTTGTTGCTTATTCCTATGGCGTGTAGCTTGCTGGGTATCGACAATGATGTCGCCATGCAAGTGGTTACCATTGGCTTTATCATCGGTGTGGTGCAAGATTCTGCCGAGACGGCGTTAAACTCATCGACAGACATTCTGTTTACTGCGGCAGCTGACCCTAAGTTTGCTCACAAGGGTTAAGTGCGATAGGCTTATAGCAAAAATCACCCAAAGCAAAACCGTCAAGCCCAAGTCATGATACTTGTACTTGGCGGTTTTATTTTGGTGTGCTTTGAAAAAATATCGTTGGTTATAGTTGTTGCTCTATTTTTGACTTTTTGTGAGTTATTGATTTTCTCGCATATCTTTTAAAATCAAATCTTTGATATAGCCGCTTACGTTATCTATGTTTTTTAAATATTTGATAATCTCAGCGTCTTTTTGTCTGTTGAGACTTAACGCCATTTTAAATCGGGTGTTTTGCTCATAGTTTTTATGGGCTTTTTTTTGGGCGGGGGTTGTCATGGGGGTTGCCTTATATTGAATACTGAGTTTGGGTTGTGGTTTGGTTAACATCAACATCAAGTGGCAAAATATGGTACTTTAGTGTGCTATCTGTCAAGTTTTGCGTTAAAATTAACTCTAATTAAATCAATCTCACATGGTGGTTTATAACTCTTATCACTTTGGCTGGCAGTCAATCACTTGCCCTTTCACGCCGCTGGCTTCATCGGTCATCAGATACACATAAGTCGCCATAATCTCATTAGGGGTTTTTAGGGTCATTGGGTCTTCGCCAGCAAAGGCATGGGCACGCATGTTGGTGCGTGTTGCTCCCGGATTGATAACGTTAAAGCGTAAGGTGGTGTGATTGCACGTTTCTTGGGTGAATATCTCGCTCATGCCTTCTAGCCCCTGTTTGGATAGGGCATAAGCTCCCCAAAAGGCACGGGGCTTAGCACCCACGCTACTGCTGGTGAATACCACGGACGCTGACGGAGCGGCTTGCAGCAAGCCAAACAACGCCTGTGTCAGCATAAATGGGGCGGTCATATTCACTTGTATGACTTCTGCAAAGGTGATGGGGTCGTACATCTCAAGCGGTGTCAAAGCCCCCAAAATCGCCGCATTGTGCAATATGCCGTCCAGCCTGCCAAACTCCTTTTGAATCAATCCACCCAGCTCATTCATCTGGGCAAAACTCGCCTTTGCCAAATCCATGGGTAATATCGCCGCTGTCGGCAACCCAAGGGCTTCTATTTCGTCATACACCGTTTCTAGCTTGTTTTGGGTCTTGCCAAGTAGCAGCACTGTTGCCCCAAGCCGTGCGTAGGTGAGTGCCGTCACTTTGCCAATGCCATCGCCTGCCCCTGTAACCAAGATAATCTTATCTTGTAGGCAATTGTCTTGGTAGGCAAAGTTGCGAATGTCGTTGTGATTGATGGTAGTCATTGGTTTGTTTTTTCCGTATTTTTTGTGTTTTATAGTCAATTAAAATTGCAATGATACTTACGTTGCCAGCTCCCTTATGTACTACTTGTACACCACGGCCGCTGTCGCCTTGTCTCATTTTTATTTTAAATGACTATAAATTGCTGATAAGGCACGCCTATTGGTTATTGTGGAACTCAAATTCGGCATAAGTTAAGATGATGAATATCACACATTTGCCAAGATGTATTCGCTAAGTGTTTGTGGTGTGGGTATTAGCACATCGGCTTGCCACTCGTGTAGGCTTGCTTTGTCCGCTTGGGACAGATAGCCAAACTCCGCCACAACGGTCGTCATACCTGCCCCATTCCCTGCCTGTATATCACGAATATGGTCGCCGATGTACACCGCTGTTGTCGGCACTATGCCAAGCGTGCGACACGCCAAAAACAGCGGCTCGGGGTCTGGCTTGGTGTTTACTACATCGTCAGGACATACCAGCACCGCACAGCGATTGCTAAGGGCGAGTTTGTCCAGCAGTTGCTCTGCCAAATAGCGTGGCTTGTTGGTAACGATACCCCAAGGCACGCCTTTGGTTTCGAGCGTTGTCAAGAGTTCGTCAAAGCCTGCAAACAACCGACTGTCCACACAGATATTGGCTTCATAAGCGTCCAAAAACTCTTGACGATATTGCAATAATACTTGATTTTCGTCATCTGCATTGGCAAGCTCATCACCGAATAACAGTTTCACCATCGCCCTTGCCCCTGCCGAGACTTGCTCACGAATGGCAATATCACTGGGGCAAGCATGACCATATTTGGTACACATCTGCTTGATAATACGAATAAAATCGGCAGCGGTGTCAATCAGCGTGCCGTCCAAATCAAACAGCACCGCACTAAAAGGGGCTTGTGCTGCTGATGTATTGAGTGTTGTCATGGTTATTCCAGTGATGAATGCGGTTTAATGCGGTTTGGTGAATGCCATCATATAATTGACATCGACGTTATTATTCGCCAGCCAAAACCGTTTGGTCAAGGGGTTGTAATGCAGTCCTGTCATATCATGGCGTACAAAGCCAGCCTGCACTGCCATGGTGTCAAGCTCTGCTGGGGTAATGAATTTGTGAAAATCGTGCGTGCCTTTATCCACAAGGCGTAGCACATATTCCGCTCCGACGATGGCGAATAGGTAGGATTTTGGATTGCGATTGATGGTGGACAGCACGCACACGCCACCTGCCTTTAATAAGCGAAAACACGCCTGCACGATGGCGGCAGGGTCGGGGACGTGTTCGAGCATTTCCATGCAGGTTACCACATCGTATTGCCCAGCTTGCTCGTCCGCCAAGGCTTCGACAGGCACACAGCGAAAGGCAAGAGTGTCGCTCATCTCGGTGCGAGCGGCGTAGATTTCGCCAGCTTTTAGGTTGGCTTCGCCCAAATCCACGCCCAGCACATTTGCCCCACGCACCGCCATTGAATGCGACAAAATACCGCCACCACAGCCCACGTCCAGCACTTTTTTGTGTGCCAAGCCGTCGCCATACACCGCCGCCGCTTGCTCTTCTATCCAGTTAAGCCGCAGTGGGTTGATGTCATGCAAGGATTTGAACGCCCCTTGTCTGTCCCACCATTCATCTGCCAGCCGTGTGAATTTGCCAATTTCGTCATAGTCGGCATTGTGAGAAGTGGCATGGGGGGCTTGGCTTTGCATAACGCACCTTTTGTTATCATAAAACATGGGCTGTCATAAAACATGAATTGTCATAAAACAGGGTCAAAATAGATGGTGTATCTTATCATTATTGGCGTGATTTCGCCACCATCGCATTTTTATATGGTCGATTAAAGTTGCAACGATATTTGCGTTGTGGGCGACCTTATGTGCTGCAAGTAACACGGCGAACGCATGGTGGGTATTGTCGCCTTGTCTCATGTTTATGTTAATCGACCATATCAAGTAATTTTTTGACGGCATCGCAAGGGCTTGACACCACAAATACCGCTCAAAAAACATTCATCAATTTAAAAAATCCTACCGTCTTGCAAAATTTCCTTAATAAATGGCGTGTAATACTATTGGCAAAATATGACAAAATGCGGTAAACTAGCCACCTAAATTGACCCTGTCATTTTCATTTATATTGCATTGTATCATTTAAACAGAGTGTCGTTTAAACAAACAAAGTTAAACAAACAA
>JAUNUB010000087.1:5947-9177 GCA_030538375.1 Moraxella sp. | reverse complement strand
TAGGTCGATTGCATAGGTCAATTTGCATGGGTGGATTGTTCGATTTTTGATGCATGACATGCGAGCAGTATAGCAAGCGATTATTAAGGCTGTATGTGGGCTGTGTTGTTTTTCATCATCAAAATTAGGCGGTTGACTAGTGATTGGCATTGGGGTAGACTAATGTTGCCAAACTCACTTATATAGTCGATTAAAATTGCAATGATACTTACGTTGATAGCTCCCTTATGTACCACTTGTACACGGCGGTCTGTCGGCTTGTCTCATTTTTATTTTAATCGACTATATCGTAGGTTTGTATTGGTTTGGGGATTGAGTACTATAAATGGCTGGACTTAGCCAGTTTACACCCTTGATATTTTCAAGGGTGTTTTTTGTGGCGGTGAATGTGCTACAATGAGGACAGAAAGTTACAACAAAGTCTTGTCAAGAAATGCCAAAACATTGCTATAATAGCCCCAATTCCCATAAAAAATACACGCCATGACCAATCTTCCTATTCAAATCATCATCGTGTCTGGACGCAGTGGCTCGGGCAAGACTTCGGTGCTCAATATCCTAGAAGACTTTGCTTATTATGCCATTGACAATCTGCCCCTATCGCTCGTGCCAAATGCCATTAACACACTCATCACAGGCAGCGGTATCACCAAGATTGCCCTAGGCGTAGATGCACGTGCCCCCCAAGCGGACTTGGCGGATTTTGGGGCGGTGCATGAGAGCTTGGTGCAACAATATGGCGAAACCGCAGTGCGGATTTTGTACGTTACCGCCCAAGAAGGCACATTGGTGGCACGTTTTGGGGCGACTCGCCGTGTACACCCACTCATGGCAAGCAAAAACAACCTACCCAACGCCATCGCCCACGAAATCACCCTACTAGAACCCATCGCCACACGTGCCGACATCAAGATAGACACCACCAGCCTAAACATTCATGAATTAAAAGAAAAAGTCGCCGACCATCTGGGCGTGGACAATGTGGTGGCGGTCAATGTTTTGTCCTTTGGGTTTAAATACGGCACGCCCATTGACGCTGATTTTGTCTTTGATGTACGCACCCTACCCAACCCACATTGGTATGAAAACTTACGAGCCAAAACAGGGCAAGACAGCGAAATCCAAGCCTTTTTTGATGAATATCCAGAAGTCAATGCCATGGCGGACGATGTTGCCAAGTTTTTGGGCGATTGGTTGCCAAATTTTTTGCACAACAATCGCTACTTAGTAACCGTTGCCATCGGCTGCACAGGGGGCAAGCACCGTTCGGTATATGTGGCAGAACGTGTTGCCGCACAGCTGGCACACAGTTTGCCTGCTGCCATGCCCATCACCATTAAACACCGAGAAAAACGCCATTGGTAATGCGTTTTATTTTTTTAACCTTTTAACAATCAACAATCATGTACCGCTTATGAATATCGACTGGTCAAAACAAGACATGCGTGTCTCACGCACCGAAATCAAAAAATCTCACGAACGCCTGCAAGCTCTTGCCACACCATTGGCGAGCTTGTCAAAAAAACACTGGGCAAGCCTGCCTGTCAGTGAGTTTTTTTTGGACGAATTAAAACACCTAGCGGACATCAGTACCGCCGCCGCCAAAAACCGTCAAATCAAGCGTGTGGGTAAACTCATCATCGAAGAAGACCGCCACGCCTTGACGCAGGCATTGTTTGCTATCAAATTCACCCCCGAACAAATCGTGAAAATCGAAACATGGTACACACGTCTGCAGCTGCACGACGAAAACACCATCAAGCAGTTTGTGCGTCAGTTTAACGCCAGTGAATTTAACAGCGTCTATCAGCTGCTCTTGTGGATTGAATACGCCAAGCATTTGGGCGATGATGAATTACTTGGCGAAAGCCAGCAGGATTTTATCAGCTATATCAAAGAAGTGGCGATTTTGTCTACTTAATGCTTTTTAATGCTTTCTTAAAAAACAAAGCAGTGTTTAAAACAACTTAAAAAAACTTCCCAAAATCACCGTTGAAAAAACCAACCCAACCACACGGAAAAAATTATGACAACTTTCGCCCCTATCACCATTGATTGCTTTAAGGCGTATGACGTGCGTGGCGAGCTGGGTGTCAATCTTGACAGTACCATCGCCTATCGCATTGGGCGTGCCTTTGCCCAAATTTTGCAAACCCAACACCAAGGTAGCACACGCACCATCGTTATCGGTAGCGACATTCGCCCATCTAGCACCGAGCTAAAACTCGCCACCATAGACGGCATTACCGACGCTGGTGTGGACGTGATAGACCTTGGCATGACAGGCACCGAAGAAGTGTATTTTGCCACCAGTCATTACAAGGCAATGGGCGGCATTGAGATTACCGCCAGCCACAACCCCATTAATTACAATGGGCTAAAACTCGTGCGTGAAGACTCTCGCCCCATCAGTGCCGATACAGGGCTTAAAGACATTCAAGCCCTTGCCCAAAGTGGTGAATTCACCCAAGCCACCAAAGGCAAAGTCATCACCAACACCGACAAAACCGCCTACATCGACAAGCTGATGAGCTTTGTGGACGTGCAAAAATTCAGCAAAAAAACCATCGTGCTAAACAGCGGCAACGGCTCGGCAGGCCCTGTGGTGGACGAGCTAGAGCGACGCTTGGCAGGCTCGCCCATCACCCTAATCAAGCACCATCACACCCCCGATGGCAGCTTCCCTAACGGCATTCCCAACCCCATGATTATCGCCAATCAACGCACCACTACGGACGCTGTGCTAAACCATGGGGCGGATTTTGGTGTGGCGTTTGATGGCGATTTTGACCGTTGTTTTTTGTTTGACGAAACAGGGCAATTTATCGATGGCAGCTACATCGTGGGTATGTTGGCGGCAGCCTTTTTGGGCAAGCACGCAGGCGAGAGTATCGTGTACGACCCACGTGTGGTGTACAACACCGAACATGTCATCGCCCAGTGCGGCGGTGTAGCCCATGTCAGCAAGTCGGGGCATTCATTCATCAAGCAAGTCATGCGTGAAACAGGGGCAATCTATGGCGGCGAGATGAGTGCTCATCATTATTTTCGTGATTTTTGTTATTGCGACAGTGGCATGATACCGTGGCTGCTCGTCATCGAATTGCTGTCTACCACTGGCAAATCGCTCTCCGAGTTGGTGAATGATTATATCACCAGTTTTCCAAGCTCAGGTGAACTAAATTTTAAACTGGCAATGACGAATGCCAGCGATATTACCGCAGGACTAG
>JAUNUB010000087.1:0-5937 GCA_030538375.1 Moraxella sp. | reverse complement strand
TTGGCCCCCACCCCAACCCTCACCCCAATCAAAGACACGCTAGATGGGCTAAGCCTTGACTTTGGCACATGGCGGTTTAATCTGCGTTCGTCCAACACCGAGCCACTCATACGTCTTAATATCGAAACCAAAGGCGATACGGCTCTACTTAGTGCCAAAACCAATGAAATCCTTGACTACTTAGCCGCATGCGGAGCAACGCCTGCTTGATTTGTTTGATAGGGTGAGCGAGTTTGCGAAGCTGGGGTTCACCCAAAATGGAGCGTGTTTAAATTTGGAGCTGTCAAAAAACGGCTGCATTTATCTTGTTTTTTAGCTTAAAAAACAAAGCTGGATAGACCCTATCTCTCAAGACCGTTTATACAACATTTACTGCAGCACCGCCCTTCTGCGTACGGTAGTGCTGTCGCTGCGAGCGATACTGTGTCCAGACGCTGCTACAGCACGCTCACGCCCCCAATGGCGAATGGCTTCTATCTGTTCTGGACTGGTTTGGGATAAGGGGACGACATTGCTAAAGCTGCGGCGAAACAACTCATCATTGACGATGTTATCGCCGTTCAAAAATGCTTCTTTGACCACTTCACGCACCGCAGATTCAAGGTCAGAACCTGCAAAGCCATCAGACAGCTGCACCAGCTCATTCATCAGCATCTCATCAATGCCTGCCTTTAGCCCACGCCGAATATAGATATTGATAATATCTCGGCGTTCTTCTGCCGTGGGTAAATCCACAAAAAACAGCTCATCAAAGCGTCCACGCCGCAGCAGCTCTGGGGGCAGCATTGAAACATCATTGGCGGTAGCCACCACGAATACCCTTGACGTGGCTTCTTGTAGCCAATACAAAAACTGTCCAACCAAACGTGTTGCTGTACCGCCATCGCCACTACCACCAGCCCCTGCCAAGCCTTTTTCAATCTCATCAATCCACAGTACGCAGGGTGCGACATGGTCGGCAGTGGTGAGTGCTTCTTTTAACCTGCCTTCGCTTTGTCCCAAATATTGCCCATGAATGGTAGACAAGTCCAAGCGGTACAAGGGCAAGCCCCAACTGGTAGCGATTGCCTTGGCGGATAAAGATTTGCCACAGCCCGGTACGCCCACCAGCAGCACACCCCTAGGCGGACGAATGCCACGCTCACGCAAATCTGCGGTGAGTAGCGGTTTTTCTTTGGCAAGCCACGCCTGCAGTCCTGCCAGCCCACCTACTGCCAATGAGTCCGCTTTGACAACGACACGTTCAATGCCCGAAATATCAGCAAAAATACGGTCTTTGACGTGCATAAGCTCGTTTAGGTCTGTCTTGGTAATTGCCCCATTGGCAAGCAAGGTAGCGATGATGTTTTCGGCTTCGATGCGTGAGACACCTGCCAATATCGCTGCCGCACGCCGCTCATCTGCTTCGTCCCATTCTATCGGAAAATGTCCACGATAAGCGTTGATTTGCTCTTGAATCAATGCCAACATCTCATCTTCATTAGGCATGGATAAAGTAAGCGACATACCAAGCCGCTGCAGCTGACTCCACACAGGCTTGGACGTTATCACGATGACCGAGCCACCGTGTTCGGCAGCCAACATGACCACATCTTGCAATTGTCTGGCAAAATTGGTATCGTCTTCTAAGTCCACCACTTCAGTCAACAAAAACGATAAGTTTTGTCGCTGTGTCATCTGTCCGCTGGCAAAATCAAGCGCGCCGATGATTGAGCGGTCGTCATTCACCGCACGCCCTGTGGCAATATCTCGTGTGCCTTGGGAGAGCGTGTGTACATACAAGCTGGCGTTCAGCTCACCGACAATCCCACGACAAATCTCCAGCACTCTGGCACGTTCGGCACTGCGAATAGAAATAAAGGGAATGCGTGCTTTGAGATAGCGTGTTAAGGTGGCTTTGAATTCGATGGTATCACTCATAAAAAATCCTTGTGTATCGTGATATTAGGGTCTGCCTACAATTCATCACGCCAAACAATTAAGTTTGAAATTTGCGGTAAACGCACGGCTTTTGCACTAAAAATGAGACAAGTGCAGAATTTTTAGGGGAAATTCGTAGGGCGTATTTATTGGCGGCTGAACAAAGCACCTTACCAAAAATACCCTGCTGACTACCAACTGTAACGCAGTAAATCCACGTTTGTTGACAGGCTTAGCGACACCCTACTCACCATAACTTTAAGCAAAATCAATAAAACTTTTAAAATCTCTTATCCTAGACAGCATTGCATAATGGCGTTTGGCAGACCTTGTTTTTGGGGCTTACTTGGCATTACAAAAATTTACGCATTCTCACATGTTGCGATGGGGCTGGCATAGCCGTCTCTGTGGTTTGGGCATTGACAGAGGGATTTGCCGATGAGTTATGGCTGGGTGTCCAAATGCCTGTTTTTTCGTAATTTATTAAGCTGTTGTGGCGTACCATGCTTAGCATTTGCCCTGTTCTGTCGTTTTTGGCACTGGTCTCTAGGCTAGATTGGCTTTGGCTGGCGTAGCGTTCAATCTCTTGTTTGAGATGTTTTTGTAGTACGCCGTGAAAGCAAGGCAGGCTTGCGACACAGTACAAAAATGTCAAAGTACGCCGTGTGGCAAACACCCCTTTTAAAAAACTTTGCTCGTCATAGCTTGTGCTGCGATTAAGTCTGTCTGAACACATCGTCAAGCGATTATTGAACACCAGTGCCATCTGCTCGGCGAACCGCTCGGCAACGTGGGGCGTAAAGCTAAGCTCGCCTTTGCTCATCAACCACAAAATATCATCGTCAAACTGCCCATCTTGCAAAATTTGCAGGCATACACGCCACTCGGCATAAGTCATGGGCGGCACTTGTGGCAAGGCTTTGGGGAAGTCATTAGGCACAGCGTGAGTGTCGGTAGATTTTTTGCCAAAAAAACGAGAAAACATCGCAAGCTCCTAAATTCTCAAATCCCAAAACTCTCAAGCCCCAAACCACCAAGCTCTCAAAGCTCTAGGCTCTCAAACCACTAAGCAGAACGTACACGCCGCACAAAACCAGATTTTGGCAACAAATCCCACGCAGGGAATGCCCCCACAAACAGCTCATCAGCTGGCTGGCTAAGCGGTGCTTGCCGCTTGTGTGCTGTGTCATCTGTTGCCTTGTCGGTATTATCTGCGGCGTTATTGGTATCGGGCAATGTGCCGAGCAGGGTTCTTGGCGTAGTCATAGGTTTTCCTTATACAATCTGTTATACAATATATTTTTGGTAGCTCTATGTTGCCAGTGCCAAATATAGTCAATTTAAAATAAAAATGAGACAAGGCGACAACGTCAAAGGTAGTACAAGTAGTACATAAGGACGTTGGCAACACAGTATCATTGCAATTTTAATTGACTATAGCAATGGCAAGCATTTCTCACAACACCCCACGAGCATTGTTGTGCGAGCTTAGCACATATTCCTTGGCGACAATACTGTCTAACAAGGCGGTGGTGTCGGCAGCTTGGCGGTCTTGATTGGTCAGCTGAATACGCATTTCTACAATGTCCGCCAAAACAGCTTTTAACTCTTGGGCGGCAGATTCTTGCAGTGCGTCATATTGTGCATTCACAAAGCTGCGACGCTTGCCAAGCCCTTGATAATCCCACCAAGCCCAAGCCAACAAAGCCCCACCAACCACCAAGCCAAAAATACCAAAAAAGTACGCTATTATCGCCACGCCAATCACCGCTTTGACATAAGTGGCAGCGGCGAGTTTGACCTGTGCCAGTTTGGCTTGGCGTTCTTGCTCAATAAAGCTGTGGAGCGACTGTAGCAGCTCGCTTTCATTTGTGCCGTCTGTACTGCTGCCACGCCATGTGATGTCGGGGTCTGCCAGCCCAAAATGAATGGCTCTTGGGAAATTTTGGCGGATATTTGCCGTCAAATCTTGGTGAGCGTAGTCAATCCATTCTTTAGATAAGGCGATGGCGTATCGCTGGGTTGCCAGTGAGGCGTGCGAGCTTTCGGGGTGCATGGCGGCATTGGTAAGCAGCTGGGTAAAGCTCACTTTGTCGTCTAAGGCGTGCTGGGTGAGTTTGTAATTTTTGTCGGCATGACGCTTATCCCCCATCGCATCAATGACGGCTTGGCAGTAGCGTTCTTGCTGGCGTAGGGGCAGCTCTTCATCATCAAAATTTTGCACCAGTTTATCAAGCAAAATATCCACTTCGGCACGCAGACTGGCAGCAGGCGTGATATTGCCTTGAAATATCTTGCCAAAATAGTCGGTCAAAGTGGCGTGAATATTGCTGTGATTAAGTGCGGTATTAATGGTTTGCCAGTCGCTCGTGTCCGCCACATTGCTAAGATAAGGATAGCTATCACGATAGTCTATATTGCTGTGCTTGCTGGTGATGGCATCTTTCCATTGGCGGTGCTGAATGTCCACAAAGCCAGCTTGTGCCTTTAGCTCATCAACCCAGCTCTCGACCGTAGTCAAGCAATTGGCACGCAGCCCCATGCCAAACACTCCGCTTACCAGTGCGTCAATCAGCACGACCGTTTGTCTGTCCAACAATTTTGGGTCTTGTTGCCCTAGGTAGCGAGCCAGCCATGTTGCACAAGCGTCTGCTCTGTCAGCACGTTTGCTAATGAGTGCAAAGAATAGACTGGTTTTTTCATCATCACGAGTGATGGCTTCTGCCAAGGCACGTTCTGCCAATGGTGCATTATCGTTGAGCCACGCACTTAATGCCACCAAGGCAGGGGCAAGCCAGTATTGCGGTGTGAGCAACATCAGCTCTTCGGTGGCATTTTGCAAGGTATTTTGGCGGACAATCTGAATATCACTGGCTTGCAGTATGCCTGTGGCGATACGCCGAACTTGCCCATAGTGTCCAAACTTGGTATCAATCTCTTGACGTACCTTGACTTGGCGAGTCTCTGCCAATGACAGCTCTTTGGCACGAGTGTCCGCCGCCACAAAGTCGCTAAAAGATTTGATGAGTTGGTCTAGCTCATCACGAGTACGGTTTAGGGTGCTATCGATGACATTTACCTGCCCGCTGATGGCATCTACACCGTGGGACAAATTACGCAAGTCATTGTTAATACGAGATAAATCGGCGGTGTGAATAATACGCTCTGCCATGATGATGTCCTTGATTTTTTTAATGATGTGATAATTTAGTTTGATAATTTGATGATTTAATAGCCCCAAGAATACGCCAAGATACCGTTATTGCGGACTGGCAACGGTTTTTGGTCTGTTATACAGCTTGCAATACCGCTGTTTTGCCGTCATGACCGATGGCAATCATCTTGCCACGGTACACTTCGATACAGGCATAACTGCCAGACGCTGCAAGGCTTCTGGCTTGTTCTAGCTCATCTCGCATGGTTTCGTGGGTCTTGTAATGCTCGATAATATCACCAAAAAAATCCAGCGTATGCACTTCATAAGGGTGTCCAAGATAGCATTTTGACACCACGCCAATCAGCAGCCCCGACACATCGATGGGCAATTCGCTGCTGATACTGGCTTTTAGTTCGTCTATGGCTTGCTGGTTGTGATGATGTGTGCCTGCATCGAGCTTTGCCAGACTCTCAAGATAGCTTTGGCTGCGTGGCTGTCTTAGGCTTAATAAAATATCTGGGGTGAGCATGGTCGGCGTGGCGTGGTGGGCGGGCTGGCGAGTGGTCAGAGTTACATCAAGTGTACTGGTTTTTGGTTTGTTGGTTAAAATCTGACGCACAGCTGCATTCCTTGACTGATGGTGATTTGTATCGAGTGTCATTAATTTGTTATTTATTATTTCTAAATTCATAAATATTGTCAAGGGATATTTAGATTATTTTTTAGCATTCAAAACAAAGCGTATTAACCAAGCAGGCGATACACACTCAAGCCAGTTTATACCAAGCCCAAAACACAAATAACAGGCAAGCTAAGACAGCACAAGTGACACAGCGGTGAATTTGGCTAAGTTAAGTTAG
>JAUNUB010000002.1 GCA_030538375.1 Moraxella sp. | reverse complement strand
CTTGTACACCGCGGACGTTGTCGCCTTGTCTCATTTTTATTTTAATCGACTATATTGGCTTATGTTGGCTTAGCGAATTTCTTTGACTACCACGGAATTGGCAATCTTGTCGTGCCAGCCTTGTTTGCGGTCGTCAAAGGCAATCCAAATAAAGCCCAAGCCCATTATGATGGCTGATGGAATGTAGCCAATATAACGAAGAAATGCCTTGAATGGCGTGAGATGTTCGCCTGTATCAGCGTCAAGGATTTTGAGCTTAAACAGGTATTTGCCGGGGGTGGTCGCAAATCTTACCCAGCAAAAGATATAAAAAACTGCACCAAGAACTTGAGATACCGCATCGCCAAGGTCATAACCTTCGTTGTCCCACGAAGCAAGGTTAAGCCAAATCATCAGTATTAATACTGGTGTTAAAATCAATATAACAGCCAACATATCAATCAAATAGGCGACAAACCTAATCCAAAATCCTGCATATTCGTATTCGGTGTCGTCGTAGTCGTCTTCGTATTCTTGTGGGGATTGGTAGGGGTTGTTTTGGTTCATGGCAATATCCTTTTCTGTATTGAGTTTTGCTCTTATAGTGTAGCAAAGTTTTTTGACAAAGTTAAGACAATTGTACAAAAAAGATAAAAAATGGGTTACAATCACATCATAAGCAAGTCAACAACGGTGATGGTGATGAAATTACGAATTCTAAGCGTGGCACACAAGATGCCTGCATGGGTGCAAGCAGGGTTTGATGAGTATTTTAAGCGGATATTGCCGATGATGGCAGTAGAAGTGGTGGAAATCGCTCCTGCCAAACGCAGTAAAAACCCATCTATCGCCGAAGTGGACAAATATAAGCAGGCAGAAGGGCAAGCGATTTTGAACGCACGCCACGCCAAAGAAGTGCTGTGGGTGCTAGAAGTCAAAGGCAAGATGATATCTACCGAGAGCTTGGCGGATAAGCTAGAAACCGCCATGCAAGATGGGCGAGATGTGGCGTTGGTTATCGGTGGGGCGGACGGTGTGTCGGCAGATGTGCTGGCGGCGGCAGATTTTAAGTGGTCGCTGTCGGATTTGACCTTGCCACACCCTTTGGTGCGTGTGGTGCTGATTGAGCAATTGTACCGTGCGATGAGTATTATTAATCACCACCCTTATCATCGAGCATAATCAGCGAGTACAATCATCAAGTGCAATCATCGAACATAGCGGTTTGATGTGGCTAATCCACCTTGGACAAGTCGAGCTTGCCGTCCAGTCGATACACCAAAAAAGCCCCTATGGCAACCAAAGCGGTGATGATAATACCCAGCTTGAGCACTGGGCTTGTGTTAAATAAGCCCAGTAGCAATCCGCCAAACGTCCCTACCGAAAACTGCATTGCCCCTTGCATGGCGGCGGCCATTCCTGCACGCTTTTTTTGAAAGGCGAGTGCGATGGCGGCGGAGTTGGGCTGCGTAAGCCCAAGTCCAGCAATACAACAAAAAATTGCCGCAAATACCAAGGGCATATAAGTTTTGCCATCAAAGAACAGGGCGAGTATCAGCAGGCATATGCCAGAAATCAGCTGTATCAATGCACCAGCACGCAAAAGCTGCACCAAGCGAAAACGGGCGGTCAAAAATTGATTGGCTTGAGTGAATGCCACAAAACCAAAGGCGTTCGCCCCAAAGGCGATGGCGAATTGTTGCTCGGATAAGCCATAATGAATCATGAACAATTCACTAGAGATGGACAGATAGATAAAGAACGCCCCTTGCAATAAGCCCCCAGCGACGGCAGGTATAATAAAGGTTTTGTCTTTTAATAAATCAAGATAGTTGACAAAAGTTTGGGCGACAGGCTGGGTATTGCGGTTTTCTGTGCGAAGGGTTTCTTTTAAAAATAGCTTGGTCAAAATGATGTTAAGCACGCCATAAGCCGCCAAAAACCAAAACAAGGCATGCCAGCTGGCAAAGCTCAAAATCGTCGCCCCAAGTGTCGGTGCGAGTATCGGAGCAACGCCCATCACCAGCACCATCAAACTAAAGGCTCTTGCCCCTTGAATGGGGTTTAGGGTATCACGCACCGCCGCACGAGATACGACAGCGGTAACACACGCCCCCAAAGCCTGTAGCGTGCGAGCGGCGAATAATACGATTTCATTGGTGGTGGTCGCACAGATGATGGATGCAACCACAAAAATCACCATGCCGATATACATGGGCAGCACACGCCCCACACGGTCAGAAAATGGACCATAGAACAACTGTCCAATCACCAGCCCAATAAAATAAAATGGCACGGATTTGGATACTTCGTGAACAGGTACGCCAAAATCATCTGCCATACTGGGTAGGGCAGGTAGGTACATATCAATGGCAAGCGGTCCGATGGCAATCATCACCCCTAGCATCATCACCCACAGGGCAGGAAAGGGTTTTTGGTGGGCGGCTTGGGTTTGGGGAGTGGGGTGGTTCATGTTGGCGTGTTAGTTATTTTTTTGGGAGATAATTTTAACATAATGGCTGCGATTACATGGTAATAATACGTAAGTATATGTAGCCATGCTAAACAGCTGTTTAATCAAATGGCTGTTTAATCAAATAGATATTCAGCCAAACAGCTATTTAACCGCAAAGGACTATTCAAGCAAACAGTTATTTAAATTGTCGTTTGATGAACGATAGGCTGTTGTCTTTGGCTTTTTTGATGGCAAGCGTGCGGTTGTATCCTGCAATGAGTTTCAGTTGCCATAGTTTTTCTTGGTACAATGCCCAAGTGTTGATTTTGTGCATACCATTTACGAGACGCTTGGCAGCAAGCACCGCATCGGGCGAACGCTGCGAAAATTCTGTGGCAAGTACCAACGCCTGTGTCATGGGTTCGTCATGAATGTGGGTGATAAGTCCGCTGGTATAAGCCGTGTCGCTGTTGATAAGCCTTGCGGACATGGCAAGTTCTTTAAGTGTGTCCGCTCTTATGCCTTGTGCGGTGTGTGTCAGTCCCATATCGGCGACCAAGCCCCATTTGGCTTCTAGTATGGCAAACCTTGCCTGTGGTGAGCTGATACGCATATCCGCCCCCAAGGCGAGTTGCAAGCCAGCCCCTAGGCACACCCCATCAATGACCGCAATCACAGGTATAGGCAGGCTTTGCCAAATTAGGCATACTTCTTGGAATAGGCTGGGTGTGGGCTTGATAAGTTCAAAGGCAGCGATAGCCATGCTTGTGGGTGAGCCAAACACCGCCAAATCCAAGCCACTACAAAAATCTGTACCACCTGTGATAATGATGGCTCGCAGGCTTTTGTCTTGCTTGGCGTGCTTGGCAACGCTGATAAGCTCACGCATCATGGCAAAGTTCATGGCGTTTTTTTTGGCAGGGCGAGCCAGTGTGATGGTGAGAATGTGCTTGTGGGTATGTAGGTGTAGGGTTTGTGGGTTCATGGTGTGAGGCAAGGGCTAAAAAAATTGGATTTATGGTAGCGGATAATAGGGCTGATGGCAAGCACTGATGAGTACAAAGCAGTGATTGCACCTAGGGCGTGCCGAGTTTTTATCACCGTGGATTGCAGGCAGTCTTGGCGGTGGCATGGTGCTACTCACCGCCAAGGCACGCTATGCCACTGATACCAAGGTGTATTGCAATCGCTTTGGCGGTGAGATAACAGGCTGCCCTAAGTGGGTGAGTTTAGGGAATTTGGGGACGTAGTCTGCCACAGCTTCACCGTCTGCATGATAATGTCCGAGCGTGAAAGACCTGTTTGCTTTGATAGCTCGGCAAGCTCATCGATGAAGGTGATGGGAAATTTGTAACTTGCCAGCTTAACCCCACGCCGTTCATCGCTGGCTTTTTGAATTTCGGCTTTGGTTTTTGGGTTTTTGACAATCTTGGGCATTTGACAACTCCAAATAATCTTGTTAAGATGTAGTTAAGTTTTAGGAGATGACTAGGGCGAGTTTAGCCACCCTAGCCCCAAGGTTTTAGCCTTGGCTTAGTATTACCAAGCAGGTGTGCTTAATAATACCAAGATAACAACGATTGCGATTTTGAGGATGTTCATCGTTTTTCTCCTAGGTAGCCACCACTTGACTTAGGTCGGTGGCGGTAACCTATCAAAACTTGGTGTTGCTGCACCTTGTCTTGATAAAACACATTATAGTTCATACTATAACAAAATTCAAGCAAATATTGTACTTTCGTGTGATTTTGTTTGACTTTTTTAACAAAAATCCCATCTTTTTTAGGTGGGATTTTTTGTTTGGTGGATGAGATATAGCTAACCCAAATCATGGTTTGCTGTTATAGGTGATGTACCGAGTGGAGATGGATAAGAGTTGGGGTTTTGCTGATTGATGTTATAAATTGTACGTTTTTTAAGCAGCGTTAGTGTGGCTAAATCTACGTTATCCACGTTTTAAAATGGTGGGCTAACGCTGTACTCTGCCAATAATCATGAATGAAAGTGTATCAGCTTTATGGTTGATTAAAATCACAAAACTCTCGTAAAACCACAGGCATCTTGTTTTCACCAAAAGATAAAAAGCTGAGTGTGCTTTGTTATTTCATCGTTATTGTAGCTATCAAAAAAATCAGACATATCAAAAAGATACGCCTGATTACTGTTTGCTATGGAGCTGCTTACCAAATCTCGGACTTCACTTTGGCTTTCATTTCTGGGTGTTCGTCAAGTTGAAAGATGGGTTCTTGCACGCCTGCCTTGAGCTGGCGGTTGTAGTCCTTAATCATGGTAAAGATGTATTTTGACAATAGAGCAATGGCAATTAGGTTGATGAGTGCCATTGTACCCATTGCCAAATCACCCATATCCCAAACCACGGCGACTTTACTCACTGCCCCAAAGTACACAAAACCCAGTACTATCATGCGAAATACGGTGAGTACAAAGGGGTTGTTCTTGAGAAACTGCATGTTGGATTCGGCATAGGCGTAGTTGCCAATGATGGTGGAGAATGCGAACATGAACAGCACCACCGCCAAGAAGTATTGACCCCAGCCGCCCACGTGGAATTCTAAGGCGGCTTGGGTGAGCTGTACGCCTGACAAATCCACCCCTGTTGGCAACTCGGCAAGCAGAATAATGAATGCAGTGCAAGAACACACAATCAATGTGTCCACAAAGACCCCAAGCATCTGAATCACGCCTTGTTCGACAGGGTGTTTGACACTGGCAGCGGCAGCGGCATTAGGGGCAGAGCCTTGACCTGCTTCGTTGGAGTACAAGCCACGTTTGATACCGTACATCATGGCGGCTGATACCATTGAGCCAAACAATCCGCCGCCAGCCGCTTCAAAGGTGAACGCCTTGCTAAAGATGAGTGCTATCACGCTTGGCACATCTGTAATATTTATGATGACAATGAACATCGCCACCAATAGATAAATCACCGCCATGACAGGTACGACCACTTCGGCAATCTTCGCCACACGATGAATGCCGCCAAAGATGATGGGGGCGGATAAGATGACCAGCAGCACACCAATGACGTGTTTGTAGATTATCCAGTCGTCTTGACAGCTTACACCATCTGTCGTACAGCCGATAGCGGATTGAATGGCTTGGGTGATGGTGTTGGATTGAATGGATTGATAGACAAAGCCAAAGCAGATGATGAGTGAGATGGCAAATACCACGCCCAGCCATTTTTGTCCCAGTCCTTGCTCGATATAATAAGCAGGTCCACCACGGAATTTTTTGGTCGTGGGGTCTTTGATTTTAAAGAGCTGAGCTAGGCTTGATTCTGCCAAAGCAGACGCCATACCAATCAAAGCAATAAGCCACATCCAAAACACCGCCCCAGCACCGCCAAGACTGATGGCAATCGCCACCCCTGCGATATTACCCACCCCCACACGACTGGCAAGCCCTGTTACAAATGCTTGAAATGCACTGATGCCATGTTCATCTGCACCGCTGCGGCTGCTTAGCATGGTTTTGACACTATGGCCAAACAGACGAAACTGTGCAAAGCCAGAGACGACGGTAAAAAACAGACCTACGCCAATCAATATCCAAATCAAAAAATCCCACAATGGGGCGTTGAATGTATTGACCACGCAGTGCAAGACTTGCTCAAAATTCGGTTCGCCGATACAAGATAGGGGGTTGTTATACATATCAAATTCCGTGATTGAATCGTGCTTGAGTTGATTGGCTGCCAATCTGCCGCACTGATAATAATAATCTTTAACTGTGTATGCGTTTCGCAATATTATAAAGCATTTCTATCGTTCACAGCATAGGATTTTTGTAATTCTGTAACATAATTAATTGATATATTAGGTGTTATTCATTGCTGCCGTAGAGTCTCGTAAGCCCAAAAACCAGTTCAAAAATATCGCCGCAAAAGTCGCTGTGCCAATACCGCCCAAATCAAAACTGCCAATCATCAAGCCAAAATTGCCTGTACCTAAGATAATGGTGATGGCAGCCACCATAAGATTTTTGTTGCTGCTAAAATCCACTCGATTGTCTATCCAAATCTTTGCCCCTGCGATGGTGATAAGCCCAAATACCACGATGGACGCACCTGTCAATACAGGGCTTGGAATGGTTGAGATGAGTGCACCGAATTTTGGCGACAATCCCAGCACGATGGCAAACACCCCAGCGACTGCAAATATCAGTGTTGAGTACACACGAGTTACCGCCATCACGCCGATGTTTTCACCATAAGTGGTCATGCCTGTGCCGCCAACACTGCCAGACAGCACAGTGGCTACTCCGTCCGCCACAAATGCCTTGCCAAGCTGTGGGTCAAGGTTTTCGCCAGTCATTGCCCCAACGGCTTTGATGTGTCCTAGATTTTCGGCAACCAAAATAAATGCCACAGGGGCAATAATGAGCATGGCATTCATATCAAAGGTAGGGCTGCTAAAATTAGGGATACCGAACCACGCTGCCTGTGAAATGGCGGTAAAATCAACAGGCGTACCCAGCCCCATACCATTACTGGCAATGGCGTACAGAATATAAGCAAGCACCAATCCTAATAGCAGCAGCAGTCTTTGGGCAAAGCCACGTGCGAACACCGCAATCATTGCCATACACATGACGGTGATGAGCGTCATCACAAGCTCAAAGGGTTTGCCCGCCACACCAGCAACGGTAATGGGGGCAAGATTAAGCCCAATAATCATCACCACTGCTCCAGTTACCACAGGGGGCATAAGTCGCTCAATCCAACGAGTGCCTGTCGCCATGACCACAAAACCAATAATGGCATATAGCACACCACAAGCGATGATACCGCCCAAGGCTATTGCCAAATTGGGGTTTGTCCCTGCACCTGTGGCATGAGCTGTGGCTGCCGCTACCACGCCAATGAATGCAAAGCTAGAACCAAGATAGCTAGGCACACGTCCGCCTGTCATCACAAAGAATAGCAACGTGCAAACACCAGACATAAAAATTGCCAAATTGGCATCAAAGCCCATCAATAAAGGAGCTAAGACCGTCGCCCCAAACATCGCCAAAACGTGCTGTACGCCCAGCATAAGCGTCTGTGTGGGTGGTAGATACTCATTGGTGGCGACTGGCTGAGTGCTGATATTGCCTTGATAGGCTTGCCATTTGGGAAACCATGACATGCGTATGCTCCGTGTGGTTTGTTGCGAGATGTTGTAAGGTGTCTTGGGTCTGTTGACAATTCAAAGACAAAAGTACAATACAGCCTATAAAAAATTTGCGTATTGTAACATTTTTTGAGTTTTGTGGGTGGATTTTGGTGTGTACGACAGTTGCGAATATTAGGTTTGTGTAGAGGGCATATCCAACTTTTATAATGCAAAATCTTACAAGTTTTTTGTTTGGTTGGGGTTGTCCATAATTTATAACATGTGTTGGGCTGGATTTTTTGCTTTTGGTGAACCTTTTTGTGTTTTTGTGCAAGGTGTAGCGTATTTTAACAAGTCCAATTGAGTGTGTGTAATGAATTGTGGGTAAATGCTAGGACAGCTTCTTGGCTTCTTGTATTTATAGTTGTATTTTTTGGTAAAAAGTTTTGTTATAATTTGGAATTAGGCTTGGGTCAAGCGACTGTTATTTTTTGATAAGGGTAAAACATGAATAGTAAAAATATGAACAAAAGTATCGCAAAAAATATGATAAAAATCACGGCAGTGTGCATGAGTGGGCTACTGCTTGCAAGCTGTGCTGGCATGTCCAAGAGTGAATGTCAGCACGCAGATTGGCGAGCCATTGGCTATAGTGATGGCGTGGCTGGTATGTTGCCAGAGCGGTTTATGGCTCATAACAAGGCATGTGCCAAAGCAGGCATTACCCCCAATCGAGTGCTGTGGGAGCTGGGGCGTGCAGAAGGATTGCAGCATTATTGCACCGATGATAACGCCTATAGGCTTGGTACACAAGGCAAACAGCTGAAAGCCGTTTGTCCTGTTAGCAATCTTGCAGCACTACAATTGGCGAACAGTCAAGGCTACAAACGCCATCAACTCATTACGCAAAAAAATAACGCTCAAAATGCCATCACCAAGGACACCCAAGAGCTTGAGCGACTGCAAGCAGATTATGAAAAATTACGCCGCGGCGAAAATCTGGGCTATGCCACAGAAAAAGAAGCTCGTGCCTATATGGCAAGCATTCCTGAAAAAACTCAAGTACTGCGTGAAAGAATTGCCAAGAACAAAGCCTTTGTGCAGCGAGCTGATGAAGAGCTAAGATGATTGGCTTGACGATGATTGGTTTGACTGGGCTGTCTAGCTTTATCACGCAACTCACAATCACGCAATTTAAGTCGTAGTGTTTAAGTTGTAATATGGACGCACCCATATTTATGCTGTTATTAAAATGATGGGTGTGCGACATCTTTGTGTCTGTCAACAATCATAAATGGAAGTGTCTTAGCTTTATTTTTTGCAACTATAATATTTTGGATATCATAACAAAAAAGGGCGGTCATGGTGAATATGACAAAAGGTAGCAATGGCTTACCCATGCTTGGACTGCTGATTGGCTGTGTGCTGTTTGGACTTGGCAGTCTGATTGTGGCACATGTGCATAGCGTTGGGGCGTACGCCATGGCATTTTGGCGATTGCTGATTTCGTCCTTGGTGTTTGTGCTGTTGGCTTGGGGGTTTAGGCAACGCTACCCTATTGGCAGGGCGGCATGGGTGTTTGCGTCGCTGTCTGGGGTGGCATTGGGTCTGGATTTGGCATTGTGGCATGAAAGTATCTATGCGGTAGGGCCCGGTATCTCAACCTTGTTAAACAGCTTGCAGATTTTCTTTTTGGCATTTATTGGCTTTGTGTTCTTTAAAGAAAGACAGTCACCCATACAGATGGTAAGCCTGCTGCTGGCGATTGTTGGTGTGGGGCTGATTGCCAGTCCAGAGTTTGCACACAATACATCTGCCACTTGGGGCTTTGTCTCTGGGATTTTATCAGGGGCATGCCTTGCGGTGTCGATGACCTTTATCCGTCAGACGCACAAGCATGAGTCCGTGGCAATTTTGCCATTGATGGCGATAGTGGGTGTGGCAGGAGCGGTGTCGTTGCTGCCTTTGATGTTGGTGTTTAATAGGGGGCAAATGTTGCCGACAACACTGGGCGAGATAGGCTGGATTGTGGTCTATGGGGCGGTTATGCAGTGTGTGGCATGGGGGCTGATTGCCTTTAGTATTCCTAGGCTTAGCCTTGCATTGACAGGGCTGTTATTGTTGTCCGAACCTGTGGCGGCACTGGTGATTGACTTTTTTGTATTACATAAAGCCATTAATGGCGTGCAGTGGACAGGGGCATTTTTGACGATGTTTGCCATTTATTTGGGTTCATTCAAAAGCGGTGGACATTAGGTTGTGGGTGGTTTTGAGGAATGTGAATAGACCTTAGACCAGCAATCCAACCTATGCCAGACTAAAAACACGAAGTACAACAGTAATGCTAAAAAATCATAAAATTCTTGGAGCTGTAGCATACCATCGTAAAAGCTGAAAATCTTAAAAAAAATGGTGTGGGGTTTAGGGGTAGTGTACTGTAGTTGCTTATTTTATTGTTTGCGTGGTTTGGTAGCAACGTCCAGTATTTCGGCTTATTAGGGATATTACAAATAATACTAAAGTTTTAGAGATTTAAAGACTTTTATTGCCTGCCATATTGATTTCGCCTGTGGTAAATCTCCCAAACATAAGGCTCTTAATATCAGTAGGGGAGTCAAAACATATGGCTTATACCTTACACCAGCATTTTCTCCGTAAGTATAGTGAATATAAAAAAAATTACGATACATATAAAATGCTTTCCAGCTTGCCAAGGCATCGCTTAATTCATAATCCAGCTGACGCACCAACACCGCATCTCGTATCGCCATAATCGCATATCCTGCCTGTCTGATTCGTAGGGCATAATCCACGTCATCACCAGAAATAAAATAATCAGGATTGGGATAGCCGACCTGCTCTATCACCTCACGGCACACCATCAACCCCTCAAAAGGAATGTTCATCACTGCCACTTCTGCTGGCATGGCATCTCTGCTGTGATATTTTTGTTCGATAGATAGCCGTTTCGGATTGGCTAAAAAAGGATTTTTCAAATCATATTTTAATGCCGAACGCTCAACCAACACTCCTGCCTTATCTTCTCGCACAGAAATCATCGCAGGATACCCAAATGCCATCAAGGTTGCCACACAATCAGGCTTTGGTAATACATCATCATCAATGGCATACAGCCAATCAAAACCCAACTCAAAGGCGGTCTTTACCCCTTGATAAAAGCCACCAGCCCCACCCGTATTTTTCTCGCTATATACAACATGTGTGTTTAGCTTATCGTACGCTCTCAAAAACTCTGCCGTACCATCTGTTGAAGCATTATCCACAATGACAACTGTATCAATGGGATAAGTCTGCTCGGCAATACTGGCTAAAGTTTGCTTAAGTAGTGCCAATCTATTATAAGTTACCAACACAATTGCAAGACGAGATGAAGGATTGTTATTCAAAATTTTTACCTATATATTGAGTGTGCTTAGAAAAATCACTGTGCCAGCCGTGCCATAATGCCTGTAGTGCAAAAGTAAACTTGGTAAAAGAAGGTCTAGTAAAAGTATAAAACCACAGTGCTTTGGCAGTAAAAGCCATGCCATGCCAGATACTTTTATAGGTTTTTAAATTGTAAGTATTATTTCTACATAAACAGTACAGCTTTATTTGACTGTCGGTATCGTTAAACTGCATTCGACCAAACAACATCGGTGTACCCAAGTTCGGAGCTTTGGGGTGATAAAACAGCGTATGTGTCAAGGTTGCAACTGCATGACCGTGTTTTTTTATCCGATAGGTGTATTCCATATCATCACCCCAAATAAAAAACCGCTCATCAGGAAAGCCTACTTCTTTTACCAATGCATAAGACAGTAAAATACCATTAAAAGGAATGACCACATCAGGTAATAAATAATCAGATGCTATGGCTTGTGCTTGCGACTTATCTCTAATGATACGGCGACTGGTAGGGTCGCTAATGGCAAAAGACAAGGTATGCTTATCTTCGTCAGAAACAACCAAAGGTCCGAAATAACCAAATCGATCACCATACGCTAGTAACTGCTGCAAACATAGCGAATCAGGATAGCCATCATCGTCCATAAGCCATAGCCAATCAAAACCCATTTCATACGCCAGCTTCACACCGTGATGAAAGCCCCCAGCTCCTCCCAAATTTTCAGCCAGCTTATGATAGGTAAAATTTGCCTTATCTGCATAGCTATCAGCAATCATTGTATCTGTATCATCAGTGCTGGCATTGTCAATCACCAACACATGATTGGGTATTCGACTTTGTGTATACATCGCCTGCAATGCTCGTGCCAGCAGCGTGGCTCGATTGTAGCTAACTAAGACCGCACATACTTTTTTTGTGTTCACTAAATTATCCATCAGAGCATTTTTCTCCTGATAAGGGGTGTACAAAAAAAGCAGGGGCAGGTCGATGATGTTGCCAGCATTTTAATACATAATCTGCGGTTTCTAATGCCTCCAAAATGGTTACGTCCATATCTAGGTAGCGATACGTCCCCAGTCGCCCCACAAAGGTTACACCTATCTCTGCCATCGCCTTATCGATATATTGCTCTAGCAATGCCTTGTCATCGACCAATCGTATTGGATAATAGGGAATGTCTTTTTGTGTGCATGTTC
This sequence comes from Moraxella sp., assembly GCA_030538375.1. Lineage (GTDB taxonomy): Bacteria > Pseudomonadota > Gammaproteobacteria > Pseudomonadales > Moraxellaceae > Moraxella. The sequence continues at coordinate 43,863 of JAUNUB010000002.1, read as the reverse complement.
TACTGTATTCCTTATAATACACGCTTTTTTCGTGGTACTCCCAAGGGGCAAAATGCTTATGTTCGGTGATACGAGTAAATGGCACTTGCTCATCACAATAGTTAATCACCGCATTGCCTTGCACGTCGCCCTCACTCACGTGCTTCTCAAAATCTAGGGTGCGATAGCCCAAGCGACCTGCTTCGTGATTAAACCATGTATCTAACGCCCCTGACCAAAAAATGTGCGAATACTGTGCTTTCATCTCTACTGCAAATGGCGTATTGAGTTTCAGGGTAATATTTTCGTGGTCTAAAATGTTTTGCACAATCTTTGTATAACCTTCTTTTGGCATACCCTGATAGCGATGATTAAAATAATTATCGTCATAATTAAAACGCACAGGCAACCGTTTGAGAATACTGGCAGGCAACTGACTTGGCTCTACACCCCATTGTTTCTTGGTATAGCCATAAAAAAATACCCGATATAACTTATCACCCACAAAACGCAACGCCTGCTCTTTAAAAGTCTGTGGGTCGATAATGGATAAATCTGCCTCGGACTCTATCAATGCCTGTGCTTCACTTGGATTGCAGGTTCGCCCAAACAACTGATTGATGGTGTGCAAATTAATCGGTAAAGAATAAACCGCTCCTTGGCTGACGGCTTTGACCCGATTGACATATGGCATCATCTCGCCAAATTGGTTGATATATGCCCACACTCGCTCATTATCCGTATGAAAGATATGCGGACCATAAGTATGTACCATCACGCCAGTTTCTTCATCTCTTTGTGTGTGGCAATTACCCCCGAGATGATTACGAGCGTCAATCACGCTGACCTGATAACCTACTTCAGCAAATCGACGAGCGATAACTGCCCCTGAAAATCCTGCACCAACGATGAGTATGTGTTTCATGATTGCCTCCCACGGCTTTTTTTCACTTTCCTATTCAATCTTTGAGCAAGCAGATAACTAAATAAAGGATTGTTAAGCAGTCTATGTATGACAACACCTATTATTTTATGCACCCCTTTGAGATTGGTAATATAGCCACCTCGCCAAAAACTTCTACGGTATTCAGATAAAGAGAAACGATCAGAATGTCTGAATAACAATTGTGTTTTTCCACCACCATGACCTGCTGAATGTGTAATCGTAGCAAATGCATCTACCAACTCTTTAGAGGGCATCAATAAAATTTGTGAAAATATTTTTTCTATGGACTTTATATAAACATCATGAGAAATATTTATTTTCTTATGAATATCCAAAAAATCCTCAAAAAATGCCTCTGCACCATGCTCAACACGTTTTCTTAACTTTATGGCATATTCAGAGTCTCCCACATCTAAGAAATTGAAGGCAATTTTTCCATTAGTCAACTCTATATTTTTAACGGAGTATTCTGGCTCAGACATCAAAAACTCTAGAATAGTGACACTCAACATGACATTTCTGCATCTAATTTTCTCTCTATTATCTTGAAAATACCAAGCCTTTTTGTTTTCTGTAACAGCATCTGGAGATAATCCAAAATAATAACCAAACATCTGAACATTATTAGTAATTTTTCTTAAATTATCCTGCTGGCTGCCTCGCCAACCTAGGTCGAAAAATGCAACCTTACCCGAAAAATCTTCTTGGGATAAATATTGAAGCAGGGCTTCTAATTCCAATCTTGACTTAGATAATATGTGATTATCCTCTAGAACCTTAATAATTTGTTTTTCATTACCAAGAATTGGTTTGTCATACAAATCTTTTGGGCATGCAACATCTAAACTAAACAAAACATCATGAATGCTCATATCTTTATCAAAGAGATACTTATAATCGTTAGCGATATAAAGAAGTGGCAAATATAATGCACGCCTTGATAACCTCAAATATCTTGTATGATATTCAGGATATAACTTTTCATATATTTTTTGCACCAGATAACCATCTCTCGCAGTAAAAAATATTTTATCCACTCCTTCTCTTTTAGTTTCATTATACATAAATACGGCAGAAAACCAAGCTATTGGACCTGCAATCATATAACCTAAATGAAAGAACAAATCATCTTTGTTATCTACGGGTGATAATAACTCAAAAATAGAATCTGTTTTTACTGTTTTTTCTCTAGGCGGGATATGTTTGGCTACCATGCCTAACTTTTTAGGTATAAGATAATCACTATGATGATTATCGCCGATGTGCATGATGTCGTCATACTCAACAAGATACCTATTTTTTATAGAAGAAAAGAGGCTTCCTGTATATTTAGTTTTTCCTTCGCGTGAAGAAAGAAAAACATCTACTGAGTGCAAACCTATTTTTTCTCTTATAATTCTTCTTATCACATTCATAGGAAGGTACATATCAGAGGTAATGCAGCATCGATATCCATCATTTTGATAACTGTAGAATAAGTCAATATTTTCTTTGATTGGACATAAGAATATGAGTTCCAAATCCACTTCTCTTTTTAGAGTTTGCGAAGGGTTTTTAATAAACCAACCCAAAACTCTATAAATATCAAAGATGGATATATCTTCTTTTTTCGAAAATAATTTTCTTGCAATCTTTTCTGAAACTATTCTAATCTTCCTAAAACCAAGCAATGAAAGTCCAAATCTGTACTGAACAGTATATTCATACTCTAAAATTTTAAAAAGGCAAGTTGGGTGTTTCAGTCTTCTTGCAACCAACGTATCGAACAAATCAAATGAAACTACTTTAACATCATCTTTCATAAAAAACTTCTCCCAAAAAAAATTATGTTTTTCAGGCTTATCTTATTCGGGTGATAAATAAAGTTCAATATACTGGAAGTTAAGTCAGCAAAAGATTTATCATAAAAAACCAAACTTTCTTTTAAAATTTTCTTTTCTAGATAATTTAATTTATGCTTATTACAAAAATAAAGATAAGTATCATATAAAATGTTAATTTTGCTTGCAGATATTCTGTTAAAACCATGCCTCTGATCAATAATATAGCTTTTATTGTCAATTAAAATTGCTTTTTCTAGAGAAAGCAGTCTGTAAAAACATTCAAAATCTTGCCAAATTTTCATCGATTCATCAAACCCTCCTATTTTCAACAAATCTTCCGTTTTTGCAAAAACTTGATTGCCTAGATGATTTCTCGTTAACATATCTTTCTGTTGCACATACATTTTTTTTCTTATATATCTAGAAACACCTCCTGCAACTTCTACTCCATCTTGATTGTATTTAATTGTACTGAATAAGCATGATTTATTTTCCTCAAGTTTATCCCAATAATAAACAAAATCCTCCACCCTATGCGGTAAAAAATAATCATCATCATCTAATCCAGTGATAAATTTACCGCTCGCCTCTTTAATCGCTTTATTGCGACAAGCACAAGCCCCTGAATTTTTCTCTTGAATGAAATATCTCACCCTGTTATCTTGCTTTGCAAAGCCAGCCAATATCTCTGCAGTATTGTCTTGTGAGCAGTCGTCCACCACGATTAACTCAATATTCTGATAGGTTTGGTTTAAAACAGACTCGATTGCTCTTGGTAATAGGCTTGCTCGATTGTAGGTCGGCATATACACGGTAACTAGCACAGAGGTATCCATCATGGTTGTCTCACTATAAATTGCTTCATATCTTGCATAAACTCTTTATTTATTAACACGCTGATACCCACATAAAATACAAAACCGATGACACCTATCAAAGAAACCCTAACTACAGAGGAAAGATGCTCACCCATCGTATAAAGTAATATCACGATAGGCACAGAAGCAAGTAATGTTACTGATAGGGGCTTGGTGATTTGTAAAAAATACTCCGAAAAACTTGCTCGGCAGAGTGGTCGCACCAAAAAGAACCACATGGGCAGTGTAACGCTAGCCATGATAAATACCCAGCTCCACGCAATGCCTACCAACCCCCATCGACTTGCAATAAAAATACATAGAGAAATGTACACCACGATAACCAAGTTCCAGTAAAACCCCCAGTCCGCTCGACCTTTGGCAAGTAGTAATGAGCCAACAGGATTGCCAATACTCCGAAGTGCACCATATATACACAGTATATGCACCAAAGGGATTACTTCTAGCCAATCGCCACCCAAGAACCAAGCAACGATTTCAGGAATAGTGAAAAAAATCAGTGCATAAATAGGGAAATTTACCGAAGATAAATAATTGATGGATTTCAGATAAACCATCTTGAGTTTTTCAGTATCTTCCTGCACTTTTGCCATCACAGGAAATGTTACTTTGGTGAGAATGGGGTTGATGATTTGTGCAGGCTTCATAATAATTTGCTTGGCAATATTGTAAATACCCAACGCCTCCATGCCCAAAAGTTTGCCAATTAATAAACTGTCTATCTGACCGTGAAAATAATTCAGTATTTTTTCACCCATCTGATACAGACCAAAACGAATAAAATCTTTTACTTCTGTTAGCTGAAAAATTAATTTTACAGGATACGTTTTTACACCCCTATACATCAGAAATAACGTCTGTAACAATATACCTAAAAGCCCACCGATAACTACGGATATGATACCGTAACCCATAAACGCCATGGTTAGAGTAACAATAAACGCCATGACTTTTGTCACTATATCAATCTTAGCAAGTTCATCAAACTTGAGTTCTTTTTGTAGTAGCACCAAAAATTGCTGACCAAACGGCTGAATAAACAACCCAATGGCTGTCAGTTGGATATAGTATGTCAATTCAGGATATTGATAAAATTCAGCAATAATAGAAGCAGAAAAAAACACGACCAAAAATACTGCCAAACCAGAAAAAATATTAAGCCAATACAGTGTATTAAGTTGCACCATCGAAAGGTAGGGCTTCTGAATAATGGCATTGCTCACCCCCATATCTGCAAAGGCTTGAGCAAATCCAGAAACCACCGTAAGTAGGGCGATAAAACCAAATTCAGTGGCATTAAATATTCTGGCGAGAATACCTAACTGTGCTAATTGTAAAAAAGAAGCAAGTAATGACGCTGATGTTGTCCATTTGACTCCCTTAAAGGTTTGGACCTTTAAGCTCATGCTACTTTCCTCGCCAGCACAACATAACCTGCAGTTTCATTTTTTTCTGTCCAATAGTTATCGAGGGCGATGGCTAACCACTGGCTGACAAACCAAAACGGTATCAGCACTGCCTTAATTACATACCGCAACAGCCGAGGCCCTCGCACCAAACGTACCAATTGATAGTTTAGCTTTAATATCCAGAGTAACCAAAATCCCGTTGTTTCTTGCACTTCAATATCCACAAAACCGCATTTGTCAAATAAATAAAACAAGCCATATCGAGTATAACGTTGATAATCCCAAGGGGCTTCATGCACCCACCATTGAAAGGGTACAGATAATAGTATGACCCCCCCCTCTTTTTTAAGCACTCTATGAGCTTCACTGAGCATGACTGTTGGTTCGCACAAATGCTCCAGTACTTCAAAAGAAACAACAGCGTCAAAACTCTCGGAAGCTATATCCAATGGCTTGTTTAAGTCGGCAATCACATCTGCTTGGGTGTCGTGAATGCTATTTGCCCAGTCAATCCCCACATACTGTTCAGCGAATTGCAAAATACTGTCTTCAAAAGGTCTTGTACCGCAGCCAAAATCAGCGACTTTTCCGTTTAATTTATCAAGATTTTTGGCGATTTTTTGATTGACTGCTCTTTTGATGCCCCAATTGTGAGTTAAAAAATCAATCTTCCACATAAAGCCACCTAACTTTTCTTTAAGATGGCTAAGATAGTGTGTCCAACTTTACGATTTTTAATAAATCTCAAATATAATAGCGAAGAAAGCAAGTGATAAAACACTCCAAATCTTTCTTTATAATACCCCGCAGGGAAAGATTCTTTTTGCTCAACAATATTTATTACAGTCATGTCTATTTCTTTGGCAATTTTTTCTATCACCGCTTTGTCATAATGCCCTACATGATGTGGTGGCATATCAAAAGCATCTTCCATGTTCAGGTGTGTAGGGTGCTGATGGTTGGGTACACTAAAAATCATTACCCCCCCCCTCATTTAATAATTTTTTAGCATCACTCAAAAATTTATAATTATCAGGGACGTGTTCTAACAATTGGAAAAAACAAATGACATCATAACATTCATTGTCTCCCATATCCTCAATATTTTGTTCTAAGATATTAAACTTGGTTACTTTATTTGCGATTGCATTTTTATTAAAATCAAGACCTTTCACTTTTGTCAAACCAAGATTTTCAAGCTCTTTCAAAAAATATCCCTGACCACAGCCTATTTCTAATACACTGTGATTGGGCTTTATATAACTAAGACTTGGGGTATACTCCCATCTCGTAGTTTTGTAATAATTTTCCCATGCTGAACTAACTTTCTGATAAAACTTTTCATCGCCTGCTAGGGTAAAAGGATACCAGAATTTATATCCTGTCCCTATACAACGATATCTTTCAATATAACTTGTCCCATCAAATTCATCAGATAAATCAATACCACATTTATCACGATACATTTTAGTAATAATGCTTACATCAAGTTTGTATTCCAAATCAGCATCATACCCAAAAGGACTTTTAACCCTATCCATTACTCAACTCCTGATAAATCGTCTCTATTCTCTTTTGTGTATTCTTTATATCAAACCTCTCAAAAAAAGATAATGTTTGACTTATATCAATCTTATCTTTTTGTTTAAGCATTTTGACCAAAGCTTCAATAAGTTCACTGTTAGAGTCTTCATGAACCAAGCACCCAAATTTTTCAATATCCGTAATATCAGGATTGCCACTATGCTTTGTAACGACTACAAAAATATTTTTGGATATTGCCTCCAAAATAGATATCGGCAACCCTTCAGCATCGCCATTTTTTGCAGTTACGCTGGGCAGACAAAATACCTTCGCTTTGTCCAGTTCTGCTTGTATTTCTTCTGCAGATAATACCCCTCGAAACACCACAGGTAAGCCTAGATGGCGTGCTAACTGTTCCGCTTGTGCTCTTAGTTCACCGTCACCTACCATTACCAGTTTGGCATCTGGCACTTGTTCAATGACTTTAGAGAATGCCTCTATCAACGCTAAAGGGGCTTTTTTTTCAACAAAACGTCCGACAAAAACAATGATATTTTCTCGCATCGAGATGGGCAAGCCTTTTGGTTTAAACTTATCGGTATCTACCCCAATGTAATGCACGGTGATTTTATCTTCAGGGATACCGTAATCGATGGCTCGTTGCTTAATCGCCTGAGAAACAGCGATAAATCTCACGTTGGGGTGTTGAGCTATTGCCAGCAGTCTATCAGGGTATTTTTGCATCACTCGCCCACCGTATCCTGCCTGCCACCATGATTTATAAATATTGATGTCATAGCCATGCAGGGTAATCAAGATAGGTATGTTCAAATCCGTAATACTTTGCCAAAAATACACCGCATCAACACCGAAGTGTATGTGAATGAGATCTGGTGATAGACGACTTAAAAATTCGCTGACTTTGGGATTTTTAAGCCAAAAATAGTTTCTTAGTCTCTGTAGGTATTTTTTTTCCAATAGATGGCTATGTTCTGGAATGATATGGGTTGTAACGTCATCACAGCCTAGTCCATTCTCAAGCCGCTGTGTACCCACCAAAATGGCTTGCCAATGTTGCAGGTGTCGCATTTGCTCTACGACAAATGTTTCTGAAAAAGGGAGGATTTCACGCCTTAACACCACCACGGTTTTTGTCATTATTCAGCTACCTCGCCCCAAACCCCGTCATCATCACTTGTACAGTCTTGATTGCGATGAGCAAATCAAGCGTCAAAGAAAAATTTTTGATATAAAAAAAATCGTGTTCTAGCTTCACTCTTGTCTCGTCTTCGTCCCCTGCATAGCCGTGCATAACCTGTGCCCAGCCTGAGATACCCGGTTTTACAATGTGTCGATAGCTATAAAATGGAATGTCTTGTTCAAACTGCACAACAAAGCTCCGCTGCTCGGGGCGTGGACCAATAAGACTCATCTCGCCTTTGATGACGTTAACAAACTGCGGTAACTCATCAATCCGCATCTTGCGAATAAACCGCCCAAACGGAGTAATCCGCACGTCATCAATCGTTGCCATCTTTGCACCATCGGCTTCGGAAGTAGTTATCATGCTGCGAAACTTATACATCTTAAATGGCTTGCCACCTTGCCCAATGCGTTCTTGAACAAACAGTATCGAGCCGCCTGTGTGCCTGCTTTCCCATTGTATCACTGTCGCTGTCAATGCTGCAATAGGTAGAGTGATAGGTAGGCTAAATAATATCACCAGCGTATCTAATAGACGCTTGAACAGCAGATAAGCCTGAGAAGGCAGCAAAGAGCCGAGATTATTTTCGTACAGATGTTTGATAGGCAGTCTGCCTGTCAGAGACTCTTGCACCTGTAGTACGTTATATACAGGAATGCCGTCCAAAGTCGCCTGTGCCAGCAGTCGCTCCCATTGTACAGAAAGTGCACTGTCTGCAAGATCTGCCACGACTGCCTGACAGGACAGCTCACGACAAGACAAAGGGTGATTGGGTGATAATGCTACCCAATGTACATTCTCAATCTCGGTCAATGCCAGACATCGACCAATGGGCACATAGCCAATACTGGGTACGCTCGTCGCTCTTAGCACCATTTGCGAGATAAAGCAAAATACCAACCCCACGCCCAGACTTGCCGTCAAATAATACACCGAATACGGCACACGAAATACCAAGAATACGCTCGCCAGCAGTACCGCCACACCCAATAGGGTAGGCAGTACCATCAGCATGGAACGTTGTCCTGGAAAACGAGTAAACTTCGTCAGTGTCCATATGCTAAGCAGTATGCCAACAGAGCTGGCGATAAAGCTATTAATCTGCGTCTGCAAGAACTGCCAGCTGAGTATCTCGTCCGACCACATCAGTATCGCAGGCAGGATAGAAATGATGAGCCAGCCTGTGAGTAGGCGGAAAGCTAAGCTGTGCCAAAGCCGCAAATTCATGGTTTATTCCTGACTATTGTCGTATTTCACAATTTGCACCTTGCGATAAATTACAAACAATTCTTGCGTTACCTGGCAATTTTGGTGTTGCGACAATCTCATCATTTAGTGTCGTCCAAATGCTTGCATCTGTCGTAGCTATGCAAGCACTCAGAAAGGGTGGTAGGAGACGCTGCGTAGTTTCTGGGTCATTAAAAACCGTGTACACATGATTGCTATAAGACTTCACCTCGTACAGACAGCTTTTGTTGGCGGAATCCATCGTGAACTTTTGATAGGCTGGGAAGGCAATCGCCATGAGTAGCCCAATGATAGTCATCACTATCATTAGCTCTATCAATGTAAATCCATGCTGGGAGTGATTACTGTACAGCATATGTCACCTACTTGTTATCTGGTGTGGGTCATTGACATACTGCACGACACAAGAGTTTTTTGAATAGTTGTCGTACAGCTGTAGTTCTTTGTAGTACAGACATACTTGCTCCACTTCTGGCAGTAGCCCTGCAAACATGTCTTTATTGAGATACAGATCTCGGTACAAATCAGGGATTGTTCTGGGGTCTTTGTACAAGCTTTTTTGGAGCAGTTCTTTTGCTTTTTGCTCCTGTCCCTGTCTGTACCAAATCATGCTCTGCATCGTTAGGGTGTATGCTACTGGTCTTAATTTGTGCACTCTACTGACAGCATTGAGCTGCTGCTCACTGAATGTGGGCTGTGTGGGCTCCATGTGTACGATTACCCCTTGGTCATAGTACATCTTGAGTAGCGGCACTTTTTTTCCTAGTACGAACATGGCGTCGCGTCTCACGTTAGTAAAATCCACGCCATCGGACGCTGCATGTTGATCGTATTTATTAATCAAGTATTGATTTAATCCAAGTACATAAAACACATATAGTAGCACTAATGTTGATGTCCCAAGAGATAGCTTGCTGACTATGCTGTAAGTCCTGTTGGACGGCTTAGTGCGATTAACGATTGGCTGAGCCAGCGTCAGTAGTAGTACAAAGGCGGTTAAAAATTTGAGATGCCAAAGTGGATACTCTAATAAACTATGCAATAAAGATACCACTATCATACTGCCAATAATAAATACGACTGGTTCTGTCAATCTGAGTAGTATCGGCACAAGCAACATAACCATCGCCAGTAGCAGTGCCACGAGACCGACAGTCCCCATCTCTGCCATGATCTGCATGAATATGTTATGAGCATGGGTAAAGAATCCCGACTGCTGCACCATATCTTTTGGTGTGTATGCCATGTCCTTCAAAAAACTTTGATAAGCATAGCCATCAAACCCTGCACCAAAGACTGGATTCTCCAAAAAAATCTGCCAAGATTTTTGCCACTCGATAAGGCGATATGCGTCTCCTTGGTTGGATACAGCTCTTTGTAGACCAGACTCTATTGTAGGCATTTGTGTCTCATGCCATATTTTTGGGAGCAGTGCCTGCAGTCCCAGTATCACTATCGAAGTGCCAAAGATAAGCATATAGGGTAGTTTTTGCTTCAGTTGATGGCGATACACCGTCAAACAACCTATTGATAACACGATCCAAGCGACGCAATACAACAAGATACTGCGTGAACCAACAGCACCCAAAGACAGTAGGAGTATAACCAGTGCCAACCCCGCTGCCCATCTGTGTGGCTTGCTGCCAGTGGACAACAAATAAATCGTTGCTGCCACGCCCCACATTAGGTAGTGTGCCAAGAGATTGCGTTGTCCTATCTGCCCCCCTTCGGCACCTATGGCTAATATCCACTCCAGACCCTGTACATGCCACAGCTGTAGCACAAAGCTCATCGCTTGAATGATAGCACCAATAACCAAAGACCACGCTACTGCAGCAAATACTCGCGGTAATGATGTGGCGGTAACAACTGTTTGTATCACCCAAGACAGCAGTGCCAATATGACAAATAAAATCGCCACGCTTATATTGTTGCTAATGTATATCACATCAACGAAGATAGGCTGCACAAGCCATATCACCGCAAAGCCAAGGAGTGCAAGGCTGATCCTAGGTGTGGGGCGAATGAGTGTCATGCTGCACAATGTCAGTATGATGATCGATAGAGCTGCGGCAACCACCATGGTGTCGCTATAAAAAGAGAAGTAAGGAAAATACCGCCAAGGTACGGCAAAAGCTACCGCAAACAAAATAAACAGCAATGCATAAAAAGCAAAAAACCACTTGTCAGAAAGTGCAGGTCGATGAGCTGGGGTCGTCATATCATGAATGTCTTGTGTTATGCTCGATAGAGATATACACAAAGACCCTATACGAGATAGGGTCTTTGTGTATTGCTGGTATTCTAGCAGATAAGGGTATTAGTTAGTACCAGATGTCACTGCACAGTCGCCACCAGTACCAAGGTTGCAAGTGATAGTACCGTCACCAGGTGCTTTAGCATTGATTGTCATTACGGTAGCAGAAGTGATAGCACCAAGTGATGCAGGTACTGCACTATATGCACCAGTACATGCCTTAACGTTTGCTACTGTGGCAGTTTTACCGTCGTTTAGGTCAGCCAATACGGTGTTAGAGTAGGCTTTGGCTTCTGCCAAACAAGCACGGTTGGCTGATTTTTTGGTGTAGTTTTGGTATGCTGGAATAGCAATCGCAGCCAAGATACCGATGATAGCAACAACAATCATTAGTTCGATTAGGGTAAAACCTTTTTGAGCGTTCATGTGAACTCCTTCGTTCATGAGGGGCGAGATGCCCATAAAATTATAAAACTAAAAAAAACTTAAAACAGTGTGAGTGGTGTATTAGTCAATCGCTGGTATCAGCACCAATCATCACCGCCTACACCAATACTGTTGCATAGCCTGTGCCAACTTTTTGGCTTATCTGCCAAGATTTTTTAAAAAATGATAAAAACTGCTCGTTTTTTGAGCAAATTAAGCATTATTTTGTATAATTGATGATTTTTTGAGCAATCGTGGCGAGTATTTTTAAAAAAAATATCTGACAAAGAACAGTTGGCTTAAGATATGAATGACACATTGACAAAATTTGTCAGTTATTTTGACAATTCTTACAGAATTTTGACGACAAAAATTTGGGTGTTTTTGGTATTATAAATTTTTGTCAAAATGTTGCTGTCAAATATTGTCAGCTGACAGGTTTGGACAGGTTTGTTATCAGAATGTATCCAATGTGCGTGATTGATAAGAATGTGTGGGGATATAAAGGTGGGCTGGTGCATGATGTGGTGTAAATTCACCATTTATCAGTGGCAATGTCTATAAACGTGGGTTTAGCCATGTTACGGCACTGGTTTTAGGGGGCTTGTATCTGTGTTACAGCACTATATATATGTGGGATATGTGGAGTGCAGGGTGCTTTGTTCGTCTACCATTGACTACGGTATATATAAAGAAAAGGTGCTAGGGTGATTATTTGTAGAGTGGCTGTATCATGAATTGTCGTTAGCGAATCTCAACTGTCGTACCCAGTTTGATATTGTCTGCCAATTCTTGTACGTCCCAGTTGGTCATACGAATCTCGCCCACAGCACTGGGCAGCAAGACGGCTTCAGGAGAAGGTGCACCATGAATGCCATAATCCGCCTTGTCAAACCCAAGCCGTAGCACGCCATAGGGGTTGTTTGCTCCGGGGGGGAGCATGTGAACTTGGGATTTGCCTGCTTTGTCGGTGGTGGTGGCTTTGTACCATGGATTGGCGGTGCGATTGGTGATGGTGTAGCTACCTGTAGGCACACTCAAACTGCTGCTACCAACCATAACAGGATAGGCGGCGATGATACCAGTCTTATTATAGGCATACAGGGTGTTATCCTTGCGGATGATACGAATGTGGCTGATGGGCGAAGACAAGTCCTTGCCTGTATTGATGACGTTGATGGTCTCGCCCACCTTATAAGTCGCCTGTGGGTTGAGCTTGCGGATATATGCCAAGCTCATATGAAAGCGTTCGGCAAGCATTTCTTCGACGGTCTCGAAATACAGCCCATCTGCCAAGGCTTTGTCTGCATTGCTGGTGGGTAGCTTGGCAAGTGGCGTTCTGATGTCGCTTGTGGTGATGGTGTAGCTGGTGAATACAGACTGCTTGGCAGGGATATTCTCGGTCAATGCCGTCCATGTGTCAGCATTCATCTTGCCTGTGGTGGGTAATCCTTGCATACGCTGAAAATTAATCAGAGCTTGCTTGCTGGCATTGCCCCAACCGCCATCAATCGTGCCAGCAGAGACGTGATTCCAGTCGAGCAGTGTCTGTATCTTGACGGTCATGGCAGGGCTGACGGTTGTATCGGCAGACCATATCAAGGCATCGACTTCATTCATGTAGCTTTGGGGGTTGAATGCAGTGTTATTTTGTTGTGCGGTTGTCTTGTTTTCGGTTGCTTTGTTGTTGGTGTTTTTGGCATTGCTGGTGCTATAGGCAGTACTGGTACTACTTGCCGAGCGAGTAATACTGGTCGCTGTGGTAACTTCGATGGCATAGGCGGACATATTGCCAAGCAGTGCAACGCCGCTTAGCAATCCTACTGTTATAAATCGTCTGTCCATCTGCATATAAAACACCTGTAATCCAAAGCATAGCACGCTGTATGTACGCTGTGTGCAACGTCAAACACCAATGCCTATAAACGCCAATAAAAACGCCAAAAATTGATAGCACTGTAACGGTCTTGTGTCAAAGCCTGTCTATCATCAAGTCTAAAGACCAAACGCATGTCAGGCAGGCTTTGTTGAATGCTGTGGTTATAGTCGATTAAAATTGCAATGATACTTACGTTGTAAGCGTTCTTATGCACTACTTGTACACGGCGGTCTGTCGGCTTGTCTCACTTTTATTTTAATCGACTATAAATGCTCTGATTGCGGCAGTGCAATCTTGTAAGTGATAAAAAAATCCCACACAGCACCAAAAAGCAGTAGCCTAAAGCACAGCAGCGACAATTATATAAGTTAAGCCATACAAAAACAAACTATATTTTACAATAAGGCAATAGTTAGTGCAAACAAATCAGTAAAGTTATCCAATTTTCATCACATAAAACGTTATAGGTTAAAAAACCTTATAAGTTTTTTGTTTTTGGTTAAAGAAACGGCTGAATTTATCGCTAAGTATAGCCGCCAAATACAGCATTGCTGTGTCATAACCCTTATAAGTACAATAAGAATTGCTTTGCAGATTTAAAAACTCACATCTATTTCGTGTCTTAACTTAAAGAGATGAACTTAAAAAGATAGGATACGGACACCCCTTAAAATGCCAATGCTCTAAATTAGGCATAGCTCTTAGCCTATTTAGAGCCTTGGCATGACTATAATAAAGTGCAAGATAAAGTATAAGCGATAAAGATAAGTATCGTCAGTTAGTGTGTCAGCTCAATTGTACCGTTGATGGAGTAGGTGAGCTGGCTTTCACCTGCTTCAAATTCTGGGGTGGCGATTTTTGCCCCATAGGCGGCTGGAGCGGCTTCGAACACGGCACTGGTGCTGCGATAATAGGCATTTGAGTGGTCAAGATTGGCATTGACCAAGCGATAGCCGCTCGCACCCCATAGGGTTGATAGAGATTGGGCTTCGTTGGTGAAATCTTTGATGGCTTGGGTTTTTAGGCGGTTTTTGACTTCTTGTTGTCGCTTGTCAGACACCGAAAAATCCAGCCCATCTAGCACAAAATTCTCTTGCAAATCGGCAATGAACTGTCCGATTTGTTCGTTATTTTGGCTTTTTAGTGTAATGCTGGCTTGGGTGGTGAAGCCTGTGATTTTGCCATTTTTGTCGTAGGTGGGGTGGCTGTATTGTGAGCCTGTGGTTAGGGTAACTTCTGGGTACTTGTTTTTTAGGCTAAGTGCGTGATTCATGATGGGGTTGAGCTGTGTGGCAATGGTCTTGCTATCCTTGGCAGAGACGGTCTTAGACAGGCGAGCGGTAATCTCATCATTGGCGATTTTTTCGTGGGCGGACACCCCAAAACTTAGGCGATTGTAAGTGTTGTCATTGGCATGAGCCATCATAGCGACAGTAGCCACACCAGACAGAGCAAGGGCGGTAATGCTGGTGCGAATCAGATTTTTTAACATGGTTTGTTCCTTGAATATACGTCCAAAAAGTGTTTGACCAAAAATGGCTAATAAAAAATTGCGTCAAGATACTGTGCTTTGCCCATGTGCTTGACACATTGCCTTTATGATAATTGAATTCTTGATGGGGGTGCAATGGCAATATGGTGAATTTTTGTTACTGTAATTTTTTGGGATACAGTCTTAGTTTATGTTTTTGCCAAAAATAAATTAGCTTTGTTAAGTCTACTTATCAGCACGCCTTGGATTTGTTTGTTTTGCTTTGTCTTGTTTTGTAATATGATAATGTGTATTGTTGCAGCGATGGCTTGTTTTTGGTTGGTGGTGGCTAATCGTGGCTGTGTAAATTGTTGCTGTGCAAAAAATGCTTGCACTTTGTGTGAGAATGTGTATAATATGTGCTTGGCTTCATCGGTAGCTTCGCAACTTTGATTTATGAACCCCGCCAGGACCGGAAGGTAGCAACGGTAATAATCCCAAAGTGTGCCGAAGATGTGCTGATGAAGTCATTTTTTTTGTCCAAAATTTGGCATTGTACATCAAAACTCTTGTGAATGCGTGCGGTATTTCTTATAAGTTGTTCTTTAAAATACCTACTGTCTTGTTTTTTGACTTGAAGGGTAAAAGGTGGACACACCCTAAATATCAGCCACAACACAAATAAAAACCAACCAGCCAAAAAAATCCTATTATAAATCAATCTGTTAAAAATTATTTTGAATTTTTTTGCAAAACTATCAAAAAAATACTTGCCAAAAACAAAAAAATCTATATAATACGCTTCCATCAAGTCAAGCTGATGACAACTATCAAGTCATCACACATCATCACGATATAGTGATGACAGTGCAAGACTTGATAACAACTTATTTGGGGACGTGGCGAAATTGGTAGACGCACTGGATTTAGGTTCCAGCGCCGCAAGGCGTGAGAGTTCGAGTCTCTCCGTCCCCACCATATAAAAGAGACCAACTGCACATGCGGTTGGTTTTTTTGTGCAGGTTGATTGGCGTGCATTGATACAGTTGGGGATTTTTGTTACCGTAAGTGGTGGTTTTTTGATTTTTTGGTGATTTGTGTTTTTTAATAAGCTATAATGATGAGTTTTTGATATTTTATGGCCTTTTGGAATTGGTTTAGAGTGAATTTGTTTGGTTGTATGGAATATTTAACAATTGGTTAGGGTGGTATAAATGACTGAATTTACCTTGAATGGCTACTATACGCTGATTTTGGCGACATTGGTGCTGCTGCTTGGGCGGTGGCTGGTGAGCAAGATTAAATTTTTGGCGGATTTTAATATTCCAGAGCCTGTTGCAGGTGGTTTGGTGGCGGCAGTGATTATTTATTGCCTAAATCTGTTTTTGGGCTATAGCTTTAACTTCTACACACCACTACAGACGGCGTGTATGTTGATGTTCTTTGCGTCTATTGGCTTGAGTGCGGACTTTAGTCGTCTGCGTGCAGGGGGTACGCCGCTGCTGATATTTTTGGTGGTGGTGTCGGTGTTTATCGTGCTGCAAGACGCACTGGGTATGAGCTTGGCAGCACTACTGGGATTAGACCCAAAACTTGGGCTAGTAGCAGGCTCTATTGCTCTGACAGGGGGACACGGCACGGCAGGTGCTTGGGGAGCAACCTTTGAAGAAAAATACGGTATCGAAGGGGCTATTACGCTGGGTATTGCCTGTGCGACTTATGGCTTGGTGGCTGGCGGTATCATTGGTGGTCCTGTAGCGAGACGCTTGATTAACAAAATGGGATTAAAACCCACAACATCTGCCGAAGCCAGCACGCCTACACCCACGCTCCAAAAACGCAGCCTGTCAGGTGAACCAGCCCCCAATACACTGGCACATGAATACGAAGCGGACTATTCTGGCGAAGAAATGTTCGAAAAAAAATCTGACATCGTGCGTCTGATTACCGCCAACTCCGCTATTGAGACCTTGGCATTGTTTGCGATGTGTTTGGCATTTGCTGATGTGATGACGATGGTTGCCAAAGATACATGGTTTGAGCTACCGACTTTTGTGTGGGCATTGGGCGGCGGCGTGATTATCCGTAACGTGCTGACCATGGCGTTCAACTTTGATATGTTCGACCGCTCTATTGATGTGTTTGGTAATGCGTCTTTGAGCCTATTTTTGGCGATGGCATTGATGTCGCTAAAACTGTGGCAATTGACCGACCTTGCGGGCCCGATTTTGGTTATTCTATTGGCACAAACCGTGCTGATGGTGGCGTATGCGTACTTTATCACCTTTAGAATCATGGGTAAGGACTACGACTCTGCGGTGTTGGCGGCAGGGCATTGCGGCTTTGGATTGGGGGCGACACCGACCGCCATTGCCAATATGCAGGCAGTTACTGACCGCTATATGCCGTCGCACAAGGCGTTTTTGATTGTGCCGATGGTGGGGGCGTTCTTTGTGGACATCGTGAATGCGACCGTGATTCAGATTTTTGCCGCATTGCCGTTTTAGGGGTTGAATTACAATCCCAAAACCCTAGTATCTACTAGGGTTTTTTGTTGGTTTTAGGTTTATCGCTGTCAATATCGTTCGCTTTATCTGTGGTGTCTATTTTAGCTGTATCGCTTGCACCATCATTACCGTTATCATCACTATCGTCAGCCGTCTCATCATCAATGCGAATGATGGCGATGTCTTGGGGTGGGGTTTCTTGAGTTGGGCTGGTGTTGGTAGGTGTGGTGTCTCTGGGCTGCCAATTGTACCAAATCATGCTTGCACCAACACCAATCACCACAGCGGTGAGTGTGCCTATCAGCATAAGTTTTTTTGGTTTTTGTGGCACAGCAGATGTCGCCACAGTTTTTGGGGGTGGTAGAGCTATGATGGGCAAAGATTTGCCAAGCGTGAGCGGCGTAAGATGATGTTGGTCAATCAACATAGCGAGCTTGATAAGCCATTGCACATTCGGCACTGGGTATTGCGTGTTGTCAAAAATGGGGGTGTTGATGGCTTTACCAAGTTTGTGCTGATAGCTGCTGTGGCTGATGGTGGGCGGATTGGGTATGATAGCAAGTGTCTTGCACCACGTTAGGCTAACATCGCTGTCCACAAAGAGCATTTGTAAATCCAGCCAAGTGCGATACTCGTCTTCGGTCAGCCCAGCGTGCGTGCTGATGTGGGCGATGTATTGCTGTAGTAGGGCGGCTACCGTACCCATGATGGTGATGGCTTGCTTGTGCGTAAGCGTTGACAGACTGGCGATGTGCTGGCAAATGGTGTCTTCGGCGTGAGCAAAAAAAACATGAGATGCTTTGTCGGCACTGATTTTATCTAGGCTGTGCATGGCAAAGGGCTGTTGTAAGCTGTGCTGTAGCTTGGCTTGATAAATAGGGGGGCTTGGCTCACGCATCAATTGTAATGTGCTGACGGCAATGCTGTGGCTGATAGCAAGGCGAACCTTGGGAATGGATAAATGCAGCTGATGAGCCAAGAGTACAGGCAAATCATGCAGATAGCGAGCAGCAAGCCATGTGATGTCAAGCAGCTTGGGGTCTAGGGTGGGGGCTAAAGGTGTGCGGGTCATTATTGATTATATGAATACAAAAGCATTATATTAAAACCAAACGCTCTAACTGGCAAGGGATTTGTGATGATGTGCGAACATTTACCGATTGAAACGGACTTTTGACAAAAAATTTGTTAAAATATGGGTATTTTATAGCTAAATGATAGTGTCCATCATAGATTGCTCATGGGTTGATTGTAGGGCTGATTGTGGAGTTGAGGTGCGAGTTCTTATCGATATAAGTCAGCAATGCTTAAAGCTGTTTGATGGCGGTGTGCTGCTGTCTGCCTACCCCATCTCTAGTGCCAAAAATGGCATAGGGCAGCTGATAAACAGCGGTTGCACCCCACTTGGCAGGCATAGGATTTGTCAAAAAATCGGTGATGATTTGCCGATGAATGCGGTGTTGGTGGGCAGGGCATTCACAGGGGAGATTTATGATGAGAGCTTGGCAAGCCAGCACCCGCAGCGAGACTGGATATTGACACGCATTCTGCGATTGGCAGGCGTAGAAGATGGGGTGAACAAGGGCGAGATAAACGGCGTAAGCTGCGACAGTTGTGAGCGTTACATCTATATCCACGGCACGCCAGACAGCGAACCCATGGGCGTGCCACGTTCGCACGGCTGTATCAGAATGCGTAATGCGGACGTGTTGGCGTTGTATGCACAGGTATCCGTTGGTACGGCGGTGGAGATTGTGGCGTGAGTTTTTATAAGTTCTAAACGATTAATTTGCAATAGTAAGACAATCAGCAAGGAAACCATCATGAAAAAAAATACGTTATTTATCAGTATCTTGTCATCAAGCCTGCTGCTTATGGCATGTCAATCAACGAACAATTCGCCATCACAACCAGTCATCAGTCGCCAAAGCCCACAAAAGCCAGCCAAAAATACCCAAACACCACGCACCACAGGCAATCTCATCATCTACTATGCAGCTGGCAAAAAATCAGCATTGATGGCGGCGGTTGCCAGCCGTGGGGATAAGTTACTGTACGAATATAACGTTATTAACGGTATTGCCATCGCACCGCAGCAAGGGGACACGCCTGATGTGATTGGCTTTTATCAATCGCTTGATGGGGTGCTGCAAGTGAACCGTGATGAAGTGATTGAGCTGGATTTGCCATAGCTTTGTCATGTTTTATAGTCAATTAAAATTGCAATGATACTTCGTTGTAAGCGTTCTTATGTACTACTTGTACACGGCGGTCTGTCGGCTTGTCTCATTTTTATTTTAATCGGCTATAATAAAATTTGTAAAGAGTGTGATGTTAGCGTGCTTTTTCATCACACAAAATGGGGTGTGTTCCAAGCATATTGCAAGCATTTTTAAGTATGTTAAAAAAGTGTTTAAAGACAAGCACGTTCTAAAATTTTCGTATTGGTTATTGGTATAGGCGTTTGTGATAACAAGGCAGTGGGTAAAAAATTATGAATTTACAACAGGTTGATTTGAACTTACTTGTCCATTTGGACGTGCTGCTGCGTGAAAAAAACGTAACTCGTGCCGCAGAACAGCTCGGCATTACCCAGCCTGCGATGAGTAATATCCTAAGACGGCTTAGAAAGCTGTTTGGCGACCCACTTTTGGTACGCTCCAGCGAAGGCATGACCCCCACGGAGCGTGCCCATGAGCTACAGCCACGCATTCGTGAGATATTGGCAGATGTGGGGCAATTGCTTGAGCCACGCACGGAGTTTCGCCCCTATAGCACCGCTCGAGTGTTCCGTATCATGACCAGCGACTACGCCGAAGCAACCCTTGTGCCACGACTGGTCAAGGCGTTACGCAGTGAAGCTCCTAACGTGATTTTGGATTTTTTGACACCGTCCGATGTCTCTTATCGAGATATGGAGCAGGGGCGTGTGGATTTGGCGATTAACCGCTTTAATGAAGTGCCGCAGAGCTTTCATCAGGTGTTGGTGTGGCGAGATACTTTTAGTTGCCTGCTCTCGGCGGATAGTCCTTATGCCAATCGATTTAATCTCAAAAATTACCTAAAAGCCCAGCATATTTGGGTGTCCAAGACAGGCATGGGCGTGGGCTTTGGGGTCAATCCTGACAAGTCTGGTGGACTGGGTTCGATTGATAAGGCACTGGAGCGACTGGGGCAAAAACGCCAAATCAGCGTGTTCACTCGCCATTATCAAATGCCAGCCTTGCTGATTGCCAACAAGGATTTGATTGCGACTTTGCCGACTCGAGTGGCACGGCTACAGGCGGATAATCATCATATCTTGATTAAAGAGCCGCCGTTTTTTATCCCAGAATTTGAGCTTACGATGGCATGGTCGCCATTGCTGCAACATCACCCTGCTCACCGCTGGCTAAGACAGCTGATTTTGCACGTCGCTCGCCAAATGGTTGCCGAAGAAGCGCCGATAATATTGCCATCACATCATGGCTAACGTGGCAAGGTTGGTTGCAGTCGCTCGGTGTGTGATGTCGGTGCTGGTGCTTGGTGTGCCTGTGTGGACTGTGCGTGCAATGGCAAATGATGTCGTGTTGCCCAACGGTGTGCAGTTGACACAGCAAGGGGACTTGCTTAATGATACTTGGCACAATACCGAGCAGAACACGGCACAAGCTGCGGCACAGGGTGTTCAACAGAATATTAAGCAAGAGACGTTTTTGAATAATGGCGTTAATACTATACCGTCTGACAGCGATGGCATTCAAGATAAAACGGCAAGCAAGCCAAACAATCAGCTAAATAACCAGCCAAGCAATGACCTAGAAAATAACCCAGTCGCCCAATACCAGCTTGGCATGAGCTATTATCAAGGCACGCATGACTTGAATAATGCCAGCCCCAATTACCCAAAGGCACTAGAGTGGCTACAAAAAGCAGGCGAACAAGGATTGGCACAAGCTCAATTTGGCTTGGGCGTGATGTATCATAGGGGTCAAGGCGTGCCACGAGATTATGCCAAGGCACTCGCTTACTACACGCAGGCTGCTAATCAAGGTAATGTAGACGCTCAGTATAATTTGGCATTGCTGTATTATGGCGGACAGGGAACGACGCAGGATTATTCGGCGGCATTCACATGGCTACAGCGAGCGAGTGAACAAGGGCTGGCGGTGGCACAATTTCATCTGGGGCGAATGTATGTCCGTGGGCAGGGCGTATCGCAAGATGATGTCAAGGCATTGGCATATTATACCAAAGCTGCCGAACAGGGGCTTGTGGTTGCCGAGCTGACAGTAGGACAGATGTACGCTCGTGGACAGGGAGCAGTGCAGGATTATTCGGTGGCATTCACATGGCTACAGCGAGCCAGCAAACAAGGTGATGTGCAGGCACAATACCTGCTGGGCGTGATGTACGCCAATGGACAAGGTGTGCCACGAGACTATGACAAGGCGGTTGCTCATTATACCAAGGCTGCCGAACAGGGCTTGGCACAAGCACAGTTCAATCTTGGCACAATGTATCATCAAGGACGGTTTATCAGCCAAGACTACACCAAAGCCATCACCTATTATACCAAAGCTGCCGAGCAGGGCTTAGCACAAGCACAGTTCAACTTAGGCTTGATGTATTATTATGCCGAAGGGGTTAAGGCGGATTATTCAGTGGCTAAGGCATGGTTTGCCAAGGCGTGTGATAATGGATTGTTACAGGCATGTGAGAATTATCAAACGTTACGATAGGGTGCTTGTGTTTGCTTTTTGTGCCTTTTTGGAATAAAACTCTCAAGCACGCTTGAAAAGCCCAAAAATGGCAGAATATATGCTGCCATTCTTATAATTTTGATGACTTATGCCAAACACCCATCTCACCACAGCCAATGCTGATGGCAGTAGCAATACTGCCATTCATCACCCATCAAGCCTTGACAATCCAACGCCAGCCCTAAAAATCACCAATCTACAAAAAATCTACCCCAATGGCTTCACTGCCCTAAAAGGGGTGGATTTGACCATTCCACAGGGGGAGTTTTTTGCCTTGCTTGGGGCAAATGGGGCGGGCAAATCTACGATGATAGGTATCATCAGCTCATTGTTTCCGATGACGGCAGGTAGCGTTGAGATATTTGGCGTGGATTTGGTGCGTGAACCGAGCCTAGCCAAGGAATTTTTGGGCGTTGTGCCGCAGGAGTTTAATTTTAATCAGTTTGATAAATGCTTGGATATTCTCATCACCCAAGCAGGCTACTATGGTATTACCCAACGTGAAGCCATGCCGAGAGCAGAATTTTTGCTCAAATCTTTGGGACTGTGGGACAAGCGAAACGAAAAATCACGTGCCTTGTCAGGGGGTATGAAACGCAGACTGATGATAGCACGTGCCTTAATGCACAAGCCTAAGCTGCTGATTTTGGACGAACCAACGGCAGGCGTGGATATTGAGCTTAGACGTTCGATGTGGGAATTTATGCAGAATATCAATCGTGAAGAAGGCACAACGATTATTTTAACCACGCATTACCTAGAAGAAGCAGAGCAATTGTGCAAATATATCGCTATTTTAAATCATGGCGAGATAGTCATTAATACCGAGATGAAGTCTTTGTTAAGTCAATTATCCCTAGAGACCTTTGTATTTGATATTCAAGATGAGTTGATAGAGACACCAAAATTAACCAATATTATTAATATCGTGATGGCGGATAAAAAAACTCTAGAGATTAGTATTGATAATACACAAAGTCTGAATGATGTCTTCGCCCAATTAACCGCATTGGATATAAAAGTGATGAGTATGCGTAATAAATCCAATCGCCTAGAAGAATTATTCATGGGGACGGTAGACAGTCATTTTGGTGATGGCACAATGGCAATACAGCAACAACAATCAGGAGTGGCATAATGGATAGCAAAAAACAACTGATTGCATTTTGGACGATATTATTTAAAGAGATTAAGCGAATATTGAGAATATGGCCGCAGACCTTATTACCGCCTGTGATTACCATGACGCTGTATTTTGTGATATTTGGCAAGATGATAGGCAGCCGTGTGGGTGAGATGGGCGGTGTGGATTATATGCAGTTTATCGTACCGGGGCTTATCATGATGGCGGTGATTACCAACAGCTATTCTAATGTGGTATCGAGTTTTTTTAGCAGTAAGTTTCATGGCAGTGTTGATGAGCTTTTGGTGTCGCCTGTTTCTAAGCACAGTATTCTGTTGGGTTATGTGGCAGGTGGGGTATTTCGTGGGATTGCCATTGCCTTGGTGGTGAGTATCGTGGCACTGTTTTTTACGCATTTGAGTATTGTGAATTTTCCTGTGATGTTGCTGACGATATTGGGGACTTCGGTGCTGTTTTCGTTGGGTGGATTTTTAAATGCGGTATTTGCTCGTTCGTTTGATGATATATCTATCATTCCAAGTTTTGTATTAACACCGCTAACATATTTGGGCGGAGTGTTTTATTCCCTAGAGAACTTATCACCATTTTGGCAAAACATATCATTGATTAATCCTATTGTCTATATGGTGAATGCTTTTCGTTATGGGATATTGGGGTATTCTGATGTGAATGTATGGTATTCTTTGATAGCGATTTTTTTATTCTGTGGGGTGTTTTATATAATATCTTATCGGATATTAAAAGACGGTTCTCGGATTAGGATTTAAAAAACTTTTATAGCGGTAATTTTTGATAGTGTTATCAATTCATAGTAATAAATAAGGTATTAAACAAGGTATAAAAATGAGTATTTACGGTGTATTGGGCGAAACAACCAGCTATCCCAAAACCTACAGCCCTAATGTATTGTATCCTATCGCTCGCAGTATTGGGCGAGATGAGATTGTCAAGGATACAAACTATCGTGGCGAATATGTGGGTGTGGATATATGGCAGGCATTTGAATTGTCTTGGCTGAACGCCCAAGGCATTTCGCAGATGGCGATGGCTCGTATCAGTGTGCCAGCAATTTCACTCAATATCGTGGAGTCTAAGTCGTTCAAGCTGTATTTTAATAGCTTAAATTTTAGCCAATTTGCTGACTGGCAGACGGTGCAACAGACCATCGCCAAAGATTTGACGGCGTGTGCAGGGGCAGAAGTTTTGGTAATGTTGTATCCGCTTGACACTCAAGCACTGCACATTTGTCGTCCTTTGGGTGAGTGTATTGATGGCGTGCTTGATGATGACGGACATACAGTCGCATTGACTGATGATATTGATAGCGTGCTATTGCAAGGCATGGCGATGGGCGATGACGTGGCAGAATGGGTGTTTTATTCCAACCTTTTGCGTTCAAATTGCCCTGTTACCAATCAACCAGACTGGGGGACGCTACAAATATCCATACGCACCAAGACGGTGCTGGATTTTGGCAAGATTTTGGCTTATGTTCTGTCGTTTCGTCAGCACAATGGCTTTCATGAGCAGTGCGTAGAGCGGATTTTTGCCGATTGTATGCAGTACTTTGCCCCCATCAGTTTGACGGTGCAAGCCAACTACACACGCCGTGGCGGTATCGACATCAATCCTGTGCGTGTGTTTAATGCAGCTGTGCCAGTGGTAGGGCGATTAATTCGCCAGTAGGGTTTTAATGCACGGTTTTGTCGGTGGCGATAAACTTGGCAAGCGTACGATACAGTTCTTTGTCGCTGGGGTTGTGGCGAAAGTTAATCATCAATGTGCCGTTTAAGGTGCGTTCCCCTGTGGGAAGTTTGTCATCAAGGGTGAGCAGGGCAAGCGTTTGGGTGTCTTGGGTGATGGCGAGATGGCGGGCATACTTATGAGCCTGCAAAGTCGCAGGCAGTATGGTAACCACTTGAGAATACAGTATGCCAAGCCTGTTAAAATCAGCCCTGTTTAAGTCAGTATCGTGGTGATTGTTCATCGCAGTGTTTGTTGATTTGCCGAATGTCTTAGCAGTGCGTGCCATGCGTCTTTTGATAAAAGCAATGACAAATAAGCCGATGGTCAAAGCAACAATAACAACAAGCCAAAAAGTGGCAGACATAACATATCCTGTCGTGAAAAAATAACACCTTTGCCAAAGGTATTGCTGGGGTGTATTCACCTTTTATTACGCAAAATTATATAGTCTTTTAAATTTTCTTTAATAGGTCGTCAAACTCGCTGGCAAATGCTACTTGCACTATTTGAATTGAACTTGTTTTCCTTGTCTTAAAGTGAATTTATTTGGCTGTACAATTCTATCAGTAAAATCCCATCAGTGTAAAAATAGGGCAAATTCAAGGCTGATGGCTTGAACTTGCCCAAGATATTGCGGTTTGGCTATCAGAACAACACACGCACACGAATGGTCTCTGGCACAGCTCTTAGGCGTGTCAAGGCTTGTTCGGAGTCGGTGTCGTCCACGTCCATCACCAAATAGCCTACATCGCCTTTGGTCATGAGCGACTGAGCGACGATGTTAATCTTGGCTTCGGCAAATGACGCATTGATTTGTGATAGTACCCCCGGCACATTGTGATGAATGTGTAGCAGGCGGTGCGTACCATCGGCAAATGGAATGGATACGTTAGGGAAGTTCACCGATGTTACCGTGTCGCCTTGGTCGGAGTATTTGACGAATTTTTCGGCAACTTCCAGACCGATGTTGGCTTGGGCTTCTTGGGTAGAGCCGCCGACATGCGGTGTCAAGATGACGTTGTCAAAGGCACGCAGGGGTGAGATAAACTCTTCGTCGGCGGACTTAGGTTCTTTGGGGAATACATCAATGGCTGCCCCTAGGATTTTTTTGGCTTCTAGGGCTGCTGCTAGGTCGTCAATCACCACGCAGCCACCACGAGCGGCATTGATAAAGAACGCACCGTCTTTCATTTTGTCAAATTGTGCTTTGCCCATCATGTTGCGAGTGCTTGGCAAATCAGGCACGTGCAGCGTTACCACATCGGCATTTGCCAAGAGTTCGTCAAGGCTTGCCACTTGCACGGCATTGCCAAGGGGCAGCTTGGTGATGACATCGTGATAGATGACTTTCATGCCAAGGCTTTCGCACAGCACAGACAACTGCGAGCCGATAGAGCCATAGCCCACGATACCCATCGTTTTGCCACGCACTTCGTAGCTGTCTTTGGCGGATTTGTTCCAGCCGCCACGGTGTACCACGGCATTTTTTTCGGGCACGCCACGCATGAGCATGATGGTCTCTGCCAATACCAACTCTGCCACCGAGCGAGTGTTAGAATACGGAGCATTGAACACAGGGATACCCAGCTCCAGTGCTGCGTCTAAGTCCACTTGGTTTGTACCGATACAAAAACAGCCCACTGCGATGAGTTTTTCGGCGGATTCTAGCACTTTGCGTGTCAGCTGTGTGCGTGAGCGAATGCCGATGAAGTGAGCGTCTTTGATTTTTTCGATGAGTTCTGCTTCATCGAGTGCGGTTTTGATGTATTCGATGTTGGTGTAGCCTGCCGTATTTAGCACCTTTAGGGCGTTGTCATGCACGCCTTCTAATAACAAAAAACGAATTTTGTCTTTGTGAAGAGATAAGGTCATCATAGTTCCTTGGGTTTGACAAAAAATAACGTCTATTTATACACGCATTCCATACAATTTGCAAAGAATTTTTTGGAAAAAGCTATTGCCAAAAAGTTTTATACCAAAAAATCAAGGCGTTACCAAATGATGATAACGCCTTGTGCGTAAGTGAAGATTGGATAAATAAAAACATTGAATAAATAAAAACTAGGACATGCCCTAAAAACGTTCCACCGCCACATCTTCGTCCATGCGGACAATGGGTTTTAACGCCCCAATCACTTCTGAGACGGTATCGCAGACGATAATTCTATCCAAGTCGCCTTGGCTCATAAAGCCTTCTGTTACGGTGTTGTCTAGGTGAGCAATCAAAGCGTCATAAAAACCATCGGTGTTTAGAATAATTATCGGTTTTTGGTGTTGGTACAGCTGTCGCCATGTCGCCACTTCCATCAATTCTTCTAGTGTGCCAAGTCCGCCAGACAAGGTTACAAACGCATCTGCAAACATCGCCATCATTGCCTTGCGAGTGTGCATGGTGTCGGTAATGTACAGCTGGGTGAGATGGCTGTTGGGTATCTCTTTTTTACCCAAGAACTCTGGAATTACCCCAATCGCCTTGCCGCCATTCGTCAGTACGCTGTCTGATACCACGCCCATAATGCCGATACTGCCTGCACCGTATACCAAGCCAAGCCCTGCCTTGACCAAGGCTTCGCCCAGCTCGCTTGCTACTTGTTGGTAGATGGGGCTATTGCCAATACGAGAGCCGCAATATACCGCAACCATGCGTGCTGTAGGCTTGTTGTTGTCTGCCCATGACTGTGTGAGCGTTACACCAATATCTTGACTGGTGTAGATGCGTGTGTTACTTTGTGTCATTTATTTTCCTAAATTGCTAAATTGTGAAGTGTATGATAAACCCTTGTAATACTATCTACTTTACAAGTCAAAATGATGACAAACATGAATTTTTTTGCTATTTTTTACAAAATTAACGTACGCCATCTGCTGTGGCAAGCCTTGCAAGTCATTGTGATGTTTGGGGTGATTTACACCGCTGTCAATTGGTATCGCAAGCCAGCCTTGCCAGCGGTGTCAGCACTTAGCTTTTATGATATTGATGGCAATCATTATGCACTTGACAGGCTTAGCCAAGACCAAGCGGTACTGGTGTATTTTTGGGGAACGTGGTGTCATATCTGTTCGTTCACCAGTCCCAAGGTGAATACGCTTAGCCAGTCTTATCCTGTGCTTACCGTGGCGGTAGCGTCTGGCGACAATGCGGTGTTGCAGCGTTATAAATCCACGCACGATTATCAATTTATCGTCATCAATGATGATGATACCGCTATATTTAAGAATTGGCAAGGGCAGGTAACGCCATCATTTGCCATTATTAAGGACGGTAAGATGGTGCAGGGTTTTACAGGTATCACGCCATTGTGGACGATGAAAGCACGGCTATGGATTGCCAACTGGTGATACGACTGGATTATAGTCTTTTAAATTCAATTTAGTACGTCGTCAAACTCACTTGCTGTACTATTTGTACTATCTTCGCTCGTTTTTCTCGTCCTAAAATGAATTTATTTGACTATAAAATTATAATTGATACAGCATTGCTAATACGCTTATGTACTGCCAGTACACGGTAGGTCTTGTCGCCTTTCAACTGTCATTAGGCAGGTTTGTGTAAAAAAACTATTTACATTTGTGGATTTTTTGATTATCTTAGGACGTGCCACGATTGCATTGGCTGGATTTTTTATAAGGAAATTTTATGACCCATCACACCGACACCCATCATGCCAGCACCCATCATCTGCCAGAAGGCTATCATGCCGCTGATACCGCTTACAGTTATCCACTTATTATCAAGCAGCTGCTTAACCGTGCCCGTGCGGTATCGCTTGACCAAGAGATTTTTTATGCCGATAAGCTGTCCTACACTTACCGAGATTTGTTCAAGAGAATCAGCCGTCTAGCCAATGTATTGACCAACATGGGACTAAAAAAGGGTGATGTGGTGGCGGTGATGGATTGGGACAGTCATCGTTATTTGGAGTGTTATTTTGCCATTCCGATGTTGGGGCTGGTGCTACAGACCGTCAATATCCGCCTATCTGAAGACAAGATTTTGTACACCATCAATCACGCCAAGCCAAAGGCACTGCTGCTAAACGCCGAGTTCGCCCCTTTGATTGGCAATCATCGCTATGACGCACCCAGTATCGAGCAGGTGATTTGGCTAGATGATGTGGGCGTGGACGCACCCGATTACGTGATGGGTGAATACGAAGATTTGCTTGCGAATGCCAGTGATAGCTTTGATTTTCCTGATTTTGACGAAAACACCATCGCCACAACTTTTTATACATCAGGCACGACAGGCAATCCCAAGGGCGTGTTCTTTAGCCATCGTCAAATCGTCATGCACGCCATGGGGGTGGCGACAGGTGCAGCACTCAACCCTGATAATGTGGGGCTAAGATACAGTGATGTGTACATGCCGATTACGCCGATGTTTCATGTCAATGGCTGGGGCATTCCCTATGTGGCGACGATGATAGGACTGAAGCAAATCTACCCTGGGCGGTATATTCCTAGCCTATTGGTAGAGTTGGTACGCACGCACAAGGTGAGCTTTACGCATTGTGTGCCGACGATTTTGCAGATGTTGTTAAGCGAAGGCGAGCGGCAAGATTTTGATTTTGGTGGGCTAAAGATGATTATCGGTGGTTCGAGATTGACGACAGCCCTTGCCAAAAGTGCCTTGGCTCGTGGTATCGAAGTCTTTACCGCCTACGGCATGAGCGAGACTTGCCCTGTGATTACCGTGGCGACTTTTGATGGCAAGACACCGCTGACCGAAGATGAGTCGCTTGCCATTCGTGTGGGAACAGGTGTGCCTGTGCCTTTGGTGGATTTGCAAATTTGGACAGACACAGGGGCAAACCAGCCCCAAGATGGCGAGAGCGTGGGTGAAGTGGTGGTGCGTTCGCCATGGCTTACCCAAAGTTATTTCAAAAACCACGACGCAGGCAACGAGCTGTGGGAAGGTGGCTATCTACACACCCAAGACATCGCCCATATGGACGGCAAAGGGGTGATTAAAGTTACCGACCGCCTAAAAGACGTGATAAAATCTGGCGGAGAGTGGATTTCGTCCTTGGAGATTGAGACGATTTTGTCCTTGCACCCTAGCGTGGCGGATATTGCGGTGATTGGCGTGCCTGATGACAAGTGGGGCGAGCGACCACTTGCCTTGGTGGTCAAAGTGCCAAATGCAGATGACACCACGGCTGATGATATTTTGGCATTGGCGAACAAGGCGTTTGAGCGGGGCATGATTCCAAAATACGGCATTCCTAGCCAGCTAAAATTTGTAGAGCAAATCCCAAAAACCAGCGTCGGCAAGCACGACAAAAAAACCATTCGTCAGCTGGTGGCAAATGGCGAGTTGTGAGTACTGCTGGGTGTTGTGAAAAAAATCCCACGGCAATGACTGACTGATTGGCGTGGGTTTTGTGTGGTATGTTAAAAGTGGTAGCTATTTTAATCCGCTTAGACAACTGCGAATTGCCCTGACTTGGAAGGAATTACGCCCTGCCAAAAGTGCCCAGAAATGTATTATTATAGCTTCTTAAAGGAAAGCGTTTACCCATAAATTCAATTTTGATGAATTGGTGGGTTTTTGAGCTTTACTGGCTTACCCAAATTTGGGCTTGTATCCATCAATCCGCAGTACCAAAAACAGCACCGATATTCATTTATCGGTGCTGCTCTTTGCGTGCAAGAGTTGGCATTACTTGCCTTCATACACATTCAGACTGGCATCACAATCATTAGCCGCACAGTCAATCATACGCAAACGATAGGTATAAGTACCGCTGGCAGGTGCTGTCCAGTCAAACAATGGCACGCTGTCATTGTCGGTGTCTGCCGCCAGCGTTACCCCTTTGCTGTCAATCAGTGCTAGGTCAAGGTCGGTGCAGTTGTTATCACAATCGCCATAGGCTTGATAAGTGTAACCAGCCTTGGCACGAAAGCTATGGTTATACTCTTGGGCGGCGGTAAGACTGGTGGTTTCGTAGATGATTTCTTTGGCATCACCTGAGAGTTCTTTGTTGTCGATACGAGCAGTGGGGTTAATGCCAATCCCTGCAAAAGCGGTGCTGGTAGCCAGTAAGGCGGTGAGTAAAATAAAGCGTTTCATACGGATTTCCTTGTTTGTGGACTGGTTTTTTGGGTGTAAAAAATTGTAAGAGAAAAGCATGTTATCGTTTGTATTCTAGCAATATTTGTGTGCTTATACCAGTATTAAGGCGAACTGTATAGGTTGTTTATTGTTGTCGTTTTGTTAGTGCCTTCCCCAAAAACAAATTAGTTTTGTCAAACTCACTTGCTGTACTACCTGACTGCATTGCTTGTCGGTCTGCCTTCGTTTTCCTTGCTACTTTGATTTTTGGGTTTGGCACAGGATATGTCGATAGCCCATTTGCCAATGTGGATACTGTAGCCAGTGCTTAGGAATGTTGCTGATGATACGTTTGCCAGTCGTGGGCGGTAGGTTGGTTGGGGTTAGTGTCTGTCCTTGGGCGGCGGCGATAAATGCCAAAACTTCATGCAAGGGGGTAGGCGTATGGTCAGTAGCAAGGTACAAAGGCAAAGGCTTGGCAAGCGTGAGTGCTTGAGTGATGATATGCACCAAATCCGTGTCAAAAATGCGGTTCGTCCATGTATTGACCGTTTTGGTAAGTTCATCAGCATTGGCAAAAGCACTTGCCTTGCGTATCATCATCAATCTATCACACCCATAAATACCACTGGGACGAATGATGGTGCAGTGCTTACCAAAGTGGCTGTGTAGCAGTCTTTCACAATCCAACAAAATCTGTGCGGCAGGACTGGTGGGCGGCTGTGGGAATGTGTGCATGTCGATGATTTCGCCGCTGTTTTGTCCGTAGACGCTGGTCGATGAGACAAAGACGATACGCTGTAGATTGGGTAAGTGTTGGCTAAGCCCTATCACCGTGCAACAAGCGGCGGCATAGCAGGCGTGATATGCCTGTATTTTGTCATTTTGACCGTGGTTTCGGCTGTGGGTTTGGTTGTTGTTTTGCTGGCTGGCTTGATATTTTGGGGCGATGATGATGGCGATTTTATCAATCTTGCTAAGCTCTGCCGTCCCAAACCCTGCTGAGCAAAAATCATGCACCGACAAAGCCCCAATATCGCCTACAATATGCGTGATGTTGGGGTGCAATGCAGGCTTTGGACTGCGGCTTGTCGCAACCACAGAGATACCTTGGGCGTGTAAGCTATGAGCAACCGCCAAACCGATTTGTCCAAGTCCAATAATGAGCGTAGTCATGGGGCAGGATTGTCATTGATTGTGTTATGGGCTGCGTTATTAGCTACAGTGCTTATGGCGGATAATTTCACCACTTGCCAAAAGCCCTTGGGCAGCTGTCCGCCACGACTGCCACGCTTACCCATGTACGCCTTGATGTCGGCGGCTTTTAGGGTGAGTGTGCGTTTGGCGGTCTGCACCACAAGGTTGTCGGTGCTAGACAGCACGGTGATGGCACTAACGCTTTCCCCTTCTTTTAGGTGAATGAGTTTGTTGCCCTTACCCTTAGCAAGTAGGGGCAAATCCGCCGCAGAGAACACCAAAAGATAACCCAAGCCATTCGCCACAGCTATCAACTGTTCGCTGGGTGCGTGGTTGGCTTCATCTAGCACGACAGGACAAATCGGCAATAGCTTTGCATTGTCCGCAAGGTTAATCACCGCCTTGCCTGCTTTTTGGGCGGTATCCAAATTGCTGAGCAGATTGATAAATCCATAGCCGTGAGAGCCAGCCAATAGCACCGCTTGCTTGCTGCTTTTGTCCTGCAAAAAGGCAAGCTGCTCGATTTTTGTGCCTGCTTGGGGGGCAAGCATACTGGTGATGGGGTCGCCTTGTCCACGAGCGGACGGCAGATTGACAGCGTCCAGTCCATAGCTACGCCCTGTGTTGTCGAGCAGGATTAGGCGTTCGTTGGATTTGCCTATGGTGTGCGTTTGGTATTCGTCGCCTGCTCGGTAGTTCATGTTTGCAGCGTCTACGTCATGCCCCTTTGCCATGCGTATCCAGCCAGCTTTTGAGAGTATCACGGTAATAGGTTCGCTTGGCACTAGCTCGGTTGCTTTGATGGCGGCGGCTTCGCTGCGTTCGATGACAGGCGAGATACGTTTGTCGCCATGGGCTTTCATGTCGGCAGTCAGCTCATCAATCATCAAGGCGGTTAGGCTCTCTGGATTGCCCAGCTGTTCGGCGATGATGGCACGTTCGGCGTCTAATTTATCACGTTCGGCGTTGAGCTCAATCTCTTCTAGTTTGGCAAGTTGGCGTAGCTTGATGTCCAAGATGGCGTTGGCTTGCACATCACTTAGCCCAAAGCGTGCCATCAGTACCGCTTGGGGGTCGTCTTCGGTGCGAATGATGTGAATAACTTCATCAATGTGCAAATACGCCACCAGCAAGCCTGCCAAAACATGCAATCGCTTGTCAATCTTATCAAGGCGGTGTGTCAGACGGCGAGTGATGACGGCACGCCTACAGACAAGCCATTCGGACAAGATGTCTTTTAGGTTTTTGACTTGGGGCTTGCCATTTAGCCCAATCATGTTCATATTCACTCGATAATTGCTTTCTAAATCGGTACTGGCGAACAGATGGCTCATGATTTTGTCCACGTCGTTTTTGCCTTTTTTAAGCTCAAGGGTGATACGGCAGGCATTTTCGTGGTCAATTTCGTCATTGATGTCAGTTACCCATGGCAATTTTTTGTCGCTCATGAGTTTGGTGATTTGTTCAATGACTTTGTTGGCAGAGACTTGATAGGGCAGGGCATTGATGACAATAAGATTTTTGTCGTGTTCATCAACATAATAGGTCGCACGCATTTTGTAGCTGCCACGCCCTGTTTCGTACATTTTTAAGAGTTCATCGCTTGGGGTGATAATCTCGGCAGGCGTAGGCAAATCGGGGGCAAGCACGATTTTTGTCAGCTCACGCACGCTCATTGCAGGGTTTTTGAGCAGCTTGATACATGCCTTGACCACTTCGGTGAGATTGTGCGGCGGAATATCGGTCGCCATACCCACAGCAATGCCTGTTGCCCCATTTAATAAAATATTAGGCAGGCGTGCTGGCAGATTGGCAGGTTCGGTAAGCGTGCCATCGAAGTTGTCCATAAAATCCACCGTGCCTTGGTCAAGCTCCGCCAGCAAGGTATTGGCATAGTTGCTCATCTTGGATTCGGTATAACGCATGGCGGCGGCTTTTGGGTCATCGACCGTACCCCAGTTGCCTTGACCGATAACCAGTGGATAGCGATAATTAAAGGGCTGTGCCATATGCACCATGGCTTCGTAGCAGGCACTGTCGCCGTGGGGGTGGTATTTGCCCAGTACATCACCTACGGTGCGCGCGGATTTTTTTGGTTTGGCGGTGTGTTTAAGCCCCAGCTCACTCATCGAATAGATGATACGCCGCTGCACAGGCTTTAGTCCATCGGCGATATGGGGCAAGGCTCTGTCCATGATGACATACATGGCGTAGCTTAGGTAGGCAGATTCGGTGAATTCGGCAATGGAGCGAGTGTCGTTAAAGTCGGTCATGATTATAATGCTTGTCAAAAAGTTGCTTATCATATCATAAATAACACCAAACCATGAAATGTGAAATGTGTTTGCAACATACGTTTTTTTTATTGAATGAGATTGTTCGATTAATAAAAAGAGATTTACTTTTATACAATAGCGTAAGATTTTGTAGTGATTAAAAAACATTGCATTCGTATATCTGTCCAAAAAACTGACAAATAAGACATCAAATAACCGCTTGTAAAACTTTATTGCAATTTATTGACAAAAAACATGAATTTATCATGATTTTTTGTGCATAAATCGGTATAATTTAGCACAATTTTTTAATATTTTGCTTTTGTATAATTTTTAGTCAGTTTTTGAATGGCGGTTAAAGCATTGAGCTTGATTTTTCAAGAATAACAAACAAGTCTGATGAGTATTTTTTAATAATTTTGTATTCATCATTATAGCAAACCATTGTTATTTTTGCTAACCAAAAAACAAGTGTCTGCCCCATTCGATGATTTTTTATTCACCTTTTTTTGCCGTGAGCGGATACACCATGAATTTGTTTGGATTTTTATCGACCAATATCGCCATTGACCTAGGGACAGCCAATACCTTGATTTATATTCCCGGTAGGGGAGTGGTGCTAGATGAGCCAACAGTCGTGGCATTGCGTCAAAATCGCACCCAAAATCCAACCGTGGCGGCTGTCGGCTTGGACGCTAAGCAAATGCTGGGGCGTACCCCTGATAACATCACTGCCATTCGTCCGCTCAAAGACGGTGTGATTGCTGACTTTGAAGTTACCCAAGACATGCTAAAACACTTTATCAAAAAAGTGAAAGTTAAGCGTTTTATGGCAGACCCCAATGTGGTGGTGTGTGTGCCGTGCCGTTCTACCTTGGTGGAGCGTCGTGCCATCAAAGAAGCGGTGGAGCGTGCAGGGGCAAATACGGTATCGTTATTAGAAGAACCTATGGCGGCGGCGATTGGGGCAGGGTTGCCCGTGCATGATGCCAGTGGTTCGATGGTGGTGGATATTGGTGGCGGCACAACCGAAATTGCGGTCATCGCCTTGTCGGGCTGTGTCTATGCCGATTCGGTAACGATTGGCGGTGATAAGTTTGATGACGCAATTATCAATCATATCAAAAAAATTCACGGCTGTTTTATTGGTGAGACCACTGCCGAGCGTATCAAAAAAGAAGTCGGCACAGCGATTTTTGACGAAAATGAAAAACTAGAAGTCGAAGTGCGTGGACGCAGTATGGCAGAAGGCGTGCCAAAGACCTTTACGGTAAACTCAAAAGAAATTCAACAAGCCCTATCCGAGCCTGTGGCAGGTATTGTAGCAGCAGTCAAAGAAGCACTTGAGCAGACACCGCCAGAGCTGTCATCAGACATCGCCGAGCGTGGTATCATGCTGACAGGTGGTGGGGCGTTGCTGCGTAATCTTGATAAGCTGGTGTCTAAAGAGACAGGGCTGCCTGTCATGGTAGCAGAAGACCCATTGACCTGCGTGAGTCGTGGTGGTGGCAAGGCGTTGGATTTTATTCATGACAAAGCGTTGAACATGATTTTTGTGGGTTAAGGGAGCAGATATAGTCAATTAAAATTGCAATGATACTGTGTTGCGGGCGACCTTATGTACTACTTGTACCACCTTTGACGTTGTCGCCTTGTCTCATTTTTATTTTAAATGACTATAACAAGAGCGGCTTTTTTAAGTTGCTTTTGTTTTTTTAAGCGTGTGTTTTTTG
Organism: Moraxella sp.; assembly: GCA_030538375.1. Classification (GTDB taxonomy): domain Bacteria; phylum Pseudomonadota; class Gammaproteobacteria; order Pseudomonadales; family Moraxellaceae; genus Moraxella. The sequence continues at coordinate 7,419 of JAUNUB010000002.1, read as the reverse complement.
AGTGTGTGTTTTTGTAAGTGTAAATTATGTCAAACCTTTTTTCGGAACAGCCCTTATTCGTCAAAAAAACAGCAGTGCTGCTGGTAGCGGCGTTGGTGCTGATGTTGCTGGACGCAAACAACCCCACATGGTTTGCCAAATTGCGTTCTGCAAGCCATGCGTCTATGCAGCCAATTTATCAGCTGTCGTTGATACCGAGCTTTGCTCACGACTGGTCAGATGGGTATCTGCAGAGCAAAGAAGCCTTGCGTAGAGAGAATATTCGCCTAGAAACGGAGCTGGTGCAGGCACGTGCCAGACTGCAATCGCAGGATTATCTGCTGGCACAAAACGCACGTTTGATGGGTGTGCTCACCACCACTCAATCCACTACCTACGACATGAGCGTTGCAAAAATCATCGGCACGGACAGCAATCCTTTAAAACAAATCGTCGTACTCAATAAAGGCGAAAATGATGGCGTGCGTATCGGACAGACCGTAATAGACGAAAATGGCATTTTGGGACAGATTATCAATGTATACCCCAACACCAGTCGTTTGCTGCTCATCAGTGATGAACAGCAGTCGGTATCTGTGGTGGTGGCTCGTACAGGACAACGTGCGATGGTAACAGGGGGCGGCAAGCCTGATACGTTAAGCCTTGATTATATTTTTAAGACTTCTGATGTCAAGGTGGGCGATGAGTTGATTTCGTCTGGGCTGGGCGGACGTATTCCTGCAGGTTATAAGGTGGGTGCAGTTACAGAAATTGACACCACTCGCACGGACAATTTTGCAGACATTCGTGTTTCGCCTGCTGCGGATTTTTTGAACAGTAGTTTTGTGCTGGTACTCAAAGATAAACCATGAATGCAGGTATCTCACTCATCTTGATTATTGTGCTAAGTTTTGTTGTTGCTTCTATGCTTAATGTGTATCCGCTGACCCCAATATTTGCCATGCTGCGTCCCATGTTTTTGATAATGGTGCTGATTTTTTGGGTGATGTACCAGCCCCGTTTTGTGGGTATGGGTGCGGCTTTTTTAAGTGGATTGGCGGCAGATTTGCTCTTGGATACGCATTTGGGTCATCAGGCATTTTGTGCGGTGGTGATGGCATTTGCCCTACGCATGGCGGTGAGTTATTCAAGGCGTATCACGTTTGCAACGGCATGGACGTTGGCGATGGTGTCGCTTAGCTTATACTGTGTGATGTTGTGGGTCTTGCAGTCTATTGCATACACTCAGCTTGTTTTTATGGGAATTGGCTCTTTATTAAGCAGTATATTGCTGTTTCCTGTGGTGTGGTGGCTGTTGTTGCAGATTAGCTATAAAGCACACAAAAAAGCAAGCTAGCACCTTTTTTTGAAAAAATAGACCGCCCAAACCGAGCTACCCAAAAACGAATTTAGTTCAATATAAACAGCCTAACCCAACACAAACAGCCTATTTAGTCCAGCTTGTTTGTCAGTGGCACTTAAACGTGTTTTTGTTGTGTTCACTTTCCTTATGTTTTGGGCTTGCTAAGTATCATTATAATGGATTATCTTGGTAATCATGCCGATGTTAAAAATCACAAGACGCTCATTATGCACAAGACGGTTATCACGCACAAAACAGCTATTAATTCACAAAATAGTTATCACAGAAATAGCAGCCCATACCAATGATGTCATGTTCTGATACCTTGCCTATTATTTTAGCGTCCAGCTCCCCACGTCGCCAAGCCTTGCTCACCAGTGCAGGCGTGGCATTTGATGTGATGCGTGCGGATATTGATGAGTCTTGGCAAGCAGGCGAAACCGCTCAAGCGTACATTAATCGCATGGTACGCCAAAAATCTGCCAAAGCCTGCCAAATTTATCAAGCCGACCCAATCAATCAAACCAACCAAGCACAATCCGCCCTAATCCTAACTGCCGACACCATAGGCGTGCTGGCAACAGGGGAAGTGCTGACCAAGCCTGTGGACAAGGCGGACGCATTCGCCATGTGGGATAAATTATCAGCCACGACGCACGAGATTTGGACAGCGGTGTGCGGCACTGTTGTATGTGATAATAAAACTACTATTCAAAAAGTCATACAGGTAGCAACAACCGTACAATTCACCACATTGACCGAAATCCAAAAAGAACGCTACTGGGCGACAGGCGAACCGCTGGATAAGGCTGGTGCATACGCCATTCAAGGCGGCGGTGTGGCATGGGTACGTAGTATTCATGGCAGTTATAGCAATGTGGTGGGCTTGCCACTTGTTGAGACCTTGGAGCTGATTGCCGAATTGAGCGATTGGGCTACACAATCCCAGCGATATTCATAACAACAAACGGTGCGTATCATGAAAAAAATCTACCTAATCCGTCATGCACAAAGCGTGGCAAACGCCATGCCAAGCACAGGTGAACCAGTGCAGTACTGCAATGCTGATATTCCAATTACCGAGCTTGGCAAGCGGCAGGCACATGAGCTGGCGATATGGCTGGACACTCATCTTGATGGTGTGCCTGATGGGGTCTTTGTGTCGCCTTATCTGCGTACCCAAGAGACTGCCCAGCCTTTTTTGGCAAAAATCAATGCCACAGCCACCATGCTTGATGAGCTGCATGAGTTTAATTATTTGTCCTTTGATAATATCAAGGGCAAGACTTTTGCAGAATTAAAGCCGCTGAGCGACGCATTTTGGGCAAAACATGATGCTCACTATCAAGATGGGGCGGACAGCGACAGTTTTGCGTCATTTTATGAGCAGATTAACCAAATTCGTGCGTATTTTCAAGAGCTTGCTGACGGCACTTATGTGGTGTTTGGGCATGGTTTTTGGATTGGGCTGTTTTTGTGGCAGATGATTGGGCGTGGCGGTATCAACATGTCTAAATTTCGTGAGTTTGAACTGCTTGTCCGCCCTAAGAATACCGAAGTATTTTTGTGGCAGATTGTTGATGGCATGAATGCCGTGGCAAAGGTGCGAAATTTGCGAGGAGATGATAGGGTGGTGCTTTAAGTGTGCGAGTGCTTGATGTGTTTTTTTAATCTGTATTTTAAGAAAAATTGCTACAATCGTCAAAGAGTAAGTTTGATGGACAAAATTTATCACAAAAAAATTGTGTTAAAATTTATTCAGCCATAAATGTCAGTACACACGTTAACAAAAATACAAAACAACACGCAAAAAAAGCTGTCGCAATTGTAACATAATTTACAAAAACAATAACTATTATTGTTTACTGAAATTAATAAGACTTTGATTTTATTAAATTAATTACAAAAAGTCTTATAAAATTTTGTAATGAGTTGTAACAAGTTATTGTCAAATATTAAAATAAAGCATAAATTAAGCGTCAATGTAGTCTGGAACACTACATTGACGCAACAAGGTAGATACTTGCTTCTTACTTGTTGCAAATTGTGTGCCAACTATTGTAATTGGTTGGTTTATTTTTCAACAAGTGTTTTGCCTGCTTATCACCTAAGCAGGCAAACAGAGGTATTGTTATGTCTAAAACATTTCGCTTTAGCCTACTGGCACTGTGTTCGCCGTTCGCATTATCTGCTAATGCAGCGATGACCCAAACAGAAGCCTTTACGGCACTCTCACCAGCCGCTGTGCAAAAACTCAAAGACGCACGCATTGATATCAATGCTTTGCTTAGCAATAATTCAAATGACTTGATTGTCAATCTTAAACAGACAGGCTATCCACTCGATACCAGTAGCAACACAGGAGCGGTGGCAGTACGCAAGTATCGAGCGGTCAAAGATACGCTGTCTGCACAACTGTCAAAAAACTCAACACTCATGCGTGATTATTATGGTTCGCCTGTGCAGTTTTATCGTATTGCTGGTAAAGAAGACTTGGTAGCACTGCTAAACAGTAAAGAGGTCGAATCGGTGGTAGCAAATGCTAAGCTGACCACAACCGCTAATAATCTTGACTTGATTAAGCAACCTGAAACAGCTGCCATTCGTTTTAGATTTCGCAACGACCCGAACACCACACATTCTTTCCAAGGGCAAGGGGCGACGGTTGCGGTGATTGATACAGGGCTTGATTCGACCCATGCAGACTTTGGTTGCCGAGCCGAAGCGACGTGTAAGGTGATTGATGTGCTGGAATTTGCAACCGAAAACAACGGCAGAGCTGATGGCAGATTAGAAGACAGTGATTCACGCCACGGCACAAATGTTGCGTCCATTATTTCACAAGTTGCTCCGCAGTCCAAGTTGGTTGGGCTTGATGTATTTTATTGGACATGGGACAGCACCAAGAGAAAATGGGTGCATGTTGCACCGAATTCCGCCATTAATGCTGCGTTGAACTGGGTGTATAACAATCATCAGTCCAACAATATTGATGGCTTTAATTTTACATCATTAAACATGAGCTTGGGTGGTGGTTATGAGCAGCGAGAAACCAACCAATTGCCAATTTTAAAGAGTTTAAAAGATGTGGGTGTGGCTTCTGTGGTAGCGTCTGGCAATGATTTTTATACCGATGCGATTGCATGGCCTGCATCCGAGCGTCATGCGATATCAGTCGGTGCGGTGCATGATACCGCCAATAGTCGTGTCAGCGAGCGTTGCCCTGTGGCGGTTCGCCGTGGACAGCGAGTGGACGATGTAACCTGTTTCTCAAACAGTGGCAGTCTGCTGGATATGCTCGCCCCTGGCTACAACGTCGCTGGTGGCGGTGTAACGCTAAGCGGTACATCTATGGCAGCTCCACATGTTGCAGGGGCTTATGCGGTGTTGCGTGCACCTGCTTCGCTTAGAATCACAGGCGACAGCGTGGACCGTTCAACTCAGCGTCTCAAAGATACAGGTGCGTTGGTAACCGATAGCCGCAATGCCTTGGTGCGTCCACGTATCGATTTGCAAGCAGCAGCGAGAAGTCAGTTTAACCAATGATTGACTGTCAATAGCTTGTGATATAGTCTTTTAAATTCAATTTAGTACTTTGTCAAACTCGCTTGCTGTACTGCTTGTACTATCTTCGCTCGTTTTCCTCGTCCTAAAATGAATTTATTTGACTATAAAAAACCACAATGCAATATTAGCTAAAGTATGGGTGCATTGTGGTTTTTTTGAGTGTTTTTTTGATGAGTGAAAAAAATGAAAAAAAATCAACTGATGATAATTTTGGGTGTATTGACCGCTGCTGTAGTGGCACTTGTTGCCTTAATCGCCTATTTTAGACCGAACGATGTACAAAAATCCGCCAGCAATACCGCACAACCAATGGCAATGAGTGATTCTGCCAATAATAATGCGATACTTCATAGAAGTGAGATGGTGAATAAAGAAAACGGCAACCGCGAGCCGCTTGAAAAAGATTTTAATCGCGAAGTGTATGGCGAAAACTATGAGCAGACCATGTCAGTAGGGCGTGAGTTAGATGTTGCCAGCCCATATAGCAATCAGCAAAAAGTGTTAAACGACACAAGTAGCGACCCAGACATACAGCCTATTCACCCAGCCCAAGACCCAGCCAATCAGCTGTATCGTCCTAGCAATCCTACCGCTGCACAAGACACGGTGGCATTACCAGCAGGAGAGACTGGCGGTGTGGAAGTGATGAGTGAGACGGACACCGCGAATATTACCAAGCACTAGAACTTACTCAACCAATCAAATCACCCCCAACTGCTTTAAGCCGTGATAAATCCCATCATCAACGTGCTTGGGGCAGACAAAATCTGCCACGGCTTGAAGTGCAGGGTGGGCGTTACCCATGGCAACCCCTGTGCCAACGGCTTTTAGCATTTCGACATCATTTAAGCCATCGCCAAATGCCATTGCGTCCGCAAAATCCAGCCCTAGCTTATCCAGCACCGCCTTAATGCCACGAGCTTTAGAACCTTGATTGTCCAAAATATCCACGCCAGAGATATGCCAACGCACGGTTTTTAGGCTGTCGTCCAAATCCAGTACGATATGGCGATTGTCGTCATAAAATGCCAAGATTTGATAAATATCCGCCCCAGTAAATTTATCAGCATGTTCGATAACACGATAAGGAATGTGTAATGAATTTAGGGCATTGCTCATAGCAGTAGTTTCATTAAAGCCTATGATTTCATCTTTGGTCATATAAGCATAGGCGATGTTTTGGGCTTTCAGATAATTGGTGGTGTGGCTGATTTGTGTGGTGTTTAAAGGGAAATCAATAAGTTTTTTGCCTTGGAATTCATTATATTGTCCATTAATGGTTACGAATAATTCAATGCCAATCTCTGCTATCAGCTCATTAATACAAGGCGGAAATACCGCAATACCACGCCCTGTGGCAATGGCAGGGATAATGCCATTTTGTTTGAGCAGGTGCAAGGCTTGTTTGGTGCTGTCTGGAATATAATTGTCGTATTTGATATATAAAGTATCATCAATATCAAAGAAGATGATTTTGGGTTTTTGAGTGAGTTTTGATATTGTCATGATTTTTTCTATTAAGTTTTTTTAAAGTTTATCACGCTATAATGACTGATTTATGAATTGACTTTTTCTTTATCAAAAAACACACTTTTAATTCGCATAAAAGCAATGATAAAGCCGATGAGTAATACCACAGCGACAACGATTTTGCTAATCGGGGCGATATAATTTTCGACTTCTGCATAATTCACCCCAAGTACAAAACCCGCATATGCCAAAATCGTCGTCCATATCGCCGAGCCGATGGTGGTCAATACCAAAAATGGCAACATCGGCATACGGTTCATGCCAGCAGGGATAGAAATAAGCGAGCGAATGGCAGGAACCATACGCCCAAAAAATATCACCGCCTTGCCATATTTGTTAAACCATGCCTGTGCGTTAGTTACGTCCGATGGCTTGACTAGGAAGTATTTGCCGTATTTTTCGGTGAGTGCGAGTAGGCGTTTTTCGTCAAATATCGTGCCAAGATAATACAGCGGCAATGCTCCCAATACCGAACCCAACGTGCCTGCGATGATGACAGCGATGATATTCATATCCCCCATGGCAGCAGCAAAGCCCGCCGCAGGCATGATAAGCTCACTAGGAATGGGCGGAAATACGTTCTCCAAAAACATCATCAAAACAATACCAACCAACCCCAACTTGTCCATAATGGCAAGAATCCACTCACTCATGCTACCCATAATCACGCCTAATATCTGTATAAAATTGGTGCTATCATAGCAGTTTTTGGCAAAAATGCAGTGATGAAAGCGTTGCAAAATGTTACTTGGTTCACACGCAACGATTAGCTAAGAATTAGGATTGGCTGATGGTTGGTTGATGATTGCTCGACTTCGCTTAACTTAACTTACCTTAGTGTTTGGCTTGGTTGGTAGGGTGTTTTGTTCCGTTCCCCATCAATAAGCGTGGGCTTACGCCACACGCTACGGTTTGGTTTAACTTAACTTAGAAGCTGTATTCACAAGCACATATTTCTCAATAATTGAGCGATATGTGCG
>JAUNUB010000086.1:2718-9196 GCA_030538375.1 Moraxella sp. | reverse complement strand
AGACAAAGATTTTGAGAGTTTGATGAGTATTGTTGCATTAATTTTATTGGCTTTGGCGATGTCGGTGGACGCATTCACCGTGGCACTTGCCAAAGGGGCAACCATGCGACACACCACATTGGCGATTGCCTTAAAGGCAGGCGTGGTGTTCGGCGTGGTGGAGATGATTACGCCGATTGTGGGTTGGGGCTTTGGTAGACTGGCGGCTGATTATGTGTCAGGAATTGACCACTGGATTGCCTTTGTGTTACTGGTGGGGCTTGGGCTACATTTGTTGTATGATGCGATATTTGTGCATGATGATGAAATGAATGATGATGAAGTAAATGATAAGGTGAATGACAAAACCACTCATCAGACGGACAATAACACGCCCAATCAGTTACCCAATCGGTTGCCAAATCAGTTACCACATCAGTCAAATGATACGCCAAATAATACACTAAACGACACGCCAACTTTATCGACATCAAATCCCAAAAAAATCCTAACGCACCCCACAGTGTTACTCATCATCACTGCCTTTGCGACCAGTATTGACGCAATGGCGATGGGGGTGAGCTTGGCATTTTTGCAGGTGAATATTTGGCTGGCGGCGGTATTGATTGGGCTTGCGACCACGGTCATGGCGACACTGGGGATTTTGCTGGGGCATAAACTCAACGAACGCATTGGCAAGTGGGCGGAGATTGTAGGGGCTATGGTGCTTATCATGATTGGCGTGTGGATTTTGTATCATCATTTGGCGGCATAACAATAAGGGAGTGAGCGATGTTTCGTTATATCATAAAGCGGCTTTTGCTGATTGTGCCAACCTTGCTGCTGATTTTGCTGGCGAATTTTGCCATCATTCAGACCGCTCCGGGAGGACCTGTTGAGCAAAAAATCGCCGAAATCGAAGCCGCTCAAAAATCCGACCCCAATCAAAAAACCGTCCAAAGCAATCCCTATCAAGGCTCGCAAGGTCTCTCCCCCGACATGGTGGAAGCCATCAAGGTACAGTACGGCTTTGATAAATCCGCCCCCGAACGCTTTTGGGCAATGCTGACGAATTATGCACGGCTGGATTTTGGCGAGTCATTTTTTAAGGGCAAATCAGTCATTGACCTTATTATCGAAAAAATGCCTGTGTCGATTTCGCTTGGGCTGTGGAGTACGCTGCTTGTGTATCTGATTGCCATACCGCTTGGGGTGTACAAGGCGACCCATCACGGCTCTGGCATGGATAGGGCGACAGCGTTATTGCTGGCGGTGGGTCATGCTGTGCCTGTGTTTGTGTTTGCGGTGATTTTGCTGGTGTTTTTGGCTGGGGGGAGTTTTTGGCAGATTTTCCCATTGCAGGGCTTGGTGTCGGAAAACTTCGATGAGCTATCGAGCCTTGGCAAGATTAAGGATTATTTTCATCACTTGGCATTGCCCTTGCTTGCCAGTACCATTGGCGGCTTTGCTGGTTTGACTTATTTGACCAAGTTTAGTTTTTTAGAAGAGCTTGGCAAGCAATATGTGCTGACGGCTCGTGCCAAAGGCTTGTCCAATCGGCGTGTATTGTATGGACATGTGTTCCGCAATGCCATGTTGATTATCATTGCAGGCATTCCATCGGCGGTGGTGGGGATATTTTTTGCGGGCAATTTTTTGATTGAGATTATTTTTAATTTGGACGGCTTGGGGCTTTTGGGCTTTGAAGCCACGGTGCAGCGAGATTATCCTGTGATATTTGGCACGTTGTTTTTGTTTACGCTCTTGGGCTTGATTTTGCAATTGATTAGTGATATTAGCTATCATTTGATTGACCCTAGAATCGATTTTGAAAGTCGGTGATTTCCACGAAAACCAAAATTATGCAAGGTATTGTGGCGTGTTTTGTTCGCCAAGAGTTTTTTAAAAAAGACGGTGTTGTAGCGTGTGGCATAAGCCCACGAAAACCAATACCACGCAAAATGTCGTAGCGTGTTTTGTTCGCCCACGGCAATACTATGTAATAGCTGGGTTCAGCCAGCCTACCGCCCATTTTTAACATCAGCAACGTAACGTGTGGCGTAAGCCCACGATTGTGAGTAAGATAATTCTGTGTATTTTAATGCTGGGTTTAGCCAGTCTACTCGCTTTTATTTTAATCAACTGCAATTCACAACCTATTGATAAATCACATAATTCACCAAACCTAACAAAAGATTTTAACATGATGATACAAAACCCCATTTGGCAAGCACGATTACACCGCTTTAGACGCAATCGCATTGGCTATTGGTCGTTGTGGGTGTTTTTGGTGATTTTTGGGCTATGTATGGGGGCGAATTTTATTGCCAATGACAAGCCGCTCTTGGTGAAATATGACGGTGCGTATTATTTTCCTGTATTAAAGGCGTATCCTGAGACGACATTTGGCGGCGTGTTTGAGACCGAAACGGTGTACAAAGACCCTGCGGTGATACAGATGATAGCGGACAAGGGCTATATGCTCATGCCGCCCATTGCCTTTGCTGACCAAACGGTGAATGTAGAACGTGCCGAACCCTATCCAGCACCGCCCAGCAAAGACAATTGGCTGGGTACGGACGACGTGGGACGTGATGTGCTGGCACGCATATTGTATGGCTTGCGAGTGTCGCTGCTGTTTGGCTTGGCATTGACTTTGGTGGGTTCGCTGATTGGCATTGCGGTGGGGGCGTTGCAGGGCTATTATGGCGGCATGGTGGACTTGGCTGGACAGCGGTTTTTGGAAGTGTGGGGCGGATTGCCGCAGCTGTTTGTGATTATTATTTTGGTGAGTTTGTTCAGCCCTAGCGTATACGTTTTGTTTGGCTTGATGTTGCTCTTTGGTTGGCAATCTTTGGTGGGGCTGGTGCGAGCGGAGTTTTTGCGAGCACGTAATTTTGATTATGTGCGTGCCGCCAAAAACTTAGGCGTATCAGACAGCAAGATTATGTTTCGACATATTTTGCCCAATGCCTTAGCGTCCAGTTTGTCGCAGTTGCCTTTTATCTTGACGGCGAATGTGGTGGCATTGACATCACTGGATTTTTTGGGCTATGGACTGCCAGCAGGTTCGCCATCACTGGGGGAGCTGATGAATCAAGGCAAGAACAACCTAGACGCACCATGGCTGGCATTGTCGGCATTTTTTAGTATGGCGATGGTGTTGTCGCTTTTGATATTCATTGGCGAAGCACTGCGTGATGCCTTTGACAGTCGGCAGGGGTGAGTGATGACAAATCCAATCTTGAGCGTAAAAAATCTGACGATTAACGCACCAACAGCCACTTTGGTGCATGATTTATCTTTTGAAGTGATGGCTGGCAAGACTTTGGCAATCGTGGGTGAGAGTGGTTCTGGTAAGTCAATATCTACCTTGGCACTCTTTGGACTGCTGCCAAAAAATTTGCGTGTCTCAGGGCAGGCGGTACTGGGCGGATTGGCATTGCCACTGCCCCATTCGCAGGATAAAGCCAGCGAAGCGGTGTTTAGACAAGTGCGTGGCAGTGGGCTTGGTATGGTGTTTCAAGAGCCGATGACAGCACTTAACCCCTTGCACAAAGTTGGCAAACAGCTGGGCGAAAGCCTTGGGCTAATCGGCATACCAAAAGCCGCACAAAAAAATAACATGCTTGAGCTGCTCACACAAGTCAATCTGACAGACGAAAGTCTGCTGTATCGTTATCCACATGAGCTGTCTGGCGGACAACGCCAGCGTGTGATGATAGCGATGGCACTGGCTCAAGACCCTAAAGTATTGGTGGCAGACGAGCCAACCACTGCCCTTGATGTCAGTTTGCGGCATGGCGTGTTGCAACTGCTCGATAAATTAAAGGCGGCACGAGACATGGGGCTGATATTGATTAGCCATGATTTAAACTTGGTGAAAAAATACAGCGATAACATCATCGTCATGCAGCAGGGCAAGGTTGTGGAGTATGGCAAGACGGACGAGATTTTTGCCAATCCTAGTGCAGACTACACCAAAAGTCTGATTTATCAAGACTATGGCAAGCCGCTTGACGTACAAAACAGTGATACCGTGCTGCAAGTACAACAGATGTCGGTCAAATACCCTGCTCACAAAAACTGGCTGGGGCAAGTGAATGCGTGGTTTGCCGCCCTACAGCCTATCGACACCACTTTGATGGCAGGGCAATCCTTGGGTATCGTGGGCGAGAGTGGCTCTGGCAAGTCCACGCTGGCATTGGCATTGACACGGCTTATCACTCATCACGCCCAAGTGTCAGGCGTGGCAAATCTTGTGCGTGCAACCAATACCAAGGATATTTTAACACTGCCAAAAGGTGAGCTTGTCGCACTTCGCCGTGATGTGCAGATGGTGTTTCAAGACCCTTTTGCCAGTCTTAATCCACGCTTTACAGTGGTGCAGATTGTGGCGGAAGGCTTGGCGGTGCAGGGCGTGCCAGAGACCGAGCGACAGGCTAGGGTGAGTGAAATGCTGTCGGTGGTGGGGCTGGGTGATGAGTATTTGCACCGCTATCCGCATGAGCTGTCTGGCGGACAACGTCAGCGTATCGCCTTGGCACGTGCCTTGGTGCTACGTCCACGGCTTATTCTGCTGGACGAACCGACTTCTGCACTCGACAGTAATACGCAAGTGGCGATGGTGGCATTGCTGCGGCAGATACAAGCAGAGTTTGGGGTAAGCTATATACTCATCAGTCATGATATTGCGGTGGTGCGAGCCTTGTGCCAAGATATATTGGTGCTAAAAGATGGGGTATGCGTGGAGCAAGGCAACAGCGAACAGTTATTTACCAGTCCCAAGCACGCTTATACCAAAGCTTTGGTGGCAAGCGTGATGAATTTGTAGTAGAAGGCGAATGTATTTGCTTGTCCGTCCGTTTGTTTGTCTGTTTGTTTATTCGCCCATCTGTTTGTTTGATAAGTCGTGCCATGTTGCTTATGCTGGGGTGGATTATTGGCATTTGTATAAAAATGGTCAAATTTTGTTTGTTTGATAAAGTCTTGGGTGATACATATCATTCAAGGCTTTTGTTTGCAAAACGTGCAAGTGCTGTCTTGTAAAAACGTTCACTTTTAACTTAAAAAACAAAAAATAAGCAATACCCTACATCTCCACCCATTTCATTTTGTCCTTAAAATTACACTCATCGTATACCACACACGCACCGCATTTTGGACTTCTTGCCATGCAGGTATAGCGACCGTGCAGTATCAGATAATGATGAGCGTCTACAAGAAATTCGTCAGGGATACGTGCCATCAAGGACTTTTCAACCGCCAGCACGGTTTTACCAGTCGCAAGCCCTGTGCGATTACCCACTCGGAATATATGCGTGTCTACCGCCATCACAGGCTCACCAAAGGCGGTATTTAATACCACGTTGGCAGTCTTGCGTCCCACACCTGCTAGAGCTTCTAATTCCGTTCTGGTACGTGGCACTTCGCCATGGTGCTTGTCTATTAAATCTTGGCAAGTTTTTATCACGTTTTGGGCTTTGGAGTTATACAATCCTATGCTATTGATATAGCTTTTTAGACCATCTAAGCCAAGGTTTAATATCGCTTGGGGAGTATTCGCCACAGGGAATAATTTATCCGTGGCAAGATTAACCCCTTTATCCGTTGATTGAGCAGAGAGCATTACCGCAATTAATAATTCAAAGTTGTTGCTGTAATTAAGTTCTGTAACGGGTTCTTTAATATGCTGACGTAGTTTATCAAAAAAATCATAGACTTTTTGCTTACTCATTTTGCGAGACGCTGGCGTATCCGCAGTTTTGGCGACTTTTGGTGTTTTGGGTTTTGGTGATGAAGTTTTTTTGGCTGTTGTCATTATTTTTTTGCACCCTTTTCTTTAGTGTCTTTTTCTTTGCTATCTTTATCGTCATCTCTTTCGCCCCATTTGGACAGACGAGCGACCACTTTGCCAAAGAGTGTATTTTTTTTATAATCGCCATTTTTGTTTTTATCATCAACCGCCATATCACTCAAAATCGCCAAAGCGTCTGTCAGATGATGAATGGCATAGATATGAAACTTGCCATCTTTGACTGCATTCACGATATCATCTCTTAGCATAAGCGAGCTGATATTGGCATGGGGCAAAATCACCCCTTGTGTGCCTGTCAAGCCTTGTTCAAGACAAGCATCAAAAAAGCCTGCGATTTTTTCGCCCACGCCGCCCACCGCTTGCACTTCGCCCAGCTGATTCATCGAGCCTGTAATGGCAAGGTTTTGGGCGATGGGTACATTGCTAATGGCACTGATTAATGCACAGGCTTCGGCGAGTGTGGCACTGTCGCCGTCAATCTGTCCATAATTTTGTTCAAATGCCAAAGAGGCACTAAAATTTAATTCATGAAATTCACTAAATAACGCTCGCAGATAGCTGGTCATAATCAGCATGCCCTTGGCGTGAATACTGCCGCCAAGCTCAACATCACGTTCGATATCTAATACTTCACCTGCACCAAAGTTTGGGGCAATCAATGCGGTTAGGCGAGCTGGCATA
>JAUNUB010000086.1:0-2708 GCA_030538375.1 Moraxella sp. | reverse complement strand
TGTCGGCATAACTAATCACTGTCAAGGCATTTATTTGCCCCACGGCTTTGCCTTTGGTATTGATAAGTTGTTGTCCGTTTTCAATCTCTTGCCAATACAGCTCTTGCAGATAGCTTTTACGCTCTATCATATCTGTCAAGGCGGCACTAATATGATTTTTATTCACTATGCGTTTGTTGTCCACGCGTGCATGGCGTGAGCTTTCGGCAAGAATCTGTCCCAATCTGTCGCTATGCAGTGCCAGTTTGTTTTTGTTATCGGCAAGGCGTGATAATTCATCTAATATTGCCGCACAAGCGGTATTGTCAAAAGGCAATAGATTCATACCTTTTGCCATATCACCGATTTTTGACATCAATAAAATTTCGTTATCGGTATTTCTGATAATGGTATCATGAAAGTCGGCTCTGATTTTGAATACCGCATTAAATTCTGGTTCAAACTCTAGCAATTCATAATACAAATCTGGCTCACCAAGTAAAATAACTTTGACGCTTAGTTCAACGCTGTCGGGTTCTAAAGATACCGAGCCTGTCAAGGTCAGCATTTGTTCTAGGCTTGAGATTTTGATTTGTTTGGATTGCAAGGCTCGTTTTAATCCTTGCCATGCGTAAGGGTGTTCTAATAACGAGCTGGCTTCTAATAATAGATAACCGCCATTGGCTCTGTGTAATGCCCCTGCTCTTATCATACTGGCATCGGTGAATATTGTGCCAAGCTGGGTAATGTATTCGATATGCCCTAATAAATTTGGGTGTGTGGGCATATCTTCAAAGACGATGGGTGCACCCATATCTTTATCATGGCTGATTAATACATTGACAAAATAACGACTTGGTACATTATTTAATGAACTGCTCAAAAACTCTTCATCGTTATCAATAATGGCTAATATATTATCACAGATATCTTGTTGATAGTTTTTTAGGTAGTTTTGTAGGGTTTTGTTGGGGTATTTTTTGATAAGGGGATTAAATAATGGCTCACTGATTTTGATGGCGATAGTTTCGTGAAGTTCATCTATTTGTTCGTTGATTTTATCTTCTAAGTCGTCCAAAGTTACATTGATTTTGTTGAGCTCTTTTTGGAGCTTGTTAATGGCTTCTTGATTGACAGGAATATTCTCATCAATAGGGCTAAAGATGGCTTTTTGTTCTTGGGTTTGTAATAAACTAAGATTGTGCGTTTTGGCAATTTCATTGACCGAATCCATAAGCTGCATTTCGGTTTTTTGGGCGTGCTGCTTGATGTTGTTCAGTTGATTTTGATAGCCTAGGCTATTGAATTTGGCGGTGAGTTTTTTGTGCAGCGTGTGCCACAGTTTGTGCATATCTTTGGCGAATGTTGCCCCCATGCCAGCACTTAGCGATAAGGCGATGGGGTGGCGTGGGTCGGTAAAATTGTACACATAAACCAAGTCATTGGGCGTAGGCTCGGTTTTGGCACGTTCTTTGAGCAGATGAGTAACAATAGTGCGTTTGCCCAAGCCATTTTCACCCACGGCAAAGACATGATAGCCATTAGTGGGGATTGCTAGGGCGGTGTTGATGGCTTTGACGGCACGGTGTTGCCCAAAAGCAAAATCAAAGGGCAGGCAATCCTTGGTGGTTTTTGGCAGCGTTTGGTGGTCGGTGCGATGTTTTAATAAATCGGCGTTTAACAAAAATTTTGAAGTATCAATCATAATCGTGCTAATTAAAGTAAATTAAAGAAAAAATGGGTAAAAATTGCCAAAATATCAGCAATGAAATTCGCCCATTATAACGGCAAATTGTGTCAAAAAGCACGAATTTATGACGATTATACCGAATTTTTGTAAAAAAAATTGCGTGTTCAAAGCCACTTTTCGTGATAAAATGGTGAGTTTCTGACCTTGGCTGATTAGATTGTTGATTGAATTACCGATTAAATTAAAAGCAAACAAGCCAAATAGCAAGATTGGGGCAAGCGAAGATGAAAGACAATCCAACAGGCAGGGCGTTTAGCAAGATTGGGGCGGACGTGGCGAGTTTTAACGAACTTCTGATGAACGCCAGTACTGATTTATCCCTTGCGATGACGGACGAGCAAAAGTGGCAACTGCTGGGCTATCTTGATTGCTTGCTGCTGTGGACAAAGGCGTACAATCTCACCGCCATCACCGAACCAAAAGAAGCCTTGATTAAGCATGTTTTTGATTGTTTGGCGGTGTTGCCAAAGCTACCTTTTTTGGACAAAACAGGTGTGCAGGTGCTGGATATTGGCACAGGGGCTGGCTTGCCATCAGTGATTATTGCGATTATGCGGCCCGATTGGCAGATTACCGCCCTTGACAGCAATGGCAAAAAAATCCGCTTTATCAAGCAGGCGGTGAGCGAGCTGGGTATCAGCAACGTCAATCCAGTGGCAAGCCGCATTGAGCAGTTTGACGGTGCGTTTGAGCTGATTACGTCCAGAGCCTTTGCATCCTTGGTGGATTTTGTGGATTTAGCAAGCCCTTATTTGGCAGACGATGGCAAATTGTCCGCTATGAAAGGCAAAGCACCCAGCAGTGATGAATTGACGGCAGTGCAGGGCGTTTGGCAGGTTGATGTTAAGCCCTTGAATGTGCCACTATTGCCCGATGAGCGTTGTTTGGTGGAATTGACCAAGCGGATTGATTGACCCCACAAAGATTTGGTATAACCCCAACCAAAGTACCAATAAGCAATTAATAAACAATCATTAAG
>JAUNUB010000085.1 GCA_030538375.1 Moraxella sp. | reverse complement strand
ACGATATGCTGGGCTTACGCCACAGCCTACAAATCTAGCCTACGCACTCAACCGACCATATCAGCAATAACAGTCAACAAAAACACCGTCAGTCCACCAACGATTGCCCCAATCATTGCCGAATGTAGTACGCTAATAAGATGGTGGTTATTATTCATCTTTTGATTGATGGCTCTCATCTCTTCAACGCTTGCTTGGCTTCGTGCGATGGATTGTTGTATCTGCTCAATGTTTAGCATAATTTTTTCCCTTTTTAAGGGGTTTTTGTTTAAATTGCTTTGCCGATTATTGTAGCTACACCTTTTGATTGCTGGCATAAATGGCGGCTTGTAACCAAATATTCGCTTGAATGTAGTCTTGTACTTCGATGGCGGCGGTGTCATCGGTGGTGGGCGTGGCGATACGCACCACAAAAGGGTCGGCATCGGGTTCACGCAGTATCACCACATCAAACAAGGTGATGTCTTGTCCAAAAAAATCGGTGTGCGATTTGCCGAGCACTTGCCCTTGACACCATGCTTCGTCTTGTTGTCCGTGCGTTTCACCAAACAAATAAATACAGCTATGCCCAAGGTTAATCTCCACAGGGGCAAGCGGCTCATCGCTGTCAGGTCGCCATGCTTTAATGCGTGCGTCTAGGTCGTGCGGCACTTGTCCGTTGTTGGCGGCAACCACATCATTAAAGGCACGATGATAGCGGATAGAAGCAGGGTCATCTACCAAAATCACTTCATCTTGATTGGACTTGGTGAAGTTGTACGCCCACGCACTAAAATTGACGTAGTAATCGATTTGGCTGTCATAATGACAATGGTTGATACTATACAGCTGGTCAAAGGCATAGAGCATTGTGCCGTCTGGCGTGGATAGGTGCAAAATAGCGTCTTGGGTGTCATCGCACACAGTCGCAGCGGTAATGCGGCAGGTCATGCCATAGGGGCTGTTCACCGCAGGAAAAACGTTTAATAGGTGCTTGGGTGTGCCGTTTTCTAGGCTTAAAATCTGCTTGATGTGGCAGGTGTCATTAGTGCTGATAAGCAGGTGATTATCACGAGTTTTGCAATTTGCCAAGGCTTCGGGGACGGTGGCAGATTGTAAGGAAGTCTCAAGCCAAGCTGGCAAATCATTGACAAAATCATGACTGACAATCGCCCAATGGTCTCCATGCCCTGCGTTCTTGGTAGGCTCAAGCGTGGTGATGGGGGGGGATTGTTTGGTGCGTGGTTGTTCGTATTTGTAATGCGTGGTGTTCATGAATTATCCAATTAAGGTCAAGATGGCTTATAAATAAGGCTTATCCCACAAAAATCAAGCATAAGAATATTAAGAATGGGATTTTTGGCAAAATTTTGTGCTTGGTACAAAAAAACTTCACAAAATACGCAATCAAGCAAGCACAGCCATGCCTAAATGGTGTAAACTATTGCCTTTTGATTGTCGTATTATAAGGTTGATTATGTTTCGTCCTTTGGCGTTGTTTATTGGGCTTAGGTACATACGAGCCGAACGCAAAAATGGCTTTATCTCGTTTATATCGCTCATGACCCTGCTGGGCTTGACGCTTGGGGTAACGGTGCTGATTACTGTCTTGTCGGTCATGAACGGCTTTGACAGAGAGATTAAAACTCGCATTCTTGGCATGGTGCCACAGGCGACAGTGCAGGCTTATGAGATTATTCCTGATTGGCAGGATATAGCAACCGAAATCCAAAAAGACCCCAATGTTGTCGCTACCGCCCCCTATATTCATTTGCAGGGCATGCTCACCGCCAATGGACAGGTGTCGGGGGTGATGATTACAGGCATTGAGCCTAGCGAAGAAGTCAAAGTGTCTATCGTGGACGACTTTATGACTGCGGGGCGGCTTGAGAGCTTACAGGCAGGTGAATTCGGCATTGTGCTGGGTGAGCAGATGGTACGCAATATGGGGCTTGCACTGGGCGATAAGGTTACGCTGGTATTGCCAGAAGCGTCGCCATCACCTGCTGGGGTGATTCCACGGTTTAAGCGGTTTACGCTGGTGGGGACGTTTAAGATTAGCAATGAAGTTGATGGCAACTTGGGCTTTGTGGCGATGCGTGATGCAGGCGTGCTGCTAAGATTGCCCGAAGGGGCACAAGGCGTGCGTATGAAACTGAATGATATTTTTAAGGCAAATCAAACCGCTATTTTGGCTGCCAATATCGCCCCCGAACGCCTAATGCCAACCAACTGGCAAGAGACACATGGCAATCTGTTTGGGGCGATTCAGATGGAAAAAGCGATAATTGGGCTGCTCTTATTTTTAATCGTGATTGTGGCGGCGTTTAATATCGTGTCTAGCCTTGTCATGCTGGTTACGGACAAAAAATCAGACATTGCAATCTTAAAAACCTTTGGGGCGTCGCCACGGCTTATCATGCAGATATTTATGGTGCAGGGCATGTTGATTGGTGTGGTAGGTACGGTGCTTGGGGTGATATTTGGGGTAATTTTGGCATTGACGGTGAATGATATTTTGGTGTTTGTAACCACGTTGACAGGTGCTAGCCCCTTACAATCTGGGGTGTATCCTGTGGACTTTTTGCCGTCCGAAGTGCGTGTGTTGGACGTGGCGATAATTGCTGGTGCGTCATTTTTGCTCAGTTTTTTGATGACTATTTACCCTGCATGGAGTGCATCTCGCATTCAGCCAGCACAGACTTTGCGTTATGAATAGGTGAGATGATGACCGAGATTTTAAGAGCGACCAATATCAGCAAAACCTATAACGAAGGTAAAATCAGCACACCTGTACTGGCTAACTTGGATTTGAGCGTGCAGGCAGGCGAGCGTATCGCCATTGTGGGGACAAGTGGTTCTGGCAAATCAACCTTGCTGCATATTTTGGGCGGACTGGACACGCCAAGCACAGGTGAAGTGCAGCTTCAAGGTATCTTGATGAATAAGCTCAATGAACGTGAGCGTGGACAGCTGCGTAATCAGTATTTGGGATTTATTTATCAATTTCATCATCTGTTGCCAGAGTTCAGTGCCACCGAAAACGTCGCCATGCCACTGTTGATAAGGCGTGAAGTGTCTATTGCTGAGGCAACAAGCAGAGCTAACGAACTCTTGGAGCAAGTGGGTTTGTCGCACCGCACCCATCATAGACCCAGCGAGCTGTCGGGCGGTGAGCGTCAGCGTGTGGCAATCGCACGAGCCTTGGTAACACGCCCTGCCTTAATCTTGGCAGATGAACCCACAGGCAATCTCGATGAAGACAATGCCAAAAGCGTATTTGCCTTATTGTCCGAATTACAAAGTACCCTAAAGACCGCACTACTTATGGTAACGCACGACAAGTCTTTGGCAGCACTGGCAGACAGACAGCTGGTATTGGGCGGCGGACATTGGCAGGGTTAAGGGTCTGTCAGCTGTGTTAAGATTTGTGTTTTTTGTTATAATGGATATTTAATGAGTTTAAATCCCCCAAGTATTTTGATTGACGCACCGCATTTGTTTGTGGGAGCAAAATTAGAAGTTGATGTGCTATGGCAAGGCGGTGAAACTTTGGCAATATTGTGCCACCCCAATCCTGTCGATGGTGGTACAATGCACAATAAAGTGGTCAGCACCTTGTACAGATTTTGCCGAGATGTCAAGGGGCATGACACAGGCATGAACGTGCTGCGTTTTAACAGTCGTGGCGTGGGACGCTCCGATGGCGTGGCAATGGCAGGCTTGGCTGAGTTTGATGACGTACGCTGTGTGCTAGAATGGGCGTTGAATGAATATCACGCCAAGTACACCAAGCGTATCAAAAAACTGTGGCTGGGTGGGTTTTCATTCGGTGGATTTTTGGCGTGCCAGCTGGCGGATTGGGTGCTTGAGCAAGGCTTACTTGACATTGACGCTGTGGCGTTGATTGCTCCTTCTATCGAGCGTCATGATACCACGGCTTTGAAGTTGCCATGTGAACGCACCTTTATGATATATGCGGATAATGACAGATTGGTTACGCCAGCTGTGATGAGTGAATTTGTACAGCGTCATGGCATTGCTTATACCGTGCTGGCAGGTGCTGGGCATTTTTTTCATGGGCGACTTGGCGAGCTGACACAAAGTATTGCCGCACATTATCAAAAGATTGTAGAACAAGCCCCAAGCATTTGATTAAAAAAGGAATATTATGAGCCCTTATCAGCGTTACGAAGCCGCATTGGCAACAGGAGAATTTAGCAAAGATGACGTGCAGGCACAGGCAATGCACTATCTTGACACGCTGTATCATGAGATTGTCAACGCCAAAGAAGGCGGTGCTGGGTTTTTTGGGTTGTTTAAATCCAAGCCTGCTAGCCCCAAGGGCTTGTACATGTGGGGCGGCGTGGGGCGTGGCAAGACATGGATGATGGACATGTTCTATGACAGTCTGCCCATTGAGCAGAAGATGAGACAGCACTTTCATCATTTTATGCAGCGTGTACAAAGCGAGCTGATTAAACTGCAAGGGCAAGCCAACCCACTACAAAAAGTCGCCGAGATTATCCATGCCGAAGCAAGGGTGATATGCTTTGATGAATTTTTTGTGTCGAATGTGTCGGACGCTATGATTTTGGGGGATTTGTTCAGTATGTTGTTTGACAAGGGCGTAACCTTGGTGGCAACGTCCAACATCGCCCCTGATGGATTGTACAAAAACGGCATTCACCGAGACCGTTTTTTGCCAGCCATCGCTCAAGTACAAAAGCATACCACGGTGATGAACATTGACGCTGGTATTGATTATCGGCTAAGATTGCTCAAGCAGGCAAAATTGTACAGCTATCCACTGGCAGCCGAGACGGATAATTGGCTGTGTGAACGCTTTGACACCCTAGCAGGACAACAAACCATCAAAACCGATGCCATTACCGTGGCAGGACGAGAAGTATTGGTGAATAAACGTACCGAGACCATCTTATTTGCGGAATTTCGTGCTTTGTGTATGCAGCCACGTTCCGCCAGTGATTTTATTGAGCTTGCCAACAATTACAGCACGGTGCTGGTGGACAATGTGCCGTTTTTAAGCGATACCTTGATGGACCCCACACGGCGATTTATTTATTTGGTGGACGAGTTTTATGACCGCAAGGTAAAATTGCTCATTCGTGCCGAGCAGTCGATTATTGAGCTGTATCAAGGCGAAAAACTTGCCTTTGAGATTGAACGCACCCGCTCAAGATTGTTAGAAATGCAGTCCGAAGAGTATCTGGAGCAGCCACACCGACTAGAGATGTGATTGAATGACAATTTTATAGTCAATTAAAATTGCAATGATACTTACGTTGCCAGCTCCCTTATGTACTACTTGTACACCACGGTCGCTGTCGCCTTGTCTCATTTTTATTTTAATCGACTATAAATACCGTTTTAAATAACAAATAGGGCTTAGCAATGAATGATTTCATAAAACAAATCCACCAAAGACGCAGCATTGGCAAACTTAGCTTACCCATGCCAACGGCGGACGAGCTGACATTGGCAATCCACTGTGCGATGAGTGCACCTGACCATAAACAGCTGACCCCTTGGCAGTTTGTGGTGATGACAGGCAATGCCCTTGATGACTTTGGACAAGTGTTGCTACAAGCTGGTATCGCCAAAGCCGAGCAAACAGGCGAGACGCTGGACGACGCTGGCAGAACCAAACTCATCAACATGCCCAAGCGAGCCCCTATGATAATCATGCTGGCGACCGATATAAAGCAGCATGACAAAGTGCCGCCGTTTGAGCAGCTATTAAGTGCAGGAGCTGCGGCACAAAATCTGCTATTGGCATTTGAAAGCATGGGCTATCATAGCGTATGGCGTACAGGACCACTATGCAACGAGCCAGCACTCAAGGCGTATTTTGGCGTGGCGGACAAAGATACCATTTGCGGACTGATGTATATCGGCAGCAGTGATGTGGTCATGCCAAAGCGAGATTTGTCTGATGTGGCGAGCTTTGTGCGGTATTTTGAATAGGGCATGAATTGTGAATAGCATGAATTGCGAATATGGCAGGGTGCGGCATAAGTCCACGCATGACATTTAAACGCCGCTTTGAGTAGCAGTGGCAGGGTGCTTGGTTCGCCCATCAATGATTTTAACAGCTGTAAAAAAGCATAAAAAGAAGTATGGGGGCAGCCCTAGG
This sequence comes from Moraxella sp., assembly GCA_030538375.1. Taxonomy (GTDB): domain Bacteria; phylum Pseudomonadota; class Gammaproteobacteria; order Pseudomonadales; family Moraxellaceae; genus Moraxella. The sequence continues at coordinate 3,418 of JAUNUB010000085.1, read as the reverse complement.
AGCAAGTATGAAATTGCCAAAATCCGCCAGCGACAATGACAAAGTCAAAAAATTGGCGACCGTCCTTGAACAAAGCCTTGAGCAGGGCAAAGAAACGGTGCTAGAAGTCAAAGACACCGTGCTTGCTATGGCAGAAGAAAAAGGCGTGCTGGAGCATTTGGCGAATTTGGCAAACAAACGCCGAGCCAAAAAAGCCAAGTCCGAACAAGCCAGTAGCTCATCAAGCGATACCGCACTTCGCTTGGCGTTTATTGGTGGGGGGAGTTTTGGCACGGCAATGGCGAACCTAGCGGTCAAAAACGGCTGTGAAGCAACCTTGTGGGTGCGAGACAAACGCAGTGTCAAATCCATGCAAAAAACGCACATTAACAAAAAATACCTGCCAGAACACAAACTTGACGAAGGGCTAAAATTCAGTCATGACTTGGCGATGGCGGTCAAAGGCGTGGATATTATATTTATCGCCGTGCCAAGTGGGGCGGTGCGTGAGACCTTGCGACAAATCGCTCCCATGATTACTTCGCAAGCCGTGGTTAGCCTAACCAAAGGCATGGAAAAAGACACCTATGCGTTGATGAGTGATATTATTATCGATGAGCTGCCGCAGGTGAGCTTTGGGGTGATGAGTGGACCGAACTTAGCCCTTGAGATTATGAACGAAATGCCGTCCGCCACCGTGATTGCCAGCAAGTCCGAATTGCTACGTCATGCGGTGCAAAAATCGCTGCACAGTGCATTTTTTCGAGTATTCGCCAGTGATGATGTCAAGGGCGTGGAGCTGGGCGGTGCATTAAAAAACATCTATGCCATTGCCATGGGTATGGCAGCCGCTTATAACGTGGGTGAGAACACCAAAGCCATGATATTGACCCGTGCCTTGGCGGAGATGAGCCGTTTTGGGGTGGCGGTAGGGGCAAATCCTTTGACCTTTTTGGGATTGTCTGGGGTGGGCGACTTGTATGCTACTTGCTCATCGACGCTAAGCCGTAATTACCGCATTGGTAATATGCTAGGCAGTGGTATCAGCCTTGATAACGCCATCAAAAAACTGGGGCAGACCGCCGAAGGGGTAAACACCATCGCACAGGTGCATGAACGTGCCGCCCAACTTGGGGTGTATATGCCTATCACGCAGGCTCTGTATTCGGTGTTGTATGAAGACAAGGCGGCTCTTGGCGTGGCACTGAATCTGATGGAGACAGGGTTTAGAAGTGATGTGGAATTCGTTATGCCGCATGATACAAGCCATGATAATATGTAGTGTGTGATGGTTGGCGTGTGTGAACTTTCGTCTTTTGGGTTAAAAACAAGATAAATGTGAATATTTTAAAGCCCTGTGTTTTAAAAACCCCCTATAACAGATACTTAGAGTTATCCACGATTTATCAGCCATAAATCAACCAGCGTTTTTAAATAACATAATACACAAGACTTTGATAATTAGGAAAATACAATGCAATTGATACTCATGCGACATGCCGAAGCAGGGCCTTATGTGCCAGATGACGCACACCGTAAATTGACCGAGCGTGGACACACCCAAGCGGCTGATAGTGCTGGCAAATTGGTAGGTCTGTACCGTCCACAGCTTTTGATTGTCAGCCCTTATGACAGAGCTCGTCAAACAGCCAATCATGTGCTGGACGCTTATGCCAAGCTAAATCACGCCATACGCACGGTGGTGTGTGATAACATCACCCCAGATGACGACCCTGTGCAGGGCTTAAACGAAATTTATCGCATTCATGAAAGCCATGGCAGTCCTGATGGGGTGCTGGTGGTGTGTCACATGCCGATTGTTGCAAGAATGGCTCAACTGCTGACAGGGGCTTATCATGATGATGGTTTTGCATTGGCGGAGTTTCGTGCCTATCAGACCGAATATATCGCCGAAGGGCTGGCTAGGCAGATTCAGCAGTATCACCCATGATTGAGTGGGCGTGTCCATTTTTTATTTTTGAATGAATACCATTAATAGTTCTTATGCTAAATTTGTACGGCGTGTTGAATGATAGACACGCTTATATTAAAAAACCAAATCACAACAACCTATGACAACAAAAATACAGTACATTTGGCTTGGTGCAAAAGAACAATTTTTGTACTGGCAAGCACAGCAATGGCAAGTCTTTGACAGTGTGATGACACTGGACACTGGCACGAAAGGGCAGGGCGATGTGCAGATTTGTCTGTATGTGCCAAGCCATGAAGTGCTGAGTATCACTCGCCCCTTGAGTGCCAAACAGCTTAATCAGCTGGGGCAGGCAGGTCAGCAATATCTGTTTGAAGAGTTGTCGCTTAGCACGCCAAATGAACTGGTGGTGCGTCATTATAGCCATGGCGATACCAGCCATCTGTATGCTGTGAGCCGTGGTCAGTTGCAGGCGTGGCAAGAGATGTTTGCCCAAGTGGGTGCGGTGGTATCGGTGTTGCCCGATTTTGTGTTATCGCCGTGGATAACGACCGATGGCACAAATATGACCGATGGCACAAATATGAGTGGTACAGCCAGCTTGATTGTGCATAATACAGGGCATACGGTCAGTCCGATAGGGGCGTTGAGATTGTCCAAATGGCAGGGCGTGGGTATCGCACAGCTTGGCTTGTTGGATAGCGTGGCACAAGAGCTTGGCTTGACGCATGTGCAGGTATATGGTTCGTCTGTATTGACCGCTAAGCAGTATGAGCAGGTGCAGTCGTGTAGCACGCTTGAATGCCGTAGTGATGTAAGCGACCAATTACCACGCCCTGATATGGTGGATAATGACGTTCGGCAGGTCTTGAATTTTATTACCGTGAATAAAGGCAGTAAGCAGGGCAAGATGTGGCTTGTGCTTGGTGCGGCGTTGCTGTGTCTTGTACTGGTGAAGGGGCTGACCGATGTGGTGGCATGGCGACAGTACACACATGCCGCCATCAGCACCAAAGAATCAACGATACAGCAATATCAAGCACTGTATCCAAACAGACCTATCAACCCCAGAATATCCTTGCAGGCACAGCTTGGCAATACAGGGCGAGATGGCAGTGAATTACCAGCCTTAACCAGTGCCATCAAGTCTGCCAATGTGCGTGTGCTGGCATTTGAGTATGACAGTGATACACATCAGTTTAAGGCACAGGTTAGTGGTATGCAGAGTGCCATTCAGCATTTGGTAGATGGGCTGGCGGCTAACTATGACATCACTGTCAAAGCCATGCCGAGCAATGACAATTCTGATAATGCCATTAATATTAACGAATATGCACTCACTGGCAATAAACGCCCTACAACCCCTTAATATACAGCCCCTTAACATATAGGGCGTGCTTATCTTTCATTGCATAAAACTCTATACGTCAAAAATGTTAAGAGTTTCAATGTATGGTCGATTAAAATAGAAATAAGACAGCACGACAGACCACTGTGTAGCCGTAG
>JAUNUB010000084.1 GCA_030538375.1 Moraxella sp. | reverse complement strand
CCACGCTTGATGTCCGTGCTTTGCAATGGGCGGATTTGGCAACATCTGTTCATCAAAATGCTGAATACAACGCCACACACGAAGCCATGCTGTCTCGTATCTTGGCACGCATTGCCGATAAGCGGACAGGGGTTTTGCACCCTGATGAGCTGTGGATTGTCGAACATCAAGACGTATACACCCTAGGGCAAGCAGGCAAAGAAGAGCATATTTTGCACCGCACGGACACCCCCATCATCAAAACCGACCGTGGCGGACAAGTAACATGGCACGGCACAGGGCAGCTTGTGGTGTACTGGCTGTTTGATTTGCAAGCCTTGGGGCTGGGGGTGCGAGATTTGGTCAGTCATGCCGAACAAGCCATCGAAGATACAGTGAACGACTATCTACCCAATGAGCTACACGCCAAAGCTCGCCGAGACGCACCGGGGGTGTACATCTACAATACGGACGGCGATATGCTGGGCAAAATTGCGTCTTTGGGCTTTAAAATCAAGCATGGCATGAGCTATCACGGTGTAGCGATTAATCTTATCAATGATTTACACGCCTTTGCCGCCATCAATCCTTGCGGCTATGCAGGTATGCAGATGGTCAAACTTGAGAATTTTGGGGCGTTTACCCATCGCCACACACACGAATTTATTCACAAATTTATCAACAATATTCAAAAACGTCATAAGGGAAAGATTGCACTTCGCAGCATTTGATATTACAATGACGGAGTTTTTTCACCTTGAATTTTTTGGAGTAGTACAATGGCAGATTTTAACAAAATCCTAGACGCAGGCGATGTGGACGGCGGTATCATTAATGTCGTGGTCGAAATCCCCGCAGGCTCGAACCACAAAATCGAATGGAACAGAGAGCTTGCCTGCTTTGAGCTTGACCGTGTTGAGCCAAGTATTTTTGCCAAGCCTTGCAATTATGGCTTTATCCCCCAAACGTTGGACGAAGATGGCGACGAATTGGACGCACTCATCATCACCGAGCAGCCACTGACCACAGGCATATTTCTAAAAGCCAAAGTCATCGGCGTGATGAAATTTGTTGATGATGGCGAAGTGGACGACAAAGTCATCGTTGTGCCAGCAGATGACCGCAACAATGGCAATGCCTACAACAGCCTAGAAGACTTGCCAGTTCAGCTTATCAAACAGCTTGAGTTTCACTTTAGCCATTATAAAGACCTAAAAAAAGCAGGCACGACCGTGGTTGAAGGTTTCTTTGGTATTGATGAAGCCAAAGCGGTGATTAAAGAAAGCCAAAAACGCTGGACGACAAAGTAATCGCTTGCAAAAATAGGCAACCAGCACACAAAATCCCCCATAATTTACAGTTAGTGGGGGATTTTTTGTTAGGCTAAGAGCTGTAAGCACTGATTTTTATAGGATTAATGAATTGTTTGCCAGCAAAATTTCGCAAACAATGCAAAACCTTTTAATCTATAGTCAAATAAATTCACTTTAAGACAAGGAAAACGAGTACAGATAGTACAAGCAGTACTTACAAGCGAGTTTGACGACGTATTAAAGCGAATTTAAAAGACTATAAAACCCTTACTTTTTATCTTTTTGGCTAACATTAGGCAGTTTGCTGAGTTTGGTGAGTACACGATATACCGTATCCACCAGCTGATGACGATGAATCACCATATCCACTGTGCCTTTTTCGAGCAGGAATTCTGCACGCTGAAAGGGTTCGTCCAGCACTTCACGCACGGTTTGTTCAATCACTCGCTTGCCAGCAAAGCCAATCATCGCCTTGGGTTCGGCAATATGCACATCACCTAACATGGCAAGGCTGGCAGTTACCCCGCCATACACAGGATTGGTCAGTACCACCAAGTAAGGCACGCCAGCCAAGCGTAGTCGCTCCACCGCCGCCGAAGTGCGAGCCATCTGCATGAGCGACAATAAGCCTTCTTGCATTCTTGCCCCCCCACTGGCAGCAAAGCACACCAAGGGTTTGCGAGCGGCAAGGGCTTTTTCGGCAGCCAGTACAAAACGGTCGCCCACCACAGACCCCATTGAACCACCCATAAATTTAAAATCAAAGGCACAGGCAATCAGCTCAAGATTTTTGATTTTGCCAGTCATTACCACCAAGGCTTCGGATTCGCCTGTGGCTTTTTGGGCTTCGCTCATGCGTTTTGGGTAGGGCTTAGAATCCACAAAATCCAGCGGATTACCTGTCTGAAATTCTTCGCCCAACTCACTCTCTACCGTCTCAAAAAACCAGTTAAGCCGTTTTCTCGCGGACATGGTGTGATGATGGTCGCAGTCAGGGCAGACGTATTGATTAAAGATAAGCGACGTGTTGGTTGTCAAAGAATGGCAATTGGGGCATTCGGTTGATGGCTCGGTATCCACCGCTGACGGCACAACAATACGATTACACTTCACACTTGGCACTTCACGGTTTAGCCAAATGATAGGCTCGGCAGTAGCATTGTCGGTCGCTGTTGGTGTTTGAACAGTTGTCATAAAAATCCCTACATCACATTGTTATCAAAACATGGTTGTCAAATTCATCACAAAACTTACATTAATAGCATAGTTTACACTTGTAAGGGTTGTTTGGCAAAAGATTTTTGTTCAATTTTTGATAATTTTATTATTATTCATAAATATCAATCACTTATCAACACAGCCAAACCATCGCATCAGACAAATTCACTCAGCCCAATCCATCAGCACACAAGCAGTGCTTTGGTAAATCGCATGTCAAAATTGCCTTTATGCTCTGTCTATTGCCTGACGCAGTTCGTCCATTTTTGCCAAGATATTTGCACGAGCTTGCTCTATTTTGGCGGTGTCATCACCCACATCAGCAAAATGCCTAACCAGCTCACTGCCTACAATCACCCCATCAGCCACACGGCTCAGTGCATATGCCGAAGCCCCATCACGAATGCCGAAGCCTACACACACAGGAATTTCCGTCTGTGCCTTAATAGCTGATACATATGTATTCACATCATCAACATCAAGGGCAGACGAGCCTGTTACTCCTTTGACCGACACATAGTAGATAAAACCACTACAGCTCTCAATCACTTTTTGGCGACGCTCTGCTACCGTTGTGGGCGACAACAAAAATATTTCATTCAAAGGATTGTCCGTGCGTGCAGTCAATTCCTTAGGGAATGCACCAGCTTCTTGTGGCGGCAAATCCACCATTAAAATGCCGTCCACTCCAGCCGCTGCACACATATCGGCGAACGCTTGATAACCGATAATCTCCACAGGATTCAAATAACCCATCACCAGCACAGGGGTGGTGGTGTTGGTTTGGCGGAATTCTTGTACCATAGCAATGGCTTGGCGTGTGCTTGTGCCAGCCGCCAACGCTCGCTCTGCCGCTAGGGCGATGGTCTGCCCATCTGCCATAGGGTCGCTAAATGGTAAGCCTATCTCAATGATGTCCGCCCCATGTGCCACCAAGTCGTGCATGAGTGCCACGGTAACGTGCGGATTGGGGTCGCCTGCCATCACATAGGGGATTAGGGCTTTTTTGTTTTGGGATTTTAGGGTGTTAAAGGTTTGTTCGATACGGGTCATATATTTCTCTAATTTTTTTAAATCTAAATTTAAAATATCTTATAAAGCTGATTGTTTAGCCCTGTATCAGCAATCACTTCATTTGTTGTGTTGTTGATAATTTTCATTTGGCATTTTAAAACAGGGGCGTTACGATTTAAGATATTTGTTATTTCGCCAGTTTGAGTGGTATAACCTTGCAATGTATATGAGTGATTGGCTTTCAACACAACATTTCTTAAATCAACTACACATAGCATCGGCCATTCACCGAAACCTCTTACAACCTTATGCTCATACATAAATACTAATGGCTTATTGACTTCAAACTTATTGGCTTCATTAATGGCAAAATGTCTATCTAATGCCATGAAAACAGTATTAGTGGTAAAATTTCTATCTAATGCCATGAAAACAGTTTTTGGTTTGGCAAGTCTACTGGCTTTAAATTGGATATCAATCCTTTCTATAAGACCATCACGTTTTATATATTCATGAGGTGAAAAAAAGCTGTCTTGAGAAATGTCATAATTTAAAGTTGCCGTTTGATTGTTAGCAGGCGGTGAATATAACTTGGTTTTGACCGAACAAGCAGTTAAAGTTAAAGCACAAAAACTTAAAATAGCAATTGTCTTAAAATCTCTACCAATCATCTTTTTAATCCTTGCAGCTAAAAATTAATCTTTAATCAATTTCAATCCCATCTCTTGCCATCACCGTATGCAGGTCTTTATCGCCACGTCCCGACATGTTGATGATGATGGATTTATCTTTTGGCATGGTTTTGGCAAGTTTCAACCCATAAGCCACAGCGTGCGAGCTTTCAAGTGCAGGGATAATGCCTTCTTTGAGCGTAACTTCTTTGAATGCGGCAAGGGCTTCATCATCGGTTGCCCCCACGTACTGCACACGCCCCATATCTTTTAAAAAGCTGTGTTCAGGTCCGACTCCCGGATAATCCAGCCCTGCCGATACCGAATGCGTGCCAAGTATCTGCCCATCATCGTCCGCCATCAGATAGGTGCGATTGCCGTGCAGTACGCCAATGCATCCAGCTTGCAAGGGGGCGGCGTGCTGTCCAGTCTCAAGCCCCAGCCCATCTGCTTCTACACCATACATCGCCACATCGCTGTCGTTCAAAAAATCATGGAACAGACCAATGGCATTACTCCCACCGCCCACGCACGCCACCAACGCATCTGGCAATCTGCCTGTCTTGGCTAGGTGCTGTGCTTTGGCTTCACGTCCGATAATCGCTTGAAAATCACGCACCAAGAGCGGATAAGGGTGCGGCCCTGCCACCGTGCCAATGATGTAATAAGTATTATCCACGTTTGCCACCCAGTCTCGCATGGCTTCATTCATGGCGTCCTTGAGTGTACGAGAGCCGCTCGTAACCGCTACCACCGTCGCCCCAAGCAGACGCATACGATAGACGTTCATTTTTTGGCGTTCGACATCGTCTGCCCCCATATACACCACGCATTCTAGCCCAAGACGTGCGGCAATGGTTGCGGTTGCTACGCCGTGCTGCCCTGCTCCTGTTTCGGCGATAATGCGTTTTTTGCCCACCATTTTGGCAAGTAGTGCCTGTCCGATGGTGTTGTTCACCTTGTGAGCCCCTGTGTGGTTTAGGTCTTCACGCTTGAAAAATATCTTCGCACCGCCCACTTCATCGGTCAGACGCTTGGCAAAGTACAGTGGCGTTGGGCGACCCACATAATCGGTCAAATCCGCCATAAATTCTTCCCAAAATTCAGAGCTTGCCTTGGCGGTCAGATAAATTTGCTCCAGTTCTTCTAGGGCTTTCATTAGGGTTTCGGACACAAAACGTCCGCCATGCACACCAAAATGTCCACTGGCATCAGGGTATTGAGTAAAGTCGGTCATAGTATTCTCTTGAGTATTAAATTAATTTGCAAGGCATGTTTATTTTTTGGCAAATGTTATACGATTTTTTGTCAAAGGTTAATAGGGTCTGTTGACATTTCGTCTTTGTAGATAAAAATGAGATAAATCGCCGTTCTTTCAAGGAAAAAACGCAGGTTGATAGTTATTCTATCGGCTAAGTTTTTGACGATGAAAGACAAGATTTAGCCATTTTTAGCACAAAAGCTGGCACAAAAGCCGTGCGTTTACCACAAATTTCAAACTTAATTGTTTGGCGTGATGAAGTGTCGGCAGACCCTAATACACCATCAACAAAATCACTCGAATGGTGAGCAATCACGCCATCAGCAAAATCACCGTTATTTTTTAAAAATTCCATACCACATTCAAAAGATTCTTTATCATGCAATATATTTTTTTGAGAGCTTAAATTATATAGGATATCCACAATAATTTTTTTGGGTATTTTTAGCTTATTATTCATAAGCCAAACCATTTCACAAAAAACATGAATTGGGATATAAAAATAACAGTCATTCATCTTGAAGTAACTTTCTGCTACAAGATATTGCTTTAAATCATCTTTTAATAAAAATCGTGCCAAGACATTGGTATCTATAACATAAGTTGTCATTTTGGATAAACTCTATCAATAACACCTTGTGTAATTGCTTGATTGATGTCATGATTGCTTATTTTGTGTGTTGTGTAAGCTGATAAGATACCGCCCAACTGTGCCATATCCTTTTTACCAAATGAATAGTCAGCCGTTAATTCAGTTTCTGTAGTTTTAATAAATAAAAAATCTTGTGATGACAACTGATTTAAAAAATCTTTGACTTGATGAATAATATCATCACTTGCCTGTAATGTGTAAGTTGGCATGATGCACTCCTTATTTTTCAACCCTTATACACCGTCAAGCCTGCAAAGGTCTGGGCGGTCGGCATGACTTCTAGGCGATTGATATTCACATGCTTGGGCTGCTCGCTTATCCATAATACCATATTGGCAATGTCTTGTGGGGTGATATACGCCACGTTTTCATACACCTTGGCTGCCTTATCGTCATCGCCTTTAAAACGAATGTTACTAAACTCCGTGCCACCGCACAGCCCCGGCTCGATGTTGGTAACACGCACATTTTTGCCAATCAAATCCGCTCGCAAATTCAAACTAAACTGCGTTACAAATGCCTTGGTCGCCCCATACACATTCGCCCCAAAATACGGATAATTGCCCGCTGTGGACGAGATATTAATCACCAAGCCATCATTTTTTGCCACCATATAGGGCAAAATAGCGTGCGTCATATTCACAAGCCCAAGATTGTTGGTCAAAATCATTGCCGCCCAATCATCACTATTTGCTTTGTCTGCGGACTCCAATCCCAATGCCAAGCCAGCATTATTCACCAGCACATCGATACTCTCAAGCAGTCCATTTGGTAGACCTGCCAAGGCGGTTTGTATCTCATCTTTTTTGGTGATGTCAAACACCAGCGGAATAAACCGCTCGCCCAGCTCATTTTGCAAAGCATTCAATCTGTCCTGCCGCCTGCCTGTGCCGATGACCGTATGCCCCTTGGCAATAAAATCTCTGGCAATCTGCTCGCCAAACCCTGCTGTCGCCCCTGTGATTAGAATATTCATCATGATTTCCGATAGTTTTTTACAAAAACATAACTTATCATTATTTTTCATAGAAGTCTAGGGTCTGTTGACAATTCATCACGCCAAACAATTAAGTTTGAAGTTTGTGGTAAACGCACGGCTTTTGTGCTAAAAATGGCTAAATCTTGTCTTTCATCGTCAAAAACTTAGCCGATAGAATAACTATCAACCTGCGTTTTTTCCTTGAAAGAAGGGCGATTTATCTCATTTTTATCTATAGTCGATTAAAATAAAAATGAGACAGCACGACAGACCGTGGTGTACAAGTAGTGCATAAGGGAGCTGACAACGTAAGTATCATTGCAATTTTAATTGACTATACAAAGACGAAATGTCAACAGACCCTAGGGCTAGCCACCACGCTGACAATTTTTTATAAAATCCTGCATTTTTTGCTCGCATTTTATCCCTTTGGCACTTTCGATACCGCCACTGACATCTACCCCATAAATGGGTAAATCTTGCACCAAGCCCACATTGTCCGCCGTCAATCCCCCTGCCAAGATAATGGGTAGGGTTGAATTTACTGGGATTTTATGCCAGTCGAATTGCTCTCCTGTACCGCCAAATTTGTTGGGGTGATAAGCGTCCAGCAGCACTGCACTCGCCCCATGTTGCTTTAATTCATTGATTTTATTTAACAAAGTCTCTGCCGTGTCATCTGCCTGCACTCTTAACGCCTTGTACCAGCGTTTTTTGACCAATGCCGCCAAGTCTTGACATGCCCTAGCGGTCTCATCACCATGAAACTGAATAACATCAAACGCCACATCGTCCGCCAATGCCAACAACTCATCACGGTCAATATTCACCACCAACGCCACCACGCTCACAAAAGGCGGTATGATGGCTGTGATTTCCCTTGCTTGCTCGCTGCTTACCGCTCTAGGGCTTGGTGGATAAAACACCAATCCCACCGCATTCACGCCCAGCTGCACTGCGGTCTGTGCGTCTTCCATTCGTGTTAAGCCACAAAATTTTACCGATTTCATCTATCACCCCCACCCATAATCCATAAACAAAAAAATACCGCCAAAATTTAGCGGTATCTTGTATAGCGAAAGAAGTTTATAACAAAAGAAGTTGAGCGATACTACTGGTAAGGCGAACGCAATCACACAAACAGTACTTACAAGCACGCTTAAAACGCAAGCACAACTCAAATTCTTTTTATACAAAATCATTTGGCGTGGTACTGCTTATCCATCTCTACCAGTCGCACAATACCTTTGTTCATGGCGTGCATGATTTGCCCTAGCAGCACTTGTTGTCTGGTTACCACAATCACAATCATAGGTTGGTTTTGGTTAGGCACGGCACTAATCATGATTTTGCCATTCTCGGCATCTAAGATGACTGAGCGACACCCTGTTAATTGAGCTTCGTTGGTCAATGCCTGCACCAGTGCCAAGATGGAGCTGCCTACCGCTGACAGTTTTGCCCCATCATAGTTTTTTTGGAATACAGAATTCACTTCAAAACCATCTGTCGAAGCCAAAAGCACGCCATCGACACCACTGGTTGAATGCACAAGCTCGCTCAGCACTTCCTTAGACGTGGCGATGAACTGTTCGGCAGGCTTTACACGGTTTGACTCCGACTGAAAAAGTCTGTCATTCATATTTATCTCCGATATTTTTTTGCTATTGTAAGCCGTTGTTACAAAAAATTCAAGGGCTAAAAATCCATATTGAGAATGTATTACACTTTCCCAAAGGAAGGAATTTCAACCATAAAGAAAATTTTGATGAATGTAAAGCCTACCTAGGATTGCTCAAGACTGGCAATGATACTTTCTACCAGCAGCAGCACGTCTTCTTTTTTACGCATGTCTACAGGGAATAATGGCAAATTGCGTCCATTTTGTACCAGCCAATCACGATACATTGAAAATTCACGCTCTGGCATTCTGTCCACTTGACTGATACCGATGACAATGCGTCCATCATAGATACCATCAAAAGTTTTGAGATAATGTGCCAAATCCGCCACAGGGTCAGCTGCCGAATGGTCAATCAAAATCACCACGCCCAAAGCCCCTTGCGATAGGATTGGCCAAATGAAGTTAAAGCGTTCTTGCCCTGGCGTGCCATACAAGCCAATGCTAGCACCGCCCTCCATCGACAATTCACCATAGTCCATGCCGACTGTGGTCAACAGCTTAGCATTGGCATCAAGGTCGGTATTCATCACCTCGGTTGATACCACAGGTACATCAGACAGACTGGCAATGGCTTGCGTCTTGCCTGCACCCATCGGTCCACTAAAAACAATTTTTAAACGTTGCATACAGCACCTTTTTATTGATAATCTTACAAATGTTTTAATTCACTTAAAAGCTAGAAGTACACGGACTTCAAAAGGGTTACGCCCCCTATCAAGCGTGTTGTCCAAGGGCGTTATCTAAGCGTGTTTGGGGCATACCCAACTTTTATCACGCACAGCCACATTAGGGTGAAAAACAGGGTGAAAATTTTGGTTTTCTTAATTTTGATAAAAAAACAGCTAAATTTGGCATTGGTTGTATCAAACTCCTTGTAAATACTCCTATATAAGCACATTAAGTCATAAGTACA
>JAUNUB010000083.1 GCA_030538375.1 Moraxella sp. | reverse complement strand
ATATCCCAGAGTATCTGCGTGGCGTGGAGCTGACGCACGAGCAGCTGGACGAATGTCAAGCGACGCTGGAGTGCTATGCAGTTACTAGGGTTGATGAGATGGAGTGAGCGATTATATGGTTGATTAAAATTGCAATGATACAGCACTGCTAGCACCTAGCACTCAATGCGCCACCAGTATCGATGGCTGTTTATTGCAACCAATCATTTAACCAACCATTCAACCAACTATAATGCCGATAACGCTTGTTCTAGTGCTTGAATTTGCTGGCTTAACTTGCTATGTCGCTCGCCTTGACTGCTGGCAAGTTGGCGGTGCAGTTTTTTGAGCTGGCTGCGTAGCTTGGCGGCAGCGATGGTATTTTTTGCGGTGGCTTCATCTATGGTGCTGTCGGTGGGCGTGGCAGATTGTAGGGCGTTTTGGATTTTGGATTGCATGACGCTCACCGTAGGGCTGTGGCTGGTTGCTTGCTGTTCGGCACGGCGTAGATGGTGGTGATAGCGAGTTTTTAAAGAGAGTTGCTCTGCTTGGCGTTCGTGGTCATCAAGGGTACGTTCGATAGGTACAAGGCGAATGCAGTCTACAGGGCAGGGCGGTAGGCACAATTCGCACCCTGTACACAGATTGCTCAAGATACTGTGCATGTGCTTGGCAGTGCCGACAATGGCATCGACAGGGCAAGCAGGTATGCACTTGGTGCAGCCGATACACTCTTGTTCGTTGATGATGGCTCGCACTTCTTGGGGTCGATGGGTGTCAGGGTTGATTTGCCAAGCAGAAGTCATCGCTGGCAGATAGGGGCGGCTGGTTAGTCTACTGATGGCAAGACTTACAGCATTGCCACCGGGGACACATAAGTTAATGGCTGTATCTTGGGTAACGATAGCATGAGCATAGGGTAGGCAACCATCGGCATGTCCACACAGTCCGCACTGCGTCTGTGGTAGTATATCGTCTATTTGTTGAATTTGTGCTTGTATGGCAGGTGATAAATCATCAAGCCTTAGCTCTTTAAAAATCAAAGGTAAAGCGTTGTCGTAAGAAAAAGTCAAACCCATAATGATAGCAGCACAACAAAAACGCCATTGTAACAACTAAACGCCAATCAAGCAATTTAAAAAATCAAAAGTATGTTTTTGTGGTGGTAGTTCTATACAATGTATTAAGAAACACAAGTCCACGACAGCACCTATTAATATTGGTCATGTGTCTGTGTGTTTACAAGGCTCATCTTAAAACAATCAAGCACCAAATCACTGGTGCTTGATGGGTGTTGAATTGGGTATCAAGGTCTATTTGTTGGGCTTGGCATTAAGTCTGAGTTCGCTTTTTTCGTCAAGCTCGTACAAAGTACCTGCACGCCCCACGATAAGTGGGTCAATGCTACCAATTTGACTGCTGTCTTTATTTTCGTAGTCAAATTTATTTAGCACATAACGCAGGGCATTCAATCTGGCACGTTTTTTGTCGTCTGATTTGATGACAATCCAAGGAGATTCTGCGGTGTCGGTATTATAGAACATCGCTTCTTTGGCAAGGGTGTACTCGCTCCATTTGTTCAAGGAAGCCTTGTCCACAGGTGAGAGTTTCCATTGTTTAAGTGGGTCATGTTCACGGCGTTCAAAGCGAATACGCTGCTCTTCACGACTGACCGAGAACCAAAACTTCACCAAGGTAATACCCGATTCAATCAGCATTTTTTCAAAATCAGGCACTTGGTGCATAAATACTTGATATTCTTCATCGGTGCAAAATCCCATCACACGCTCTACCACAGCACGGTTGTACCACGAACGGTCAAACAGCAGAATCTCGCCACTGGTTGGCAGCGTGCGAACATAACGCTGAAAGTACCATTGACCACGTTCTTGCTCGGTAGGTTTTTCTAGGGCGACAACCCTTGCACCACGTGGGTTGAGATGTTCCATGAACCTTTTGATTGTACCGCCCTTACCAGCAGCATCACGCCCTTCGAATAGGATAACGATTTTTTGCCCTGTTTCTTTGACGTGGTGTTGTAGTTTTAGCAGCTCTATTTGCAGCTTGTATTTTTGAGCTTCATAATTTTTGCGGCTCATGCGGTATTTGTAAGGGTAGCCGCCATCACGCCAATTTGGGTTGAGTTCGGTGTCTTTTGACTTGTTGCCACGAATCTCTTGCTTCAGCTGATTGGCAACATTGGTGGCAGGTAGATATTCACTTAGACGCTGCCCAATCTCTACCAAGTCATCGGTACTGGCATGACGCACCAATTCTTCAAGGCGACTTATGGTATCAGAAAAGCCATCACGGTACAGCCCAACTTCTTGTTGATTTGGTTGTTGATTTGGTTTTTGTTGGGTTGGCTGCTTGCTTTGTCCTGTTTGTTTGGCAGTTTCGGCAGCTTTGTCGGTGGATTTGGCAGTTGATTTTGGGGTGGTCGCCATGATGAATCTCCTAAGGTTTGAAATAAAAAAGCACTATAAATTTCGTTAGGGTGTGTCTATATATAATTTCTACACGTAATTTCTGTATAATTTCAACGATTTCATTTTGTTGCAAAGACAGGTTTTTGTTTCGACAGACACCACTAAATAAACATCAATGAATAAAACCCCTTCTTTTCATATATAATAGTAGCATAATAGCAATATTTTGGCAATATAATTTTGTAAAAGGGTTGGTTTTTTTGTTGGGATAGATTGTATTAGCAAAGCATTAATTGGTGTGGTATTCAATCACGCCTGTGCCTGATAATATACTCGAACCATTGGCAATTTTTTTGACAATGATTTGCGTGGGAATGCGTTCTTTGAGTGCAGCAACGTGTGAGATAATGCCAATCATTTTTCCTTCTGCTTGAAGCATGGATAAAGTGGATAGGGCGATATCCAATATCTCATCATCTAATGTACCAAAACCTTCATCTAAAAATAAAGAATCAATGGCAATATTCTCACTGCTCATTTGAGATAAGCCCATTGCCAGTGCCAAAGAGATGATAAAACTTTCTCCACCAGATAGGTTTTTTGTGCTGCGTATTTCATTGCCTTGGCTGGTGTCGATAATACTAATTTCTAGCTGGCTTTTA
Organism: Moraxella sp.; assembly: GCA_030538375.1. Taxonomy (GTDB): domain Bacteria; phylum Pseudomonadota; class Gammaproteobacteria; order Pseudomonadales; family Moraxellaceae; genus Moraxella. The sequence continues at coordinate 6,726 of JAUNUB010000083.1, read as the reverse complement.
TTAATCGTATCATTATGAATTAAGATATATCGCTCACTCATTTTTGCCAGTACCTTATTGGCGTGGTATAGCATGGATTCTAAGGTTAGACCTTGCACAAAGTTACGATATTTTTTACCATCTGCCGAACCTATCAGTTCATTGAGTTTTGCCCATATATTAAGTTCCTGTTGATAAGTTTCTATGGTATTAATCAATGCTTTATGCTGATTTCTACTTTGATTGGCATATTCATAATCTTGTTTTTTTCTACCAAGAGTTTCTAAGACATGATGAATATTTTTTTGACATTCCTGCTTGCTTTGGTTTAGATTTTGTGTATCTAGTTGCTCGATAATAGGATAAGTGTCTGTGAGTAGTTTTATCTCTTCTTGCCATTTTTTAATCAAGGATTGTTCGTGTTTTAGCTGTTGATTAATTTGTTCATATTCTGCACTCAGTTTTTCTCTTTGTGAGTTTGTTATTCTTGATTGTAAGAATTCTGCTGTGTCTTTGAATGATTGCTCATTAATAGACTGTTGTAGTTGAGAATTGATGGTTGTGTGGCTTTGATTAAGTTCATCTAAGTGTTTTTTATGGCTATTGATTTTTTCTGTCAGCACAATAAGTTCAGATTCCGCTTGATGAAGCAATTGTTGTTGCTCATTATGTATTGCTTGTGAGCTCTCGTATTGATGACGCAGAGATTGCTCTTCATCATAAGCATTCTTTTTGCCAAACAGCTTTTCTCTTTGTGCCATGATGTCATCAAAATCACTTTGGTGTTTTTTAATATCTTGTTGGCATATCAATAATTGCTCTTGGTATTCTTTAAGATTTTTATTAAGATTATCCAAATGAATATCCTTGTTATGGATTTCATTGTTAAGACACTGTTGGTTATTTATCAGTGCTTGATAGTTTTCATTGATAAATTGTAGATGATTTATAACAGAGTGAGAATTATCTATTGTTGTATTAAGTGTACCATTATCTATTATATCACTATTAAGCGGTGTGATGGTGATAGGGTTTTGGTGATAGTATTGACATTTGTCATTGATGTTTTGACAGATGTTGATGATTTCTTGAATGATATTTTTTTGAGACTTTTGATAGTCATCAATTTTTTCTATGGCATTTGTTTGATGGCTTTTTAGAAGATTACCATCATGAATGATAGTATCAATATTTTTTGACAGCCGATTGATTTTTTGAGTGAGTGCTGGTAGGCTTTCTTGAAATTTTTGGTATTCAAGATACTTATTATTTAAGGTATTGAGTGTCTGTTCTATGGACAAAATCATACTTTTTATGTGATTTTTATCACAGTCTTCAGTTAAGTTATTTGTCGATGGTAAGTCTTGTAATAAACCACTTAGTTTTTCGTTGACTGTGTATATTTGCTGATGTAGCTGGGACTTTGTGAGTTTTAGATTGTCGGCATAGATATGATATTGAGTATTCGCTTGTGTAAGACGAGTATTAATATCAATGAGTTCATCATTATGATTTTTAAGCTCTGTACCCAGTGTGCTTAGTTTATCTTGGGCGTATTGAACGGAATGTAAGAATTCATTCGTGTCAGTAAAATGTGCGTGCGGCTCATTTTTATAGGGGTGTTCAAGCGAACCACACAAAGGACAAGGCTCTCCTTGGTGCAATTCATCAAAATACCGTTTCATCAGCAGAATTTCTTGTTGCAGCTGTTGGTTTGATTGCAGTGCGGCTAATACAGACTCTTCTTGTGCGATGGTGTTGGTTAGCTCGGTGATTGTTGATGTGATAACGGTTTTTTGTTGGTTGATGGTGTCGATTTCTTTTTGTGTGGCACTAATTTTTGTGGATAAAATTTCACATTCATGCACAGTGCTACTCACGGTTGTTAGCATGGCGTGCAGTTGCTCATGGTGATGAATACTCTCTTTTAGGGTAATACCATATTGATGAAGTGCTTGTTCGTAATGAGTATCATGAGTAACATCAAGCACAATGCCAAGACGCTGTAAAATAGCTGTGTTGTGTTGCTGATATTGTGCCTGCAAGAGATTTAGTGTACTGTGCTGCTCTTTATACTCTGCTCTTTTGGTTTCGATGTTGGTATTGATGTCTACCAGCTGTGCTTGATGATGAGTGATATTATTTGTTGATTGATTAAGATTGTTAGAGTTTTTGATAAGTTGCTCTTGATGATTTTTGATTAAGATAATATCTTGTGTTAGGTTGCTATAATCCCCCATGTCTTGTAGTTTTTTATGAATGTCTTTAAGTTCTTGGGTTTGGCTTTGTTTTTTGGTGAGTAAAGCATTGATATTATCATTGCTAAGTGCGATAGATGTCGTATTTTTGGCAGCTTGCTCATTAAGATAAGTAATGTGAGCCTTAATATGTTGTATGCGTGTATCAAGTTCATGTACTTGTTTAAAAACAGGCAAACTGGCTTCATAAGTTTGCTTATGCGTGTGATAGTTGTTCAGAGATATTTCTGTGAGTTGGACTGCTTTTTGTAGATTGTCTGTCGATATAGGTTGTTTATATTCATAGGTGTGCAATTCTGATGTATATTTATTTTGTTGATTTTGAACATTAAGCAGTTCTTGATAGATGGGTTCTATTTTAAACGCTTTATTCGCTTTATTGAGTATGTCAAGGCTGGGTTTGAATTTATCAAATTTTTGTTGTACGGTGTTAAAGGTGCTTTGTGCGGTGGTGAGTTGCATTGTGTAATAATGTTTGTTTTCCAGCAGCTTAATATGTGTATCAATCTCTTGCAGCGTTGTTTGTTCTGTCTTGAGATTATATTCTAAGTGCGTGATACTTTTTGATAATTCGGTAAACTGCTCATCATTCATGACATTACTTTCGTCTAGTTTTTCTTCTAGGCTGATAAGTTTTTCACGTTTTTGTTTGGCGATTTCGTGAGCTTTTATGCTGATTTTGCCATAGATTTCACTGCCAGTGATTTGCTCTAGGATTTCGCCTTTTTCATTGGTATCTGCTTTTAAAAATGCCGCAAAGTTCCCTTGAGCCAGCATGACCGAACGAGTGAATTGCTCAAAATTCATATGCAGGATTTCGAGTGTTTTTTTCTCGCATAGGCTGAGTTTGCTTTCTAGTATTTTGCCATGGTTGTCCGATGGATTATCCAGCTCGCTGATTTCTCTTTTGATGGCTTGTAGTTTGCCATCGGGTTTTTTGCCAGCACGCCTTTGTTCCCACGAAAACCGATATATTTTTCCGCCGACAGCCAACACCACTTCGCTGGAGCATTCTGCCGTGCCTGTACTCATTAGGTCGTTTTGTGTATTGCTGATGGTTTTTATACGGGGGGTTTGTCCATAGATGGCAAGACACATTGCGTCTAATATGGTGGTTTTACCTGCACCTGTTTGCCCTGTGATGGCAAAAATTCCATGATTGATAAAGTCGTGATGGGTGAAATCAATCTTCCAATTGCCCTTGAGTGAGTTTAAATTACAAAAATTTAAGGTCAGTATTTTCATGTGTTTGTCTGATGGTGTTGAATGATAAATGATAAACCATAAATGATACACAACAAATGATGTTTGATATTGGGTGATGTTTGGTACTTATACTACTTGCACTTGTTTTTTTTTGACTATTTTGTAGTTGATTAAAACTTGCAATGATACTTAGGTTGTGAGTATCCTTATATGTTAGCAGTACACGATGGGCGTTATCGCCTTGCTTTATTTTAACCAATTATCATTGACGGCTTGGTATTATATCGCTTGGCTGTCATCTTCATGCAGGCTTGTCAAGATGGTTTGATGGGCGATTTTTAGGGCGTGGGATTCTTGGCTAGTAATCTCGTGGCGTTGTAGCAGCTTGTCAAATACTTCTATTTCGCTTAAATGTTTTAGCTGTTCACCTTTGTGGCTTTGGCTTAAGCTGTATTGATATTGAGTTTTGTTATTGATATTAAGGACGATGACTTGACTGCCTTCGGTGATATGGCGGATTTTTTTTGTGAGATGGGGTTCTAATTCATCTGCTGTATAGATGATTTCTGCCAGCACCGATTTGCCTGTGTCTTTGCCCATATCAATGGCATTGTGCAACTGTTTTTCGATGGTTTGCCAGTCGCCACTGATACGGATAAGCGGTTGAAATACTGGCACGGCAATGCTATGAATGATGGGTAAGCAGGCTTCAAAGTCGATAAGAAGTACCTGCTTGGTTTTGCCAATTTCACCAAAACTCATGGCGATGGGTGAGCCGCAGTAACGAATGCGGTCTTGATTAGCAACTTTTTGAGGGGCGTGAATATGCCCCAAGGCAACGTAATGAAGGGATTCATCAAAGATACTGGCATGAATTTGCCCAATTGTGCCAACGTATAACAAATCTCGCATACCGTCATTTTTATCAGCAATGCTTGAGCCTGCAACGAACAGATGTCCTGTGGCGATAATAGGTACAGATGTACCTTGTGTGGCAATAATGTCTGCTTGCAAGGCTTTGGCATGGGCGGTCAGTTGGGCGTAATATTCGGCAATGCCTTGTATGGTGTCGTACTCTTTAGTGCCGACAGCGTCAAAGCTGCTGCTATCACGCACGTCCTTGTCTCGCAGATAAGGTGCGGCAATTATAATGGCTTCGGCTTGACCTTGGGGATTGTGCAGACAAAACACATCATCACAAATATTGTCGCTGATACTGCCAACCACTCGCACATTTAATGAGCGTAAGATGGATTTTGGTGCGTCCAAAAAAGTGGGGCTGTCGTGGTTGCCAGCGGTGATGACGACATGACGGCAGCTGCTTTTGGCAACCAGTCCCAAAAAATTATAATACAGCTCTTGGGCTCGATTGCTGGGTGTCATCGTATCAAAAATATCCCCTGCGACAATCAAAACATCAACGCATTCGGCATTAATGGTGTCAATCAACCAGCTTAAAAATTGGGCGAATTCATCATAGCGACTGTGATTGTGTAGGCGTTTGCCCAAGTGCCAATCGGAAGTGTGCAACATGCGTAAGGTGGTTTTTTTTGGAATGGTATGATAAGACATGGCGATGAGTGTATTGTGTGAGTTGATACCAAGCCCAAAGATAGGATTTATCGTGGGATTGGTATCACAGGATATGGGAGATTATGCCAATACTTCTTGGACTTTGTTGGCAAGGCGTTCGGCAAGAGCTTTGGCAACTGCACCGTCTTGGGCTTCCACCATCACACGGATAACAGGTTCTGTGCCTGATTTGCGAATGAGCAGCCTGCCTGTGTCGCCAAGTTCTTGTTCGGCATGGCGGAATATTTCAACCAAATCGGCATTGCTGTAGGGGTCGCTCATCTTGGCAAGACGTACGTTGATGAGCGTCTGCGGATAAGGGATGTAATCTGCGAGCAGTTTGGAGAGTGGTTTGCCACTTTGCACAAGGATTGACAAAACTTGTAAGCCTGCCACAATGGCATCGCCTGTGCGAGATTTGTCAAGGCATAGAATGTGTCCTGATGATTCGCCGCCAATGGTGTAGCCTGTTTTTTCTAGGTCTTGCATGACGTAGCGGTCGCCAACTTTGGCACGCACAAAGGCGATGTTTTGTTGTTTTAAAGCAACTTCTAATGCCATATTGCTCATGAGCGTACCCACCACGCCCAGTGGCTTGGCATTACTAAAGCTATCATCAAGGCGAGCATTCATAGCAAGAATGTACAAGATACCATCACCGTCAATGAGCCTGCCTTGTTCATCAGCCATCACAATGCGGTCGCCATCACCATCTAGGGCGATGCCAAGGTCTGCTTTGTGCTCTATGACCAGCCTTTGTAATGTCTCTGGGTGGGTTGAGCCGCAGTCGTGATTAATGTTGATGCCATCTGGTGTGTTGGCATGGGTGATAACTGTTGCCCCCAGTTCACGCAGCACTCGTGGGGCGACACTGTATCCTGCGCCATTGGCACAGTCCACGACGATGGTCAAGCCACGCAAGTCGTATTGATAAGGAAAGCTGCCTTTGCAGTATTCGATATAGCGTCCCTTAGCGTCTTCGATACGATAGCTTTTGCCAAGGGTGGCGGCATTGATGTCGGTCAAGCGAACAAAGGTATCGCTGATGAGTTCGTCCAATTTGGCATTGATGGCGGATTGCATGTCATCGGAGATTTTTTTACCTTCGCCAGAAAAGAACTTGACACCGTTGTCTTCATAAGGATTGTGGCTGGCAGAGATGACCACGCCCATATCGGCATGAAAACTGCGTGCCAAGTGAGCAATGGCAGGGGTGGGTAGCGGACCGAGCAAATGCACGTCTACGCCAGCAGCATTAAAACCAGCTTGTAAGGCGGACTCTACCACATAGCCCGACAGTCTGGTATCCTTGCCGATAATCACGCTAGGGCGTTTGGTAGGATTGCTTGCAACCAGTACCTGTCCAGCACCAAAGCCCAGACGCAACAAAAAATCTGGTGTGATGGGAAATTCTCCAAAACGCCCACGAATGCCATCAGTACCAAAATAACTCATGAGTTTTCCTTACATAACATAAAATGCTGATAATACGAATATTAAAGTATAACGCTAAACCTAAGGTAAAAACAAGTGTCGTATGAGGGTTTACGCCTTAACTTTTGATGTCGCCCATTTTGGCAAAGTTGTGTGATGAAAATGGGAAATGATACAAGTGTACTATTATAAATCATTTTATAGTCGATTAAAATAAAACCGATACATACCCATTCGTGATTGTTCGTAGGGTGCTTTGTTCCCCCACCGTTTTAAT
>JAUNUB010000001.1 GCA_030538375.1 Moraxella sp. | reverse complement strand
GGGTGAGATTGCCCTGTAAGCCTGTAATCTCGTGCTTGTTGGTGGGGTAGGCAAACGTGCCAAGGGTGCTGATGTTGGCTCGTCCATCTGGGGACACTTGGATTTCGGTAAAATTGGTGTCGTCTGATTTCGCCCCAAATTGCCAAGCCAATACCATGCCAAAGAGTACGCCTTGCACGGTTAATTTGGCAAGTTTGGTGGGTTTGCCGATTTTGCCTGTGATGGATTGTGGTTCGCTGGTCGCTGGAATGGATTTAATATCAAACGCCCCCACTGCCACCACACGCACACGATACACGCCGCTATACACACCGTCTATTTCTGTGCTGTTGGTGAGTGATGTTGGCAGCTTAATCCACGCCCCATTGTCCTTTTGCCAGCTTAGCTCATAGCTTGTCGCCCCTGTTACTTGTGTCCAATCGATGACAAGCGTGGTGATGGCTTGCCCTTGCAGGGTGCGAGTGCGACTGCTGATATTGATGGCGGTAGGGCTGTCGATACTTTGGGTGCGTATTACACTGATTGGTGTGGGCGTGATGTGGGCGTTGTGGTCGATAGCGTCAAACTTGGCAGGGGCATATGCCAAGGCGGTGATGGCAAAGGTGTTGTCGTCGTCTTGCTTGATACTCATGACACGGTACAGCTGTGGCACTAGCTCGCTGGTCGCTACCGCCCACGCATTATCCGTGCTGATATTTGTTACCACTTTGCCAAAGTGTAGCACGGTGTTTGAGCTGTCCATAGCAGCGATGACAAGGCTTATCATCATGCCATCATCACCATTGACCAGCAAGCTATCGCCTACCGTGGCGGTGATGGCTCTATCAAGAGTGATGGTCTTGTCCTGCACCGCCAGCACACGTCCGCCAAGCATACGCCCCGCTCGTGCCATGTCCGCCACGGTGATGACGTTGCCCACTTGCGGTATGTAGCCGTCCAATCCAGTCTTAAAGGCAACCGTGGTAGTCTCTAGCTGCTCGCTCTTTAACGCCCAGCGTCCTGCTCGCACTGCTTGGGCTTGTGATGTACAGCCCATTAGGTTAATCTCCACCACTTTTTGTCCATGGCGGCTAATGGCACGGTCATCACGCACAAACTCGTATTCGGTCTTGTAGCCATTGGCAGGATTGTCCCACGCCACTTTGGCAACGGTGGCACGGTCGCGGGCGGCTGTGCCTGTGTAGACAAAATCCCCATCAATCACATTGGCATTGCTAAAGGCATACACTGCGTCTTTTGGCACATCAGCATCAAGGACAATGTTATCACCGTCCCAAAAGCTAATCGCACGAAAGATACTGGCAAGCTGCTGTAGCACACTGTAGGCATCGGACTGGGCTTGTAGATAAACGTTCACGGCAAAGCGTGGTTCAGTGCCGCCCTTGCCATCGTCCACCATTTCATCGCAATATTGCCCCAGCGTGTACAAGCTCCATTTGTCCACCATCTCATCACTGATACGTCGCCCCAATCCAAAACGTGGGTGGGTCAAGATGTCATAGTATACCCATGCAGGGTTGTTGCTGTAGCTTTGGACAAATGTACCGTCCCACAAGCCGTTATAAGTGCGAGTGGTCGCATTATAATTGCTTGGCACACGGATAATACGCCCACGCATATGTACGGCTAATTTGGCAATACTGCTAAAAGTGGCGGCATTGTACTGCAAAAACAGCATGGCGGTATTAGGATAACGTAGCTTTACATCGATGACTTCGGTGATGGCGGCGATGTAGGTTTTATTTTGTAGTAGGTTGCTTGTGCTGTCAGCGGTCAATCGGCGGACTCGCAGCGTCCATTTTTTGCCACGTGGTAAGTCAATGCGGTGCGACTTTTCATAGCCTGCTGATGTCTTGTCATTGATGGTTTGGCGTACCATGGTTTGCCATGCACCGCCATCGGTCTGCACATCGATGTGATACTCAAGTTGCGTGCCTGACACGTCGCCATTGTTGGCATTGGTGCTGGACAACGCCCCAAATCGCATACGCACACGCACCGCCGACAGCTCACTGTTGTTAATGGCTCGCACAAAGGGCGTGGCTTGTTTAAGCTCAAGGTTGATATTCGTCTCGCTCTCCACCGCTGGCAAGCCCTTGATGTAGTCCTGCTCGTTCGTGCCAGTGCGAAACTCCCACTTAACGCCATTGCCGCCTGCCCCATCGGTGAAGTTGGGTTGTCCGTTGTCGTTCAATACAGGCGTATCATCAAGATAGATGGACTTTGCCCCATCGACCAGCCCTAATATTTCGCCTTCGCCTAAGCCATACAAGACTTTTAAATGACTGATGGACGCAGCACTGTCTTTGGCAATGACCGCTTGACGTGGGGCTTGTTGTCCTTTTTTGTTGCCAAAAACTGTCGTGGAATGTGTCATAAAAAAACCTTACTTATCCTTATAGTTGGTTGTATTTTTATATCTATATTGATATAATTACAACAAATAACATGAGATTGACTGATGAAAAATGCGGTGTTTTTGGGCGATAGTTTGGATAATATTCGAGAATTTCCAGACCCTGCCAAGCAAGATGTGGGCTATCAACTGGATAAGGTGCAACATGGGCAAATGCCTGATGATTTTAAACACATGCCAAGTATCGGCACTGGTGTGGTAGAAATACGCACCAAGGACGAACATGGTATTTATCGTGTCATCTACACCGCCAAATTCGCAGACAATGTCTATATCTTGCACGCATTCACCAAGAAGACCCAAAAGACCGCTCGTGCCGATATTATGCTTGCCAAAGACCGCCTAAAACAACTTATCGCCCATCTTGCTAAGGAGTAATCATGCAACTACAAACTTTTAATAATGTGTTTGACGCAATTAGCGACACCCCAAACCAAGCCGCCAATCTCAAAATGCGTAGCGAGATTATGCAGCATATCCAAAGCACCATCAAAGACATACATGGCACACAAGCCGCTATTGCCAAGCAATGTGGCATTACCCAGCCACGTCTTAATGACTTGCTGCAAGGCAAAATCAGCAAATTCAGCCTTGATGCGTTGGTAAATATTAGTGCTAATTTAGATATGCAGGTGCATGTAGCATTTGCCTAGCTATCACACCGTATCTTCAACATACATCCCCCCACTGGCAAAAAATCCACCCACCAGTCGCTCACCGTACAGCACTGGCACAGGGTTGCCTTGCTCTGTGGTCGTAACCGCACCGCCAAAGCCCTTGCTGGGGCGGTTGCCGTCTTCGGCTTGGTTGTAGTCGGTGTTTGGCGTGGGCATAAGTAGACTTGCCACACCGCCCAGTGCCATGCCAACACCAGCAGCGATAAGGGCAGGATTAACCGTAAACGCCCCAACCGCCACCATCGCCACCCCTGCGATGACCTGTAGCCAGCCCATCACTTTACCACCGCTACCAATTAGACGTGGCATGATGTGTATCGTGTTGGTTGTCGTGATGTGGTCTAGCTCACGCTCGCTGATGTTGGTGGCTTGAGTGCGTTTTTTGCCGACAAATACCGCAAATTTTAACCCCATGCGTTCACTATCCAACATAAACCGCTTAAAGGCTGGGATTTGGCAAGCAATGGCGTGCGTGGCTTCTTTGGCGGTCTTGACATCAAGTTTAAAATATCGTCCAAAGCGTTTGGCAAGTATGCCGTGCAAGATGATGGTTTTCATGATTTTGCTCCATAAAAGTTTTAAAATTTTCTTGACTTATTATAACTCTAGGGTTATAATATACTCACCAACAACGCAATAGGGTTTTTATTATGGCAAGCAGTAAAGAAGTCATCAAAATAATCACCGCTGACGGTTGGTACAAGGTAAATGTAGTGGGCAGTCATTGGCAGTACAAACACCCCACTAAAAAGGGACGAGTTACCGTCCCCCACCCAAACAAAGACCTTGATAACATCACCGTCAAAAGTATTATGAGACAAGCAGGGCTGGGGGATTAACCCCTAGCTTTTGCCCCCTTGCCTACATACGGAGTTATGATTATGTTATATCCAATCGCTATCAAACACGGTGATGACACCACCGCTCACAGTATTATTTTTCCTGATGTACCAAATCTAGCCAGTGCCTGCGATGAACTTGATGACGTGCTGGCGGTGGCAACCGAGTGTATCGACTTGCATTTTAATGGCTTGGTAGAAGACGGTGATGATATTCCACTACCCAGCAAATTCAGCACACATCAAGCCAATAGCGAGTATCACGGCTTTATGTGGGCGTGGATTGATGTGGATTTGTCCAAATACGACACCAAAAGCCACAAAATCAATATCACCTTGCCACAATTTTTAATCAACAAGATTGACGAAAAGGTATCGGCTCACAAGTTGTTGTATAAAAACCGTAGCAACTATTTAGCACAACTGGCAAGCCGTGACTTGGCTCAATGAGCGATGACGCACCACCATGCTCACACGCCGTCGCCAGCTATCGCCGAACACTTCACGCCGTGATAATGCCCCATGTGGGTGATGTAGGATAAGACTATCACCGACCACAGGGGCGACAGGCTCACTGTTTAAGCTGCCATCACCCAGCCACACCAAGGCATGATTGATATGCTCTGTGCGTCCCACACGGCAAAGTATGACATCGTGTTTTTGCAAATCATGAACCTGCACAAAACCAGCCTTTTCAAAGTTGTTTTGATACAATGGCTCATGGTTTTCATCTTCCCACCAGTTCTCGTTGCGTGCAAAGTCTGGCAGATCAATATCAAGCTCCCTTTGGTAATAATCACGCACAAGGCTGTAGCAGTCTTGCACCCCATGATAATACTCACGTCCCACAAGGGGCGATAGGTAGCTTGTGGGCTTATGACGTTTAATCTCGCAGTATTCTTGTTCATCACTATGCACGCCATAGCCACAAATCACCCAATCCATCCCATGCACGCCCATTTGAGCCCTATCCACTTCGCTTGGCTCGGCACTGCCATTGGGGTGGCTATGCACAATCGCTTGTATTTCGCCCAATTCGGACAGTCGCACCCAATCGGCTGGGTCTATCTCAAATTGGTCATTAGGCGTAAGAGCGATGTTAATGCAAGGCTGGTAAGTGGGCTTGCCATGAATTTGCACAATCAGTCCGCAGCACTCGGCAGGATAAGCGGTTTTGGCGTGGGTGCTAATGGCGGTTTTTAGGGTTTTGGTTAGTTTCATAACAGGTCTTTGATTTTTATAAAAAAATTTAAATTAAAGAATACGCCCACAGCACCAGTGCCACAGACACACCAAGTGACAACATAAAGAAAATCGCCCATATCGCCCAAAAGCGAACCGTTGTTAATTTATTCGTCATGGTGATAAAACCTTGTAAAATTTTTGTAAAAGTAGTGTTGCTGCCATCAAAAATTATGGTAAAATCTAACACAGATTTAATCCTTACTATACTAAGGTTAAAATTAAAAGCCCCTAAGTTCTGCAAAAACTTAGGGGCTTTGCTTATCGCAACAGCGAACTCGGAAATCCGCCAAAACTGCCTTCATTGCCACGCTTGCGACAATCAGACAGCCAGCCGCCGCAGCTGTCAAGGGCTGGGTTATCGGTGGGCGTACCATCTGCCAAAAAATACTGCGTGCCGATATAACCACAGCTCTCCCCACGATAACCGCCATTCACGCACCAAGCACAGTAGCTGGTGATTTCACGGCAGGGAATTTTGGCATTGCCAAAGTCCACAGGGTTTGCCAGCTCAAAGACTACGGTGTGCTTGTCTTGGCTGGTTTTTTGCTCGATGTACCACAGCTGTTTTTTGTACTCGTCATGAGCGGTGGGATTTGGTGTGGCAAAATTGGCACTGTCAAGATATTTGGCAAGGGTGGTGATAACGCTAAGCCGTGAACCAATAAAGCCTTCTAGCTCATCGCACAATTGCCCCACTGCTCCAGCCACACCGCCAAGATGGTTGGCAAGGGTGAGCGTGGGCGTGCTGGCTCTGCCATCAGACCGCATTTCTAGCCCATCATGCTGTATGGCAATGGCGGTGTAGTCTTTGCCCTGCCAGATGATTTTGCCGTCATTGCTGTGTACATTGTGTCCGTGGAAGCGATACACATGCGTGCCAGTGGGGCTGTTCATCAAGTGCGAATAATCCAGCTCATACAGCGTTATCACACCGTCTACGGCGAGCTTTTGAAAGTCTTGGTTGAGCGTGGTCATGATACACTGCCTGCCACTACTGCTTTTGCGTCATCACTTGCCACATCTGCCATGTCAATCAATTCATCAACCGCCCTAGTCTCCAAGAGCAAACTCACCGTATGGTTATCGCAGGTGAGTTCAAACACGGTAACGACTTTGCCTTGATAGCCAAGACCCGTAATTTGATTTTGCCCCCATGTCATGAGTTCGGCTTTTAGGCGGCTTATGCGGTTTTTGCGGCTACTCTTTTCGGTGGTGCTAATCTCAAAGTCTTGATACTCACTGTCATAGACAATGCTCACGCTTTGGGCATCTTCACCAGTCCAGTTTTGGCGAGCGTAATGCCAGTTCATCAGCGTGGTGAGTTCATCAAGGTTTAAGGTTTTGCGGTTTTGGGTTGTCATGAGTGGTCTCCGTGATGACGATAAAAAGCCCCTACTAAGTGGGGCATGGGTACAGCTTAACGATTGAATTCCTTGTACACTCGATAAATCTCTGGCAATTTATAAATCACCATCAAAATAATGAGCGTTAGCATAAATATGTTTAAAATTATCATAATTTCACCAAGCGTATAAATTCACCAATCTGTGGCAAGCAATACAAGCACATACAAAAAGCCAAAAATATTAAGGTGGCATAAAATTTGTGAGTTTGCATGGTGTTAATCTCTTTAAAAATGATTTGAAAGAATTTGACTTTCTTTTGTTTCATCAAAATTTCTTTTTATGGTTGAAACCCCTTCTTTTAGGAAGGTATAATACATTCTTGATGGGGGAGCAGCCCCTTCCAAGTCAGAGTAATTTTGCTCTGTGAATTGAAACATGCTAGAATATTCCTATCAATTGCCTTAATTGAAAATAAAAAATCCCAGTAATTTGCCGTTACTGGGATTTTTGTGGTTTTAAATGTGTTAAAAGACCTGCTTGACAGCAAAGGCGATTTGCCAAATATCACCGCCAACATTACTGCGATTGACTGCACCATCTAATCGCACGGTAACACTGGGCTCGCCTGCAATGGGCGTGATAACAAATGGGGTAACGCCTTTGGTATCCAACAAAAACGCCAAAGCAGTATCAATCACCGTTTTTTTACCTTGTACATGGCATGACCAAGTTGTTACAAGGTTGTTAATGCCATGACTTACCACCTGCTCATAACCATCACCAAAGCTAACTGCACTGATTTTGGGTGTAATGGTCTGCGTACTATCAATTTGCAATTTAAAATTAAAGTGTTTACCTGCCATACAGCATGCCTCCTTGTCGTCTCTCTTTTTGTAATTCGGTCTGCACCGCTAAATCTACCCCCAGTAAAAACCCTATCACATGATAGGGTTTTTAATTATTCAGATTTTTCAAAATCTTTTCGGTGTGCCGTAAAGATTTTTTCAATAAGTGTTTTTTGTCTGCCAAATACTTCACAAGGCAAGATATTAATATCTGATTGGCAAAACCAACATCAAGTGATAGTGCTGTTGTATTGGTGATAATTGTTTCTAACTCATTTTTATTCATCTTAATCTCCTAGAAATTGAGCCACCTTGTGCTAACTCTTCACGGACGACTTGTTGGGCTTGTTGTCGTCCGACATCTTGCATCATTTTACCGATAGTAATCATCATATCACCATTTGGCATTTGTTGTACGTCTGTTTTCTCGCCTGTGTAATTATTAATGACGACTTTAACCCCACCCCCTTGTATGCTCGACAACGTATTATCAAGATTTTGGGCGGTGTGGCGTGGCAATACTCGCTCGCCTTTTTCAAGATTCCACGTGCCGCTTTTTGGTACGGACATGATACCGTCGTGGGCTTGTCCGACTGGCATGACAACCGACTTAATGGCACTTATGATTTTTGCTCCCTGTACCGCTGCCATTGCCATATCACCAAGCCCAGCAGGAAAACCCTTGGCTAGCCCTTGCGACATGGCTTGGCTCATGGCAATGCTTGCTTGAGCAATGGCAAAGCCTTTTTCAACAGCGAACATCGCACGATAAATGCCACTTTGCTTACCTGCGAAGCTCTCTGCCATGCCAGCCAAGCCGCTAAACAGCTCCTGCCCTTGGGTCAAGAGTAAATCACGTTTGGCAGTGGCGTAGGCTTGTTCGATGTCGGCTCGTGCCTTGGCGGACTGCTCGGTGATACCTGTGTGCGTGTCTTCAAATTCTTGTACGATACGCATTTTTTCGGCATAGTCGGCTTGTAGCTTGTCGATGGGGCTTTGGTTTGCCACGCCTTTGACCATGTCATCAAAGGCGTTTTTGGTCGCTTCTTGGCTCTGCATTTGCCCTAAGATAGTGTACAGCTCGCTCACCCTTGCCTTGGTGTCGCCATCGGCATTCAGCCTTGCTAGGTCATAGCGTTCACTGGCAAAGGGCGAATTGTTACCAAACAGAGTGATTTGTTTTTCCAAATCTAGTATGGTGTTTTTTAGCCCATCGGTGTTGCTGTTGAACCTTTCACGCTCTTTTAACAGCTCGTTTAGCTGTTCATTGCTTGCCACGATTTCACGATAAGCGGTGAGATTGTCCGCCAAGACGTGCTTGTATTTGTCGGTGTGATTGATTTCATAGTCTAGGATTTCTAGGCGTGATTTACCAGCCGTTGCCATCTCATGTGTGATACGGCTTATTTCGCTTAGCACCGCTTGGTTGGCTTTACGCATGCTAAGCTCTGCGGTGAGTGCTTGTAGTTGGCTCGTGTTCTGCCCGCCGTATTTGCCCACGCCAATATCATAGCCCAGTGCCACCAAGGGGTCATCGTTGCCAAATAGGGCAAGCTCACGTTTAAGACTTGCGATTTCGCCTGCAATCGTCTCTCGCACTTGCTTTGCCATGTTTTTGCTAGCCCTGACGGCTTGGGCGGTTTTGTCATTAATCCCTAGGGCAAGACCTTCGGCAATATAGCCGCCATACGCACGCATAAGCCGTGATGGTGAGCGAATGACGAATACGTTTTTTATCGTGCTTGCCACTTGTCCTGCCAGCTCTTTGGCACTGCTTAGGGCTTCGCTCATTTTGCCTTTTACGCCATTGATAAAGCCCTGTATGGCGTTTTTGCCAGCTTGCGTTAGCTCACTACCAAGCCGACCAAATGCCGTCATAATATCGCCAAGCAATCCCTTGACAATCTCCCATGCTGCCTGCATGCCTGTACTGATGGCAGTCTTGACACCGTCCATATCGCCACGCACGAGGGCTTTGATGACACTGAAGGTGGTGGTGAAGAGGGTTTTGATAATCTTAAAATGTGCCTGCACCACACTGCCAACCATGCTAAGGGCGGTCTGCACAGGGGCTGGCAAGGCGTTAAAACCCATCTCTATCGCTTGTCTTGCATTATCAACACCGCTTTTTATGCTGTCTTTGATGGACTGCCATGCACTCACCGCACTACTTTTGACAGCTTGCCATCGCTCGCTGACGACCTGCACCATGGTGAGTGTGATAACACTGACGGCAGTGGTAATAGCTTCCCATGCCCCAACAATGGTGTCTGTGATATACGCCCCAAAAGCAAGCACCGCCATTTCAAAGAATTTTAGTTTTTCTTTAACGTCTTCTACCATATGATAGACGATTTCGCCAATGGCGTTGCTTATCTCTTCCCAGTTTTGATACAGCTTGTAGGCGGCATAACCCACCGCTGCCAAGGCGGCTACTACAAGCAATACAGGGGCGGACAGCAAGCCAAATACACCAGCTGCCAACGACAGTAATCCAGCCAATGCGGACAAACCACCACTTACCGCAAAAAATGCCACCGCCAAACCACCAAGCCCAGCCACCAAAGCCAATACTGTGGCGGTGATGGCAGTAATTGTGGTGATGAGCGTTGGGTTTTCTTTTACCCATGTGGTAATGCTGCTGATAACAGGTTTTAAAGATTCCACCAATGCGGCAACCGCTGGTGCAAAGGCTTCACCAATACTTGCTTTTAACAAAGTAAACTGATTGCCAAAGGTGTCAAGGCTGTTAGAAAGCGTGGCAGCTCGTGCTTCATACTCTCCTTGCATACTGCCAGCATACACACTTGCATCACCCACAGCTTTGATGTTATCTGCTAGATTTTCGGCATTGGTAATCATTTGTGCCATCACTGGCAGGGCTTCATCACCTACTAACAGCTTGGTCATCGCTGCTTGCTCATGCTCTGGCATTGCCCCAATCGCCGCCACAACACGCTGTATCGTGCCAATGGCATCTGTTTGCATGTCTTTGGCGACTTGGGTAGCACTCATGCCAAGGGCTTCAAAGGCGGCTTTTTGTTGCTTGGTGGCAGCAGTGCCTGCGGTTAATCTTAAGGCGATATTCTTAATGCCAGTACCGACTATTGAGTCATCAATACCAACCACGCTGGCTGCCATGGCGGCAATATGGTCTGAGCTAAGCCCAGCCACTTCACCGATTGCTCCCACACGCTGTACGACGCTCAAGATTTTATCAGCAGCGTTTGGACTGGTGTTGCCAAGGTAGTTGATTTTATCTGCCAAGGTTTCAACTTCGGACTGGTTCATTTTAAAAGCAGTTCTCATTTCTGCCATGGCTTGTCCAGCTTCATCAGCACTGATGTCAAATGCCACGCCCATTTTGGCAGCGGATTCGGTAAAGGCAATAATTTCGTCTTTGGCAATGCCAGACTGACCTGCCGCCGCCGCAATCTTAGCAAGTCCATCAAAAGCGATTGGCAGCTCTGTACTTAACCGCTCAAGCTCACCACGAAACTCTTTCACCCCCTTCGGACTGTCAAAGTCAATCACCTTTTTGACGTCTGCCATAGCGTCCTCAAAACGCATGGCTTCTTGTACTGCACCTTTGATACCATAAGCCATCGCCCCAAGCGTGACTGCTGATGCTTTGCCTAAGTCTTTGACAGTGTTAAGCCCAGCACCATACTGGCGTTCCAAGCGACGCATTTTTTTGTGCATGTCATAGACGGATTTACTAAATCCATCTAATTTGGCTTGCTGATGCCGAGCGTAAAAATCCACCTAAAATTGCGTAATAATTAGCTTAGCTTTTTATTGCATAATATGCAACAAAGCTCCACAAAAAGACCTTGCCAAATTTTATCTGACAAGGTCTTTTTGCTGAGTGTTAATTGCTCAGTTGCCCAAGATACGTCTTAAACAACCCCAACCCAAGTGGTGCCAACTTCTCCTGCCACAGACTTGTCAATGTCTCGCCATCATCAACCACCACCACCGACCTTTGAGCTAACACCTGCCCTGTATCCCAGCCGTCATCAAGCTGATACAGCGAACCGCCAACGATTTTATCGCCATTGTCAAATGCGAGTTTGACGGCGTTTTTGCCTTTATATTTGGGCAATAGGCTTGGGTGGTAACCGACTGCTCCAAATTGTACTTTATCTCTTGCTTGTTTTTCTACAAAGCAATAAGCATGGGCAGTTAAGATAATGTCCACACCAATTGGCACTTGGTTGGCGGTTAGGTTTTTGTCATGCAAGGTAATGGGGATTTGATTTGTCCTTGCTAATATTGCCAAGCGGTCATCATCACTTAGGGGCGAGACGGCAACAACGTTGATGTTTGGCTCATTTAAGCACCAAGCAAGCAGTTGTTCGGCAAGCCATTTTTGTCCTACTATCATCACGTTTAATTTATTCATCAAAATCAGCTCCTAAGTATCTAAAACCTTGTACGGCTCTAAAATGACCGCCATAACCACTTCCAGATTTTTTACCACTTGATTTGGATAGGGTTTGCAAGCTCCGCATTTTGTTATCGCCATGTAATTCACCGCCAATCTGCGTCCATTTTTTATCACGCCTTAATGCCTGTGCCAGATTTGGGTGGCTGGTGTGAAAAATGGTTCGCATGGGCTTATCGTAGCGGTTATTGCCGTTTAGCCAATGTTCGCACACCGCATTTAAAAACCGCATTCCAATGCCCAGCCCCTTGCCACTCTGGCATAACGACAAGGCGACAAGTACGAGCTTCCACCAATGCAGGGCGAGTGGACACCGCCAAATGTGCGACAAGCTGACCATCTACAACAGCAACGTAATTAGTGGACGCTATCATATGTGGCATTTTTAGATAGTGATGTGGCTCAAAAATGTCCCAAAATCGCCAGTTGGTTTGGTAGATGTCAAAGCTAATGGGCGGTTTTCGCCAAAGTAACCCCCCTGTTATCTTTGTTTTTGGTAAATTGCCCCGTGTCGGTGTTATATACCCAGTCAGGCTCTAACCAATCCAGCACATCATAATGACAGGTAAGCAAAATCGCCTGTTTTCCCTTAGTGCGTCTCCATGCCTTTGCAAAGGCTGACGCACCGATACAAGCAATTTGTCTGTCTACCACACTACTAAACTCATCAATAATTAGGCGGTTTGGTTCGTCTGCCAGAGCTTTGGCAAGATTGGCACGAAACTGCTCGCCATTACTTAACACATGGTGGGGGCGTAACCACGCAGGGACTGTACCAAGCCCCACCGCAGACAGGCAAGCGGTGGCTTTATCAATGCTATCATTAACAGCGATTTGGTCAATGATGGGCTTGTCGGCTTGCCAAGTGGGGTTATAAATGGCAGTATCTGCCCAAATTTGTTTGCCGATAGATGTTTTGCCTGTACCAGAACGCCCAACAATCACGCCAATTTGCCAGTCTTTGTCGTCATCATCTTGCCAATGTTTGCTTTCAATGGGTAAATCAGCGGTAATTTTGACATCTACCCCTGTTTCTACATTAAATAAAGATTTAACACGTTCTGCTCGGTAGCTATTAAAGTCGGTGCAGGTGTGATGAATGTTAATGTTCATACAACCACCACCTTTGCCTTGTAGCCTAATTGCTTTAAATGCTCAAACACGGCTTGTTGGTGGGTTTCATCATCGCATTGGATAATTAGCCCAAATTTGGGCTTGTAGGTAAAGCCGTTTTTGGCTGGGGCTTTGGGGTCAATTTTTAGAATGGGCTGTGCCATTGTTTTGCTCCACATTTAACAGGTAATGAGACGCTGGGTCTGCTAAATGATTGGTACGCAAGGCACGCTCAAAATGATTAAAATGACGACAACGGCGACATTTTATGGTAAGTTTATTAAAAATATCAATTTCTAACAAAACTCGTTTGCAATGTTGACAATTTAAGGGTTTCATATTTTATCTACTGCAATAATACTTCATAATGTGATATACCCCTGCTTGCAAGCAGACAGGGCTTTACTCTTGCGATAGGTAGGTTTAAGTTTGGCTATCAATAGGGAACGGCTGACTGTTACCGCAGAATAGCCGTTGCCTTGTTTTTTATTTGTAAAAAGTTACAACCACTCGACCAGCTGGGTGCAGGGTTTGGCTGCTACCAGTAACACCTCTTCTTGCTTGACTGATGATAATACTGTGGTTGCTAATATCTAGCCTAACATATTTTTCAGCATCATCCACCTTTTTGCCAATAAACACCATAGCTACCTGTGAGCCATCGCTAACCCAATCTGGAATACTGACGGTTGCACCTCTGTATGCACCTAATACTCTATCTCCATTTACAACAGGATTAAAATCACCAAAAGTGGTGATGGCACTCACGTCCATGCCCCATGCTGTTGGATTGTCGCTATCAGAATAATGAGTAGATAGAGTAATATCAAAGGCGGCAACAGGTACTTTTGCTCCGCCAGTGTTGGTATTGCCCCCATTCTGATTACCGCCATTTGCTAAAATCTGTGCAATTTGCTCTTTTAGTGTATCAATCTGGCTTTGTAAATCATTGTCGTTGTTTGTGTGTTCTATGGTGCTATTATTTTGGATGAAAATACCGATGTTTTCCACTTGACTGGACAACTCATTGATTTTTTCACCAATGCCTTGCATCTTGCTATCTTGTTCTTCTTGCTTTTGTTTTAACCAAGCCGTACGCTTGGCAAGCTCAATATGCGGACGATTGTCCACGCCATTTTCGCCACCTTCTACTGGGTCGGTAGGTTTAATTAAATAGATACTTTCTGCCCATTCGGCAGTTTCGTTAATCATAGCCATTGCATAATTACTCCGTCATAAGTGAATACTCCATCGTGATAGATGGTGCGGTCGTGTTTTGGGTTTTTAAGGTTAATGGAAACCAATTTACATCTCAGTGGGGCGACATCTAGCAGTAAGGCTCTGATATTTATTGCTTCTGCCTTACTAATCGGCTTTTGCATAAGTAGGAGATAATGCGTCCAATGCCCTGCATAGCCGTAGCGATTTGCCCCATTATGGTTAATGGTGCGGTCGTGTTCATAATAGCCAAAGCGTTCTTGTAATTCGCAGTCGCCATAGCCAAGCAAGGAGAGCGTGCGTTTGATTGCCCACGGCGTGCCTTTATGTCTGTGGATTTCAATCGCCCCTTTGATAAGTTCTCGCTTTTCATCATCGGTATGGGCAAATTCCCAGCCGTCTCCAAATAGGCTAAATTGTTCGGCAAGAGCAGTCAAAGCCGTGCTAGGTGTGATGTCAATTAACATTATCAACACATAAGAAGGTAAGTTGTCCAAACGTTTTAATAGACTTTCAAGTACCAAAAACCGCTGATTTTGCAGTGGGCTTGGCAAAACGCTATCTTTAACCAACCCATCGGCATTGAGATTAGCCATTCTCAATTACCCCCATTGTAAGCACAATTTCTGTACAATTTGCCCACTCAAAGGCTTGTAAAATTAAAGGTTTGGCTGGCTCTATCACTTTAACCTGCCAAATCCCATCGCCTGATAATGCATCTATGATTTGGCTGGGTACGATATCACGTCCTAGCTTTTGGCGTAAGGAGCTTACATAAATCTCTGCTTTATTTTGACACTCCGCCATTACTCTACTTGGTACAGCCTGCGACAAGGGACTGATTTCAACCACCAATCTAAAATCACTTGCCACGCCACCAGAGACAAACACTCTATCGGACAAGGGTCGTACCTTTTCGCCACTAGTTTTATCTAGCACTCTTTGGACAAGCTCATTGGATACTACACCATCTGCCGTCAAAACATAAATATAAATATCGCCATTTTCGTCACGCAGTGCGTCTGCATCTATGATTTGACTATCGGTGCTTAATGTGTGATAAATGTAGGCTTGGCGTGAGCCTGTGGTAGCATAGCTTTCTGGGGCTAGACGAATACGTTCACGAAGCTGTTCGTCTGTTTCATCATCAAGTCTTATCACACCAAAAAAGTCGCCCAAATAGTCAAGCATGACACCATCAGCAAAGGCTAATAAATTTTGTTCACACGCCAGCTGAATTTGGGCGCGGATAAGCATTTCACGATAAGCAATGACATCAATAAATAAACGGTCAGCTTGGGCAGGATAGAGCTTTTTATTGCCCAGACTTTCATATAGATCAATAATCTCATCTGTGATAACATTAGCATCACGGTCTATAAAATGTGGTTTTTCTAGGGTTGGACGAGCTATCATTACTAAACCTTATATGTCATATTTTGTGGCACAAGGCTGTTAATCGGTGTCCAAAGGATAGAAAACACCGCCCCTGCAAATGCCTTTGTTTCGTCATATTGCTTGGCACTGATTTTGACCGACTGCACTCGTGGTTCATTTGCCAAAATCGCATCGGTGGCATAGGCAATAAACAGCGGAGCAACTTTGGCAAATTGCCCGTCTATCAAATCAAGCCCTGCACAGCCAAATTCTGGGCGGTGTGGCACGCTCCCTTTGGGTGTGGATAAGATAATGCGAATAGCTTGCTCCACATCAGCAAAGCCTGCCACAATGCCGTCATCGTCTAAGGACGGTTGCCAGTGGCTCGCACTAGAAATTGGGTCGGTTTGGGTGTTTGTTGTCATAACGCTATCATAAAAAGGTTTGTGAGTGGCTTAATTTTATGGCGGTTTAAGGTATTTTTGATGGTTAAATGGGTGGCGTGGTTGAACCATTACCGCCACGCACACCGCCGTGTGTATGGGTTTTAAATGACCGACCGCCAATGACGGCATCTTTGCTAATCGTTGCTGTGCCGTTGATAGCCGTGTCGCCGTTGATTTCTACTGCTCCGTCAATCACGGTTTTGTCGGCACGAATATTGGCATTTTGGCAAATGATGTTGATTGTGCCAGTTGCATTGACAGTCAAAGTGTGGCTGTCATTGTCATAAATAAGCTCTGTGCCGTCATCAAAGACTTTGGCGAATTGGTGGCGGTTTGCTGGGGCGTTATCCACATCACTAAACACCGAGCCTAGACAAATTGCCGTCTCGCCGTCATCGGTCAGAAGGATTGCCACTTGTTCGCCTTTGACAGGTGGGTCAAAGTGTTTGGCACTCTGACTTCTGGGCGTGATGACAAGGGCAAAAGGCGAAAGCATATCGTCCTTATCAGGCAAGATGGCTTGAATGCGAAGTGGTGCGTATTCAATATTTTCAACCAGCCCAAACACAAGTTCCATAATTTTCCCCCAATCAATTTTAATTAGTCAATCTTACAAAATGCCGTTTCTGTGGTGTAGCCTGCGCTTCGGCTAAGGCGGTGGGTCGCTTGCTTAATACGGTATTTGCCGTCAAATCGCCCAAAGCCCGTCAAATGAAAATTGCCCCCAGCCGTCAGCCGTGTGTCGCCAGAGACGGTGAACGAGCCTTCGCATTGTTTGTCTTGTGAGTGTTCTAAATTGACTTGGGCTTTGCTGTCCGCCACGCTTTGGCTGGTGGCATTGGTGCGTAATTTTTTGGTGTCTTTGCTGTGCCTTGTCATTGCATTGTCCTTAATTAATCTGCACCACTTTGCCGTTTTGCATACCATAGACCACTAAGGGTTTGGGTGATTTTTTGGTTTTCTTTGATTTTGGCTGTGTGGATTTGGTGTTGTTTGCACTCGCCTTGACGGTCTTTTTGGTTTTGGGGTTGTGTTTGGCAACGCTTGATTTTGCTGGCACGGTGCGGATTTGGTCGGTAAATCGCCAGCCACGAAAAATCACCGAGCGGTCAAGGGTGGCAATGCTTTTGGCAGTGTTCAAGGCGGATAATTTGCTAAAAATCAGCCGTTTGCCACTCACTTTTACCAAATAGCCATAAGTGTCGGCAAGGCGTTTTATAAACGCCAAGTCGCTTTCTTGCTGGGTCAGCCGTTCAATTTGCAGGGCTTGTATTTTGCCTTCTACCGTGTAGCCAAGCTCTTTGGCAATCGCTTTTATCACTTGGTCTAGGGTTTGATTGTCATAGCCTTTGTGTTTGACGGTTCGCAAAGTGTCATTGACGGACGCAGACAAGGCACGGATTTGCACGGTGTTTGGGCTGTCGGTTACGGTAATCTCGTCAATGGCAAAAGTCCCACAATCAAGGAGCGGTTCGTTGTCGTAACCAATGGCAAACTGCAAGGTCGCCCCCTTAGTTGGATACCAATCGCCCAGCCATTTTCGGTCAGGGTCGGCAAGGGTAATGTCCAGCTCGTCCGCTTCGCCCGTTAAATGGTCGGTAAACACCGCTTCCATTAAGTCAGGGGCAATGTCGGCGGTGGCGGATTTGTTGTTATAAAGCAGGGTAAATGTTGGGGTTTTTATCATTGCTCATCATCTCTTAGCCAAGCAGGGACGGCGTGGGCGTTGGTGTCCTTGACGATAATGGGAATAAAGACAATTTGACCTGCGGACAAAGTCGCCCCAATCGGCAAATGGCGGTTGCTAGCAATGATGCGTTCGTAGCCTGTGCTGTCGCCATAATACTGATAAGCCAAGCTGTCCCAGCGATCGTCTTCGCTGGCAAGGTGCTGTAAATATTGGGTTGTCATCTTATCCCCCTTTTATGTTGCCAGTTTTCTTAGTATTCGCTGTTTGGCAAGCTCGGCAAGCACGGATTTACCGCCGTTCAATGTGTCCAGCACCGCTCCCACATTGCCTTGATTGACGGCAACGGTGGTCGGTGGTAGCGTGCCGATAATGGCACTCTTTTTTAGCTCGCCAAATAATAGGCTTGCCGTTTGGGTTAGGTCATTGATTTTGGTAAAGTCGCCACTGCCCACTTCTTTAACTTGTCTAACTAATGCCCTTGCTTGCATTTGGGCGATTAAGGCTCGCTCCAAACTTTGTAAGGGCTGTTCGGTGGGCAGTAGCGTGTTGATGTCAGGCGTTTGGGCGGTGGCAATCGGTGTGTTTTGGGCGGTTTGGCTTTGCACGGCTGGGGCGGGTGGTTTGATGGTGGTGTCGCCACTAAATTCGCTCAAAGTCAAATTGCCATCAATGATAAGGGGGCGACCGCTTGTAGCCACTTCCATAAAAGCAACATCAACATCATCAAGGGTAACATAGCCCACATAGTCCAGATAATCAAAAACCAGCGGTACGGGCTTGCCATTGTTTAGGATGGTTTGTAGCTGTGCCAAGACGGTTGCAGGGTCGCAAAATTGATAATGCAGTCGCACGGTCAGTCGCCACTCAGTAAGCGTTGCCCCAATGCTTTGTTTGATAGGTTTGCCTACCGCCAGCTCGTGCGTGGCGTAGGTGCAGCCAAATCTGGCATTAACCGATTGTAGTAGCCGACTGTCGGTCAGTTGAATGTCGCCAATGCTGGTTATCATTTTTCAATCCCATTGCTGTTTCAATTAGGCAAATGCCCTGCGGTTGCGGTCTTTTTCATAGCGTTCCATCATCGTCACAAATTCACGGTAGCCGATTGCCAAGCCTTCTTGTACTTGACTTACCACATCACTACCACCATTGATTTGAATGGTTGGGCTAAAATGAATTGTGCTAGCACCGCCACCGCCCCCAGATTTATTTGCCAAAACTTTGTTGGAATATTCGGTTTGGGCGAGACGATTTGCCATTGATTGACTTGCCTTTACGGCTTGGTTTGTTTTGCCGTCAATACCGATTGCCACGCCTTCGGCAATGTTCGCCCCAAAGCCCATAAACACACGGCTGGGCGAGCGAATGCCCAATGCCCCTTTGAACACACCAGCGACAGAGCTTGCCATTGCACTCATTTTGGCCTTTAATTCGCCAAATTTGGCAGTTACACCATTGATAAGTCCTTGAATGATGTCTCGCCCAAAGCCTACAAACTTCGCCCCAAGTCCTTTAAAATAACCGAACACCGCCGACCACGCTCGCACAAACAAGCCCAAAGGCGAAAAGCTGGCGATGGTTCTTAAAATGTTGGACACGCCACTGTTGGCAAAGGCTTTTAGGCTTGCCCACAAATTTGCAAAAAAGGCTTTAATCGGTGTCCAATGCTTATAAATCAGCACCGCCCCCATAATGAGTAGCCCAACAGCAAGCCCAATCGGATTTGCCATCAGCACTGTGCGAAGTACGGCAAATGCCGTGCCAATCATACGAATGGCGGGAGCAAAACGACCCAGCACCGCCATACCACGCAAAACCGCAATCCCTGCACGCAAACGATTAAACAAAGTAATGGCGGTAAAAATGGGTTTTGCCACCGACAACACCGCAAAACTAATGCCCCAAAAGGCAACTTTGGCGATGAGCAGACCGCCCACAATTTTGATGATACTGACGACTAAGGTAGGGTTTTGTTTTGCCCAGTTGCCAAAAGCGGTTATCATCGGTTTAATGCTGATTAGGGTTTGATTGACCGCAGGAAGTAAAGCATTGCCAATCGTTACAGCAAGGTCGGTAATGTGGATTTTAAAAGATTTTAATTGTTCGGCGGACGACCCCATTCGCTTGTCGTAATCTTTACCAATGCCGTTGCTATTAGCAGAATTTAGCGAGCCTTGTTTAATGCGTTCAAACTCATCTTTATTACCCATCATCGGACGAATAAAGCTCATCGCCTGTTGGTCTTGGAACAGCTCGCCCAGTTTGTAGGTTTCGTTCAGCCTATTCACCGCCATTTGCCGTTCTTTATCATCTTTGATGGACATTGCTTTGGTAAATTCAGCAAGAGCCTTAGGCGATTTTGTGCCGACATATTGCTCAATGGTGGAGAACATCGCTTGCATTGGGGTCATACCACCCGACACCAAGTTTTGCATTGATTTTTGTAAATCAATGCCTGCCTTTTCAAAGTCTTTCATTGTGTCGGGGGCGGTCAGCTTGGATAAGAAGTTTCGCATATTGTTGGCGGCTTCGTCTGATGTGCCAGCCCCTTTTCGGGCGATTTGCAAACTTGCCCCAATCTCGGCAACCGCCTTTTCGCCTTGCACGCCCAATACTTGATAATATGGCGTAAGGCTCGGTAGCCATTTTGCCATATCTTTGACTTCAAACTGACCTGCCTTACCAGCATAACCAAGCATATTCATTGCCCTGTCCCAGCCAGCATCGCCTATGCCTAAGTTGTTTTTTAAGGCAACAGTGGTATTACCCAAATCTTCAAAGGACGCACGCCAAGCGGTGGCGGTTTGGGTCAGTTTGGGCGTGTAATTTTCAATTTCTTTGGCGGACGAAATGCCCCCAGCGACAAGGGTGTTTAAACCTACACCTATGTCGTCTAGGGTTTGATTGTATTGTAAGGCAGTGGCTCGCACAGTGTCGCCAATCCGAGCCTGTTCTTTGGCTGTCCATTCAGCGGTAATGGACAAATCAATAATGCGGTCTTGAAATTTGACCGCTTGATGAACAGCACTTCCCACAGGCACAGCAAAAGCCGTCAATGAGCCTAGACTGCTGGTAAAGTTGGTTTTACTGGTGTCTTGGAGTTGTCCAATTTGTTGCCCACGAGCAATGGAACGATTTAGGCGTTCTTGGGCTTGAATGACTTGGTTAATGGCGTTGGTGGTACGCTGATACTGCTGTTGCAATCTGCCAATGTCAGCGTGCGGATGAGACAAAGACCGAGCCATAATATCGCCCAGTCTTTGTTGTCTTGCGGTGAGAGCTTGGGCGGTACGGTCAAGGCGATTTAAATCATTATTAACCCCATTTAAGGCACGAGACAGACTGCGGTCCACCATTACCCCAATGCGTACAAATAAATTCATATCAGCCATTTGTCATCGCCTTATTCTGCCTTTCTATCTGCTGATTGGCTTCGTCCACCCACGCCAAAAACTCGTCCGCCGTCATCGCTTCCATTTCAGAAGGCTGGATATGAAACCACTTAGCGAGTAGCGATTGCAGTTTCGTCCAGCTTTCCACTGGTACGGTTGAAATTGAGTGCTTGAAATCGTTCACGCACCGCCATATAGTCATTTAGGAACATTTTGTCCAAGTCTTCTACAACCAAATCACAGCTCATTGCAATCATAATGCTTTCAACTTCGGCATCGTCCTTACCGCCTTGTTTTTGGGCGGTTTTCATTTGACGAACCACCAATGGCTTGACGGTTACTTGTTCAATCGGCACACCTGCATCGGTAGCAAAAGGCGTTTCAAGTTTGACGGTGTTAGGATTTTGAGAAATTGGTTTAGACATAAAATTACCCTTAATGGTTGAAAAATTAAGGGTAATTTTAAAGGCTTTTATGGGATTGAAATTTTAGGGCGGTTTAATGCTTATTGTATTACATACCTAAGTTTTCACGGTATTCTTTTAATACATCTTCGCCATTGATTTTGACGATGTTGGCAAGTGCATCAATTTCAACAATTTCATAGCCGTCATACACTTGCTTAAAATAAGTACAAGTAAAATCATACTCACCGTCCACCGATTTGTGCTGTTCAAATTTGCCAGTCGGCATATTTTTAAAAGTTACCGTCATAAAGGTAACAAGTGGCACATTACTAATCACGCCGTGATTGCCGTGTACCTGCACATTGGAACGGACTTGCAGTTGATTGGATTTAAAGGGCGACAAGAGTTTTGCGGTGTCAGGATAGATGGAGTTAAACTTCATCTTACCTTCCATTTTGTCAATGCCTGTGGTTGGTAGCTCCACTTTGCCGACCATTCCCATTGCCTTAAATTCATCAAAGATAAATTTGATGTCGGGATTGTCCACGCTTTCCACCTTGCCAAGCAAGTTTACGCCGTTTAAATAGGCGTTGCCCTGTGTGATTTTATGAACCGTGATTGACATTTGCAGACCCCCTAAATTAACCGATTTTAGATTTAACAAAAATTCGCCCGTTACTTCTCGCTCGTAGGTAATCCGCTCCATTGGGAAAATGGGCGTAAATTTGTAGCCGATACGAATGTGTCCATTGGTCAGCTCGCTTGGCGGATTGCGACCCACATCAAAAAACGCCTTGCCGTCCACCACCGCCCCACGCATGACCAGTAGGCGGATATAGTTATTGGCAAACTCGGTTAAGCTGTCAATCTGAGCTTGCTTGATGTCCTTGTCCACAAATTGTAGGCTGGACTGGTGCAAACTCTCTTCAATCATATCTTTGGTGCGTTGTACCTGCTCAAAGTTTTCATAATCGGTAATGGTAGGATAGCTTGCCGAACGGTTGCCCCACGACAAAAATCCTGTACCGTGCGATTTAAAAAAGGTGCTAATCCCAGCCGAGTTTAATAGGTTCACTTCGCTGTCAGGGTCATCAATGCGAGCGGTCAAAAGCCGTTCAAGTCCTAGCGTGCCGACCACTTCTTTGTTTGATGAGCTTGTCCAGTAGCCTTGTGTGCGGTCAATGTAGGCTCGCACGCCAGCAAAGGCAATAGACGCTGGTTCTAGGCGAGTTTGTGAAGTAACAGGGTCAAAGACTTTGCGGTGGGGATAACAAATCCGTACCCGTGTGCTTTGGGTCTGATAAATATCAAGTCCAAGTGGGCTTGCATTACCACGACTGGCAACGACTTCTTGGGGTGTTAAGCCCAGTGGCATATCCACATAAGAGACGGCACGAATGCGATTAACAAGGCTTTGCATTGCACTGGCGACCGTAGGAATGGTGCTAAAACTTGGGGAAATCACAATCTTGGCATCAAAACCAAAAATCCCATAACCGTCCAAAAAGTGCTGTAAGCCTGTGCGTTTGCCCGTCTCATCGGTTGTACCGATTAAGTCCGCCACGCTTGCAGTCGCCCCCACATTGATAACCAAAATCGCCACCACGCCCATTTCTCGTAAGGATTTTAGGGCATAAGGAATGGTGGTGTCAGCGGTTGGCTGTCCAAATTTGGCATCGTCTGATGAACTTAGGCAAAGGGTCAGCGTGTTAATGTCGCCTTGTGGGGCTGTGCCAATCAAGCCTATCACGCCACTTCGCACTTCTTTAACGCTTGGCGTGCCTTGTTTAATATCAACGGTTTCAACACCGTGTAAAAATTGGGTTGTCATTATTGTTCCTTTGAAATGAATGATTTGGATGCATTATTTAGCATATTGGTCCTTGTTAGCTACCGCCCCCACTGCTAGGAGCAATATAAGACGCTCGTGCCATATCGGTAAAAGTAACAAATCTGGGCTGTTCCAAGCCAAAAATGGTTACCAAATCATTGTCCGCCCCAGTTGGTACAATCTTAAATTCGTTTTTGCCTTGAATTTCTAGGGAGACAATGCCAGCCCCATTCGGATAAGGCTTGGTAACATCGCCGTTGCCGCCATAGCCCGTTGGCACGCCGTTGTCATTGACAAAATTAAAACCTACTGACAACCCATACCCAGCCATTAACTCATTATCATTGGTAAAGGTTTGGGCATTGGTGTACAATCCGCCATTATTACCAAACATACGGTGTTTTAGATAACTACCTGACAAGTATTTTATGATTTGGTTTGAGCCGTCTGGATTGGCAAGAGTAATATAAAATCGTTGGCTGTCGCCCATTTGCCGAACTCGCTCACCTGCTTTTTCATAAGCATCAATACGGCTGGTTACATTCCAAAAGCCGTCATACTGGGGCGGAAGTGTTGGTTCAAATCCCAAGACTGGCTCTAAAATTGGTTCTAAAATTGGCTCTCCCAAAACTGGAATTTCCACAATCGGCTCGGTGGGTGTTACCGTCTGCGTTTCCACCTTAATCAAATTGACCGCAACGAGCCTTTGTAGATAAGGCGTGGCGGTGGTGTTGATTGTTTGGTTGGGGATAAAAATGTCTGTCTTGTCGGATTGGCTAAATCCTGTGGTACAGCCCACATATTGACCGTTTAGCATTCTAAACTCCTTAAAATTCATTGGCGGATAGGATTTGTACAAGGCTGGTTTCTGTGGCAAACTCCACCGTATAAAACCACAAGCCCGACTCGTGTGTATCAAAATAATCCTTGATGGGGGCAAGCGGTTTGGTGGTGTGGGTGGGCATAAAGCCTGACAACAATTCAAGTACCCAGTCCACCAAAGGCACAGCCCCAAATCTATCATACAGCCCACGAGACACCACCGTTACCGAATAGGTCAGCTCTCGTGGGCGGATAACGGCATTCGTGTCATTGTGCTTAGGATAATTTGACCGCCCATAACTGACCAGCAACGCCCCATTGGTGTGGTTTAGGCGGTAGCTTGTCGGCTTTTCTGGGTAAAAACTTACCGCAAGCTCATTGCCCACGCCTTGTTTTAACTGCTCCACAATGTTGCTGGCAATGTCTTTGGTAAGACTAAATGACGGTGATTTTTGCAAGGCATTCATCAGCCATTCCCTTAAAAGCTATCTAGGAGGGCATTGTTAAACACCGAACCATTTTGCCGACTGGGGCGAACTCGGATATGAAATTCGCCATCATCATTTAAAATCGCTTTGGCATTTTTTAAGGTATCAGGCACGCCAAGACTGACCCTACCGTCCCTGATATTTTCAAGATTCTTAATGGCGACCTTGCGACCGTCCACCACCGCAGGGGGCAACTCAAAGCCTTCTGGACGGCGTTCGTACAGGGCATAGCGAGCGATTTGTTTGGCACATTGTTTTACCAGCGTGGGCGTGCTTGCAAAAGGCAAGGTGTAGCGGTTACGCAAATACCCATCCACTTCTTCGCACGCTTCATTGATAACCGTCTGCACCAAGTCAAGGTTAATCTCGCCCCCTGCGACATCGTCCGACAGCTCACGCATCACACTATCAGGGACGAGGGCTTTTAACTCATCTATGCTGATATACGCCATTGTTTGCCCCTTATTCTGCAACCATCACAGGCTCGTCTGTTTTGGCATCAAACGCCACCAAAAGAGCGACAAGCTCGTCATTTTTGGCTTTGGGGTTATGGGTGATACCACGAGCGGTTAATTGGGCAACAAGTTCAGCTTTGGTAAGTTTGTCATACGCCAACGCTGGCACAGGCTCAGAAACAGGCTCGGCAGGTGGCGTGCCTTCGCTTGACTGTGGCTCGTTTGCGACTGGTTCGGCTTGAGATGGTTCGGTTTGAGCTGGTTCACTGACAGGTGGAGTTGGCTCGCTGTCATCGCCCACACTTGCCCCATTATCCAAATGCGAATTCAAATTCGCATTTGGTGGGTTATTTTCGCCAACTTGGTTGTTGTTAGTTTGTTTCTGTTCAAATTCTGCCACTTCATCAGGCGTTGCCACCCGCACATAGCCCGCTTTTTCTAAGAATAATTTGTCATTTTCAGACAAGCACACCACATCAGAAATCGCATAAGGCGTGCCGTTATGGCGAATTTGTGCCAATGTCACACAGGCAATCATAGATTTATTTAGCATTTCTTAACTATCCTTTAAAATTAAAACATTAAGCCACATTGCTAATCAAATACCCTGCGTGAATGCCAGCAATGACAGGCACTCGCTCATCGGTAACAGGGTAAAAGAAAGTCTTGGCGTTGTTGTCATAATAACTGGTCTCAGCAAAGGGGTATCCTTCCATACCGTAGGTGTAGCCAAAAGCAGGGGTTTCACGGTCAAATTCTGATGTGGGTGGCGTGTAAGCCAGCACCACATCTTTGCCCCACACATCTTCTACTTGCCCTGTTTCACCATTGAGCATTACTGCCTTGCCCACCGCCACTGTTTCAATTTCAAACAAATCGCTAAGCATTTGGGCGGTAATGCCTTTGCCGTCTGCGGTGATGGTTAGGCATTTTTTGATGTCAGGGTGGTTTTTTAGGGCTTTAAAGGCGGCAGGCGATAGCACCATTGTGTTTGCGTCCGCCCCTGTTTTTTGGCGAATGGCATCTTTGCCTGTTTCAATGTCGCCAAAGGGGTCGCTATTTGCGTCCGTCCATTGGCTTGTGCCTGACAGAGCGGTTTTGTTGGTATCTAGGTAGTTGGCAGGGTTACGAGCCATAGTTGCTTGCTGGACTTCTAGGGGGAGCATAATGCCACGCATTGCCTTGTTGGTTGCACGCACGCCAAGTTTAATGCTTGGGCTGACAGCGTCCGCATCTCGTAAGTCTTCTCGTGGCACTTTACCTTCTAGGCTGTGCAGTTCTAGCGAATAGGCTTGCCCATCGTAGCCGATGTCAATGCGTTTGGTGTTTGCCCCACGAGAACGCTGGGTCTGATAGAGAACAAAATCTTTGTCGGTAAACATCACCACTTTACCGCCCGACTTGGTAACGGTTACTCGGGGGAATAACAAATGACCGACACTTTCAGGGATTTTATAGCCCTGCACGACATTGGTTAAGACTTGGTCTACAACGATTTTAGGCATAATATTTCCTTAAAAATCAAAATGTTAAAAATTAACGGATTAAAATTTCAGCGTGGCTGTCTTGATGAGTGTCATACAGCACCACCCCCACCACTTTGCCAGCATATTGGGCGGACTGATTGGCTTTGGCAATCATCATCACACCATCATACACCACCAAATCGCCCGCCTTGACAGGGCTTGTGGCAATGTCCTTTAGGTTCATACTGGCTGTGCCAATGGCGGTTACAGACACCATTTGACCCTGTTTGCCGTCTGTGTCGGTTACGCCAAGTAAAGGGGCTTGTCCGCTTGGGGTTTCGCCTGTTGCTGTTATCCACGCACCTGCAAGGGTGTCTTGGGCAAGTAGGACGGATAGGGTCAAAAGGCTGATTGCTTGGGTTTTCATAAATTTTTCCTTAATGATGATAAATTTAACCGATTGCCATTACAGCGGTGGTATAGTCCACGTTGTGCGTTTCGCAGTAAGCTAAGATTTCTTGGTGCTTTGCTATGCTGTCCGAGTCCACCTGCACGCTAGGCGGTAGATTTTGGTCAAAGTTTGTCGCTGTTGTGCCAAAATTTTTGGACGCACTTTCGCCAAACAGATGAGCCTTGCCAAATAGTCCAGCACTTAGACTGTTTTTAAAGGCTTGGTTTAATGGTTCCGCCTTGTCGCCTTCGCCAAAATTTAAGGGATTGGCACGATTTGCCGTATCAATGGCGTTTAATACCGCCACCACCATGTCTTTGTGGGCAGGGGTCAGTTTGCCGTCTTTGACGAGATTTTCGGCAAAGTCATTGTTTGCTTGGTTCTGAGCTGTAATTTGTGCCTGTGCTTGCTCGGCTTCTTTTTTGGCAAGCTCGGCTTTTAGACTGGCGATTTCCGCGTCTTTGGGGTCAGGCGTGGCAGAAGGATTGGTGGGCGGTGTTTGGGTGTCGGTCATAGGATTGTCCTTTTGATGGGTTGGGGGATTGGCTTTGGGTTCATTGCTTGGTGGTGTGTCGCTAGGCGGTGTGCTTTGCGACTGTTCACTAAACAAAAGCGTACCAAGTGCGGATACAAATTTGTTAAATAGATTTTGTTCAGGGCTATTTTTGGGCTCATGGCTGTCTGTCTGCTCACTAAAATCAAAGGTCAGCTCCACCGCCTTGTCATTTTCGTTAAACTCAATCGGCTCTAAGCCCTTAATGGCTGGCGGTTCTGCCCCCAAAAACCCAATGTGGCGTAGGTAATACACGCCTTTGACTGGGTTGGTGGGGGAGTTGGGCGGATAAAAACTTGCCGAGACTTTTTTGAAAAGTCCTTGTTTGACCTGCTCGCCAAAGTCGTGCTGGATTTGTTCAGGTATGGCATATAGATTGCCATTATCGCCAGCTAAGGACTTAACCCAGCCAAAGGCAGGGGCATCGGTCTTTGGGTGTCCCACGACAATGGGGGCTTGATGAATGGCAGGGTTGTAGGCATTGATGGCGTTTTGTAAGTCCTGTTCGCTAAATGAAACAGACGTGCCGTTACTATCAATGTGTGTACCTGTTTTAAAGATGTGAATTTTTTTCATGGCTTGCCAAATTGACTAATCTTTTGGCATAGCATAAGGGGTTTTGGGATAAAGCAATTTTAGGGCGGTTTAAGGGATTTATGAAATAAATGTTACGGTAGGTTTTGACAGATATATTTTAGAGGGCAAAAGGCGTTTATAAACATTCATAAACACCCAAGACACCCCAAAAGCATAACAAGCCCACCAAAGACACACAAGTGGCTAAAAATCGCTTATATGATGTTTCGCCAATAGTCCACCACCATTTGTTTCAAAACCTGCTTATCGGTACTACTAATTCCCAAAAATGGACGAGCAGGAATGTCGCCCCACAAATGGGGAAAGGCAGACTTTGTCCCACCAAAGTGCATCATCTTAGCATACACTAGGTTTGTGCCGACCATTACTGATTGTCCATTGAGTTGATAGCGGATAGAGCCTTGCAGAGTATGACTTAGGATAAGGGGCTTTTTGCTTATCACACGAGACACACCACGAGCGTTAATTTGTCCGTTTTTGTCAGTGTGGCGACTACCCAAAAGCCGTGCAAAGGTAACAGGGCTGTTGCTCGCCCAACGGTTGCCGTCAGGGTCGGTGCTACTTTCAAAGCGTTCTTGCGTGCTGTTTAATACCTGCTCGCCCATATTTTTAAGTAAGGGGGTTGGGTTTGCCCCACGCTCAGCAAGTCTTCGTAGTTGGTTTTGGACGGTGTCTAGCCCTTGTACTTGAATTGTCAGCATTGCTATTGCCTTTTGGTTGTGGTATAATGAAAGAGCAATCAGCCCTTAGGAAAGTTGTAGTCTACCGACTTCCGTGTTTGTCTCTTTAAAAAGACATTCTGGCGTGTTGGGATTTGCTTTATTGCAAATCAAGAATTGGGTAGCGTTCTTCTGATTGCATATCAATCTAACGATTAATTTGAATTCCTACTATCGTAGGTAAACAATACCTTACCCTTGCTTTTCAATTTTTCATCACTTGCCCTGTCTAAGCGGTAGGATTTTAAATACACTTCATCGCCTGTTTTGGTTTGATGAATGATGGCAAGGTATCTTTTGCCGTCCGCATTAAAGCCTTCCACCCAAGTCGTCTGCTGACGATAACCATCATTTTTCTTGTCATATTCTCGAACAATCAGCGTGGCATTGTCTATCAAATGTTGTACTTGATGATAACTGCTAGCATCAAAGCCTGTGTTGCCGTCTCTGCTGATTGCCTGTTTTAGGGCATCGTCTTCACTAAACAGCACCGTGCGAGTTTGTACGCCCAAAATGGCTTGCTGTTCTTCGCTTAATACCGCCACTTGAAAACTTTCGCCTGTATTAAATTTACGAAAACCGACAATCCGCTCTTCTTTTTTAAGGGTGTCATAATCAGGCGTGTTTGCCTTGTGGTCATCAAGCTGGGTTTTAATTCGCCCAAGCCAGCGTTCAAGCACGCCTGTTGTCATATTGCTTGCCACCATCGCTTTGGCAATGGCATAGGGGTATTTGTCAAGGTTGGGATACCAAGACGAGCCGTGAGCGTGGGCAAAACTTCTGTCCGCATAGCCGTCCATATCAGGCGTTTGGCTGACACTTAGCCCCATTCTGTCCATATCCGCTTGTGAAAGCGAGCGAGCGTAGCATTTGCACCCCCAGCCGTTGGGCGGATAATTGACCGTCCACCACACATCGTCCGCCCATAGCACCATATTATTTAGGCGTTTGTGGTGTAGGCGTGGGTTGTCTGCTGTGATGTGGCGATACTGCCAATAGGGGCGAGCCTTTAAAACATCAGGGTCTGTCATTTGATGATAGCGACCTACCGAATGGCTTGTGCGTAAGTTGGTTTGATAGATAATTTTGGCACGCCACGCCGTATAATTTTGGTCTTTATCGCCCAACCAGCCGTGTTTTTTGACGATTGTGTCAAAGTTTTTGGCAAATTGCCACAGAGCCTCGCCGTTTTGGATTGCTGACAACACCGCCTTGTGCAGGTCGTTTAATAGGTCAGCTTTCATTGCCCCTGCCACCACAAACGCCTTGTCGTGGTTTTGGGCGGTTAGCTCTTGATAAGTTCGGCTTGACAATCTGACCTTTTGTTTGAAAAATTCTATCTGCTCATCAAAGGGCAAGTCAAAGGCGGATTGCACGCCTACCAGTGCTTTATCACCCATTTTCCGCCACCACTTCTGCCATTCCTGCCAGTTGCCCTGCCGTCATTGCCAGCTGGATAATGTCCACCAGTTTGTCATCTGGCAAGTCATTAAAGGCATTGATGATTAAGTTTGGCACTTCATCAAGGCTGGTTGCGGTGTCAATCACCGCCTTAATGCGACTTAGCCAATCATTGATAATAGGCTGGCTGTTTGTAGCAAGTTGCCCTGTGCTGTGGTCGGCATAGTCTTTGCGAATGGGGTTAAATTCGTTAAATGCCAAATTATCATTACTTTGGCTTGTCGGTTCTGGCACAATGATTTCATCATCAGCAAAGCCCAAATGCCTTGTATAAAATGGCTTTAATACCGTAGCCCCTGCTTGTTTGGCACTTGTGATAAGTTTGGTAAGCCGTTCGGTCTCATCATTGTTTTCCCACATAGACCAAGTGGGTACGATTTCATTGTCGCCAATATTGACCTTAATAACAAAACCAAGTAGCTCATTGATAGTCTCGCTTATCATCACGCCGTCAGCATCTCTGATGTCGTCCGTTACTTCTATGCCAGCTTGGGCGGACGCATTGGTGCTGGACGCATCGGTGGATTGGTTTTGCCCCAGTAGGGCAATGTTAATCTCATCTCGGCAATGTTTGAGCAATCGTTCAAACATATCCGCCGTTGCCCCTTTGCCAGCCGACTCCAAAATTTCCACCGAGCCGTCATTAGGAATGACCGCCACACCGTCTTGGCTGAGCATTTCTAGGCTGTCTAGGATTTTATCCACTTCGGTTTGTGGGGTGGCTCGTGGGTGCTTGCCCACCACAAAGGCTTGACCGTATTTATCCACAAAGCGTAGCCAAAATTTTAGTCCACCTTTTCTAAACACCGACAGCCAGTACACGCTTGCCAAGTCCGCCACGCCATAGGGATTGGCAAAGGTGGGGTCATTTCTTGCCGTGATAAATTTCATTGGCGGTACAGGCGTGTATTTGCCCTGTTGTTTTAGGCACAGCTCATTGTTATCATTAAAGCCGAACCATTCAGGCGGTTTGCCCACCACCTTGTTTGGCAGCCACAGACTGCCCGTCCGCTCCCAGTAGATTTCGGCGGGCGAATAGCCGAACCAAGACGCATCGTGTAGCTCACGAATGACGGAGCGAAGTTTGATGTTGCTTAACACCTGCTCGCACAGTTTCATTGTCTTATCGCTTGCTTTGCCCTTTTCTAGCCCATATTCTAAGGCGACTACGGCTGAGCGCCTGCGTCTTACCGCCCCTTTGATGACAGGGTCATTCATAATTTCACGGTACACTTCTATGTCTTTGCCCAGTCGTTTTAACACAGGGTCAGGGTTTGGCAAAGACAACATCATACCGCCAAAGCTAAAAGTCATACTTTGACGGCTGGCAATCTCGTCCGCTAGGCTTACAGCAAGGTCGTGTTTGTCTGGTTCGTTCATCAGTTACCCTTTTTAATCATAGCCCTTAATCATTCGTTTAAAGCGAGTCAATACGCCCATTGCCATTGGTTCTTTGTGTTCTACTTGCCGACTTTTGATGACAAGCTCGCCGTCATTCAAATTCATAAAAGCATAATAAAGCAAGGCAAGAGCCACCGCCGTGTCGCCGTGTCTTTTGTCTTTTTTACCGCTTGCGTTCTTACCTGCGTTTTTCTTGGTGGGAAGTTTTGGCACACCGCCAATGACTTCAAAGGCAAACAGGTCGGATAAAATATTGTCGTGGCGTGGAATGTCGGTCAGCACGCCATCTTCTAGGGCGGATTTGAACGGGGGCATATTTAGGCTGTACCACGTTTGCGACAGCTTTATCATCTCCACCACAGATGAGCCGTAGCGGTGCATTGCTTTTTCGCTACTTGCTGCCCCAATGCCTGTAGCGTCCATCGCCATTCCCAGTAGGCGGATACGGTCGCAAATGTGGTTTAACACCTGCTCTTGTTGGCTAAATGGAATGTTGGCAAGCTCCACCACGCACACCACTTTTAGCCTTATCGTCTCGGTTTTTGTGCCAATGACATAGGCGGTTTTATCGCCATTTCGTCCAAAGTCCGCCCCCACAAAACAGCACGTATTTTGGGGCAAATCGGCAAGGACTAAATCCAAATTATCCACGCACCATTCACGACACGCCATTTCTCGCACGCTGTCGGATTGTAGATTAAACTCGTCCGTTTCTTGGTACATCAGATAAGGCGTTTCGTCATTCATTGCGTTCAAAATCAAGGCACGAGACAGGTATTTACCACCGCTATTTTTGGGAATGCAGTTAAGCTCTTCGTTCACATTATCGGCATACATTGCACGGATTTTGTCCGCCCATTCTTGCCCGCCTTTGGCTGTCCATTGTAGGTTTCTTTTTAAACAAATACGCTTGTACAGCCCTTGTGCTAAGGCTTCATCAAAGGTGCAATGGTGCAAACTGTACGGCAATTTGCCCGCTTTGGCATCTTCCACCAGCAGGTTAAAAGGGTTGGTCGCTCCGTTGTGCGTAGAAATAATCCGCACACAGCCACCCCAAATCGTCAGAGCAAGAGCAGACTTTAACAGCTCTTCTAAGTCATCGTGGAAAGCGGCTTCATCAATGACGACACGACCCTGCTTACCACGCAAGTTTCTGGGCGATGATGACAGGGCGGTAACACGGTAGCCACTGGCAAATTTAATGCTGTACGCCAAAACTGCCTTTTTCTCATCGCCATTTTCAAAGATTTCTTCGTGTTCTTCTATCTCGCCTGCCACAAGGTTATAAAATTTCGCCCAATCTGCCGTATCACGGATAAACTCAATCGCCATATCCTTTGTATAGCCAATGTACCAAGTGTCCTGCCCATTGGTACGAGACGCTTCAAGGGCGGATTCGCCAGCCTCCACCCACGAGCCACCGATACGCCGTGATTTGACAAAGATTTTTACTTCCGATTGGTCGGCAACCCAGTCTTGTTGATAGGGTAATAGAACGCTTGGAGCTTGCACACTCATCATTCAGCAATCCCCAAAATCTTAGCACGGATAAGGTTGGCGGTTTCGTCCGACAAACCACTTGATTTGACAATCTCTTGCACCGTTTGGGCGGCTTTTTCGGCTTTTTCACGCACATCAATGGCGTGCTGTTTTTGTAAGATGGATGCTTTGACAATCTCGCTAATGCCTTTACCTGCCTTTGTTATCATTGCCAAGCGTTTGACAGGGTCAATGCTCTCATCGTCTTCCAAGTCTTGTAAGGCAACCAGAGCATTAAAAATTTCAGTTTGCACAAGCGACAAAACGGCTTGCGAACGAGCGTCCCCATCGTCAGGAATGGCTTCGGCAATCATCAGCGATGCTTGGGTGCTGGCTTTGATGGCAGAGAGTTTCTTTTCCAGCTTTTGCCCATAGCGGTGCAAGGACGATTTGCCAATTTCATAGCCCAGCTCATTAAGCCACTCGGTCAGCTCCACATAGCTGTGAAAGCCATTGGTGGTTAATTTTTCGTCAAGGAGCTTTTTATGTTCTAGGCTTAGGCGGTCTATTGCAGTCATTCGTGCCACTTGTCGCCCCCCTAAGTCCAGTATTTAGCCGTGCGAGCAATGCCCACAGGACACTCCGCCACATACTCCACCACATCAACACCTGTGTGGTTTAATTTGGCGTGCCAATGTCCGCCTGGGCGTTTGTCAAGTTCTACAAGCCCTGCCGACTGCAAATAATCCAGCTGGCTGTGTACCTCGGTAGCCGTACTGTCTGGGTAAATGCTTCGCATCACATCAAGCAAAAGCACATCTAACGCCCCCAAAGGACGGGCGTTATCAAGGGCTTTTAGCAAATACCACCGCATAGACTCACGGCGTGTTTTTTGCAAATCAATCGTCATTGTTTTTCCTTATTATTTAACCTAAGATTTAGGGTGTTTTGCACTGCGTCAATCTTGGCTTCAACGACCGTAAACGAGCGGATAAAATCTTCTTTGGCAACAAATTCACGGGGCAATTCGGCTTTGAGTTTGAGTAGCTCACGGTCAAGATGACGAATGGCTTCGCTCTCTTTGTCCAGCTTGTCTCCCAAGCTACTTAGGGCTTTGGCTAGGGTTTCGTCTTTCTCTTTGATGGAGCTTTCCACCCGATTAAAAAACGCCTTACCCACACCCCACAGCGTACCGCACAGGGTAATTGCCAATGTGATAAGCTGATACAGTTCCAGTTTAAAAATCATTGCTTACCCCTTTCAAATTCGGACTGACACGCCACACACCGCACCGCATAGGGGATGACTTGTTTGCGTTTTTCGCCAATCTCGCCCCCACAGTCTATGCACTCGGTAATATTGTTCGGTGGGGCTTGGGTTTTGTGAAGTTGGGCATTTAGCCAAACTTCATAATGGGCGTTTGCTTTTTCAATCGTGCCCACCATTATCCACCCCCTTGCCCTGCATTGGGATTGGACTGTTTGATAAAGCGTAAAATCAAGCCACACACCGCCACAATGGCGGTCAATTTGTCTTGAACGACTGGCGGTAATAGGTTGGTAATTTCTGGTGGCAAGGGCGTGGTGGCAAGAAAAACAATCAAGATAAACGCCCAGTTAGAAAACCACTTATAGCCTGTTTGCCAGTTGTCCACAAGTTTGATGTTAAATTTCATACCACCAGCCCTTGCAGATATTTGGTTTTGCCGTTTTGTTTGACCGCCGTGAGTACCTGCTCACGCTGACCGACACCATTTTTCTTAAAGCCAATATGCACCCAAGCCCCATCGCCCCGTTCTGGAAATTCTAGGATAAGCTGGTCATAGTTAATTAAGCCCTTATCTTTTATTTCCATAATTTCTTTGGCAAAAGCCGTTGATGTAAAGCCTGTGGCATCACAATCCACCGCCAAGCCATATCGGTGAGCAGAAGTTTTGCTTCCGCCCACCAGCCGATTGACTTTTTCATTGCGAAAGCAGGAAGTAACGATGATGGCAATGGGTTTTTGATATTTTTCATTAAGATATTCACGCACCTTTTCCATCTGTTCGGCGGTGTAGCGGATATTGTCAAGCTCGGTAGAATTTGGTGTGTTATCAATGCCATGCCGTCTGGAGGTTTCGCTACGGGTCATTTCACGATAACTAAAATGTTTGCTAATGTAAGTCATAAAAAAGCCCCATTTGTGGATAATGGGGCTAGGATAGCATTGGGGGAGTTGTGGGGATTTTAGGGAGGTTTAAGGGAATTAGGGCAAGCCTTGCAGGACTTCTTCACAGGCTTTTTTGTTGTCATTAAAGCGGTTTAGGACATCGCTGGCAAGGTTTAGCTTATCGCCACCACGCACTTGTTGCCAGTAGTCCTGTGCGTCAATGCCTAGTATAGCACATCGTCCATAGGGTTCACTGAATAAATTTTCGCCATATTGTAAGCCTTCTTGTTTAAGATTATCAATAACCTTGCTCCAATCGTGCATTGCTGTTGTATCGCTTAAATTGACGGTTTTGGTTTTTTCTATGGCATCGCTGATTTTGCCCACATAGGCTTGTACTTCGGTTTTGTTGATTTGGCTATAATCGGCGATGGGTGTAGGTTCGCTGACCTGCGGTGGCTCGGCTTGAGTTTCTTGGGGTTGGGTAGGTTCACCACAGCCAACCAATGCCAACATCATAGCGGATAAAATCAGGGATTTTTTCATAAAATTTCCTTGCGGTTAAAATTTTTCAAAAAATTTGGACTTATACCAAAAGATTTTTTGTTCTTTGCGTAGCATATCCAGCTTATTGCTGTCTTTTTCTATCTCTGGCTTAACAGTTAAAGCCAGTCCCAGCATCAAAAACAAGGGCGTATATATTGGCAGATTACCCTTGACGGTCAGCCAATAAAAGAACACAACTGCCCCCAAGAAAAACGCCAATTTCCATAACAATCTGCGTCTGACAATATCAATGTTAATCGCCACTTCTTGTTGATAAAAGTGTTCTTTGACTTCATAACCGCAACAAACACAATGGGGCGAATGTCGCCAAGTGAGATTGTCGCACTCGGGACAATGTACTGCATTTTTATGTCCTTGCGGTGGGCGGACAAAGCCGTTCAAATTGACATCACCAAAATGTTCACCGTGATTAATATAACCCCTATTTTCCAAAATTCACATCTCCTTTGTGCGTGCCTTGATTGACATAGCCGTGATTGGGCGTATCGTTAAAACTGTCGGTAATGGTGGCGTTGGCATAAGGGCTGTTGTGAATACCACTACCCACATCTTCAAGCCCTGATAGTGCCAGTCTTAGCAAGCGTTTTTTCTGGTCTGCTGGCAATGAGCGGTAACTTTCTAATAGCAATTCCTCGTCCGATGACAGCTTTGGCGTGGTGTCTTGTGGATACATTTGCCCCTCCCCTGTGGCAAGCCAATGGGGGTCAATCCCCAATTTTGAAATCAAGGCTTGCATCTCTTCTGGCTTAAATTTTTTGACCCGTCCTGACGACAAATTTTTGGCACGGTCTAGGCTGATGCCCATAATTTCGGCAACATTTTGTAACTCTAAGTTGTTTTTTTCTAAAATTTGTTTAAAAAGTGTAGAAATCACACAAAATCCCCTTTACAAGTGTAAAAAATACACTTACAATATACCATAATCCAACGGTAATTACCGTACAATTCACAAACGGAGTAATTCTATGGCACACCCCATTAACCCCACCTTTAAGCAAAAAGCCAACGCGGTCAAGGCTCGCCTGTATGCCGAAGGCACAACCTTAAAACAATGGGCGGAAGACAACGGCTATTCGCCCACCCAAGTTTACCGTGTGATGCGTGGCGAAAACAAAGCCCTGTATGGCGAAGGACACGCCATTGCGGTGAAATTGGGCTTAAAATCATCAAGCGGTGAATGAGCGTACAGGTTTAACCGTATATTTTAACACTTTAAAAACCCACTTGACAAAGGAAAATTTTATGCACCCAGACCCAAAAGGACAAAAGCCACGCCGTGTTACCGTCAGTGAATTTTTGTTGCTTACATCTTTAAACTGCACCAATGCAAAACTTGATGAGATGACCTGTGAGCGGAATGTTTACCGTGCCTTTACTTATCTTTTTGCCGTGATTGGCATTATTTTAGGAGTTTTATTATGGCAAACGCTACCAAACGAGCCTTACAAATTGTCAAAGCCTTGCAGGGCAAAACATTTAGCGGTGTTTCCGTCTCCGAGCTTGCCACCGCTTTAAAAACATCAAGCTCCAACATTTGCCGAGATTTGGACGATTTGGTGTCAGAAGGCTTTGCCGAAAAACGCACCGATGGGCGTTATCAGTTGTCCATTAGCCTACTGCAAATCGCCAAAAGCCACCAAAGCGAAACCGAGCGATTACAACAGCGGATTGACGAATATAACCAGCGTATCAGCCGTTTTTAATCCATTTTAGTTAAGCAAATGCGAATTTGAATTCGCTTTTAAAAGGAAAAATTCTATGACAACCACACAAACAAGCCAAGCCCAAATTGCCGAAGCCATTCCAGCCAATTCCCAGCCAAGCATTGCCGACCACCACGCCAATGTCGTCCGCCTTGCCGAAGACTACCATTATCAAGGCGAGCTGACCGTTGGGGCATTAGAAGACCGTATCCGCTTTTATCAAGGTCGCACCGTAGAAGCAGTACTGGAAATGGGTAAATGCCTTTTAATTTTAAAAGAAATGTGTCCGCAC
This sequence comes from Moraxella sp., assembly GCA_030538375.1. Taxonomy (GTDB): domain Bacteria; phylum Pseudomonadota; class Gammaproteobacteria; order Pseudomonadales; family Moraxellaceae; genus Moraxella. Next base: position 22,291 of record JAUNUB010000001.1, on the reverse strand, counting down.
GGCGACTTTGCCAAACGCATTGAACTTTTGGGCTTTTCGCCCAGAATGGCTCAAAAATTTATGCAGGTGACCCTAAAAGTCAAAAGCGAGTTTAATTCACTCATTGCCAAAGTGGACAGCCAAACCAAGCTCCTTGAGCTCATCACTCTAGATGACGACCAGTTAGAAGCCTTAAATAGTGGCGAGAGCGTGGGCGGTATTACCCTTGATGACATTGACACAATGAGCGTCAGCGAGCTAAAAAAAGCCCTAAAACAAGCCCACGCCGAAAACGATGCCAAAGACGAAGTGCTTGCCACCAAAAACCGCAAAATTGACGAATTGGACGCAAAATTGTCGGTGCGAAAGCAGATTGATAACGCCAAAGTTGTGCAACAAGAAGTGGAAAGCCACATCAATGACGAGCTTGGGGTTAGTACAAAAACGGTGATGACCGCCGTCAGCCAGTTTGGGGCGGTGATTGAAACCTTGTCCGAGCAAGCCCAAGAAAACTACTTGCCCCATTTGAACCAAAAAATCGTGCAAGAAGTCAGCTTTTTGTACAGCCGACTTGCCGAGCTTGGTTTGTCTTTGGGTGTGGATTTGTCGGCAATGATGGCAAGCGACTGGGCGACAGATTTGGGCGACAGCGAATAAGGACACCATTATGGATAGTGCTACCCTTGATTATCTTAAAGGTGTGTCAGACAGGCTAAAAACCGCTGTACACGGTCAAAAGAGTGTGATTGTGGAGCAGTCGGCTAAGTTTTTAAACTGCTCTACCAAGCAAGTCTATGCAATGCTCAAACAAGCAGGGCTTGCCCCACAAACCAAAAAAGGCGACCGCAAAATCCGCACCGACAAAGGCAAAACCGTCATTACCGAAGAGCAAGCCAAGCTCATCGGCGGTATGATTTTGGTGGCGACCCGCAACAACGGCAAACGCATTTTGTCAGTCAAAGATGCCACCGAAATTTTAAAAGCACAGGGCAAACTCCCTGATGTTGATGTCAGCACCATTTTAAGGGCGTTAAAAATGTACCATTGCCACCCCGACCAGCTTGCCGTGCCAACCGCTCACACCAGCCAAAGAAGTTTGCACCCAAATTATTTGTGGCAGATTGATGCGTCTGTTTGTGTGTTGTTCTACCTACCAAAGGGCGGAGCAAAGATGATGGACGAAAAAGAGTTTTATAAAAACAAGCCCAAAAACCTAGAAAAAGTCGCCAAAGAACGGGTTGTCCGCTATGTGATTACCGACCATTATTCGGGGGCGATTTACCTAGAATATGTGCTGGGGGCAGAAACGGCAGAGAATTTAACGCAGGTGTTTATCAATGCCATTTTAAAGCGAGATGCGTCCGACCCAATGCACGCCGTGCCGTTTTATTTGGGAATGGACAAGGGGTCATCTTTAACAAGTGGTTTGTTTATGGGTGGTTTGGAGCGGTTTGGCGTTACGCCCATTGTTCACGCCACAGGCAACTCACGGGCTAAGGGACAGGTAGAGCAAGCTCAAAACTTGGTAGAAACCAAATTTGAAAGCCGTTTGCCCTTTTTAAAAGTGGGCAGTCTTGATGAGTTGAACGCTTTGGCAACCAAATGGAGAGTTGATTTTAATGCCAACCACATTCACACACGCCATAGAAAAACTCGCAACCAAGTTTGGCTGACCATCACAAACGACCAGCTAAGGATTGCCCCCAGTCGTGAGCTGTGCCAAGAGCTGATTACCACTCGCCCAAAAACCGTCAAAGTGCGTGGCGATTTGACCGTTACCCATACTGTCAAGGGCTTTGGCAACCAAGCCTATGACCTAACGCACCTTGATGGCATTTACCCAAAGGCACAAGTTGAAATCGTGGTAAACCCTTACCGAGTGCCAAACATTGATGTGGCGTGGCAGGGGCAAATTTATACAGTCGTACCGATTGTCAAAGATAATGCTGGCTTTGATGTGAACGCCCCTGTGGTTGGACAAAGCATTGTTGCCAAACCCCAAGCCACCCCTGAGCAAAACCGCAAAGCAATGCTCAAACAAGCCTACAATGCCAACACTAATGAACAAGTGGACAAGGCAAGAAAGGCAAGGGCAGTCGCCTATGACGGACAAGTGGATATTATGGCGGACATTGACGACAAGGCACAGCTGTACCTTACCAAAAAAGGCATGGGACTGGACATCAGCCAAAGCTTGCACCTAACCGCCAAAAAAGTGTTGAAACCCTTAACCCCTGTGGAAGTCGCCAAAACCTTAAAAGCACAGCTTGGCGATGACTGGCAACCCAAGTTTTATGGACAGATTGTGGACACTTTCCCTGATGGCGTTGCCCCAGATGAGCTTGATGGCGTGGTGGCGTATCTTTTACCAAAAGAGCCGTTGCAAGATGAAACTGATGACCTGCTACTAAGAGCGGTGGGCTAGGAGCAAAAAATGACCTTAAAAGAGCTATTAGCCAAACACAAAATCAGTCAGCGAACATTGGCGGACGGCATTGGGTTAAGCCCTGCAAGCATTAACAGTCTTGTCAATACAGGGACTTATCCCAAAAGCCTAGACCGTGCCAAGATTGACGCTGATGTTGTTAAATTTTTACAAAGTCGTGGCATTGGGACGGACAACCTTATCCTTGCCCCCAAGCCAACAGCCCAAGCCCAAAAACCCCAACCTAACCAAAAGGAAGGCCTTATGCTCCTTAGAAAACAAACCCTAACAATGAGTGCCAAAAAACACTTTGGTTTATTTGCCAACCCCTTTACCAGCGAGATTCGCTGTGCTGATGAGCTGTTTTTGTCAAACGATGTGCATTATGTGCGTGAAACCTTGCTCCACACCGCAAAACACGGCGGTTTTGTGGCGGTAACTGGCGAGTCGGGAGCTGGCAAAACCACGCTAAAACGGGACTTGATAGACCACATTGCCAAAGAAAACCAGCCAATCATCGTCATTGAGCCTTATGTCCTAGCGACAGAAGACAACGACATCAAAGGCAAAACGCTAAAATCCTCCCATATTGCCGAAAGCATTCTGCACGCACTTGCCCCGCTTGAAAATGCCAAACGCAGTCCAGAAGCCCGTTTTCGCCAAATCCACCAGCTTTTAAAAGAAAGTCATAAGGCTGGCAACAAACACCTGCTGATTATTGAAGAAGCCCACAGTTTGCCTTTGCCGACCTTAAAGCATTTAAAACGCTTTTTTGAATTAGAAGACGGCTACCAAAAACTTTTAGGCATTGTGCTTATCGGTCAAAACGAGCTGGCATTAAAGCTGTCCGAGCAAAACCCAGCCATTCGTGAAGTCGTCCAACGCTGTGAAATTGCCACCCTTGACCCAATCGCCCCAAATGAGTTTGCCAGTTATTTGTCGCACCGTCTGGGCAAACAAAAGGCACTAAACCAGCTCATTGACGAGAGCGGTATTTTGGCAATGACAAACAAACTTGTCCGCACCGACAACAAAGGCAAAGTGGTGCAAAGTCTATTGTATCCGCTCGCTGTTGGCAACCTTATCACAGGGGCGATGAACCTGTGTGCCGAGCTTGGCGTGCCTGTGATTAACTCTGATGTTATCCATAATTTGTAAGGAGTGAGAAATGGTAACAAAAATCCAAATTGATGACGAAAAGCACGAACACTACACCTTATCCGTGCTACTTTTGGACGAAGCCATTCAAATTCTTATCAAAAATGGCAACCTTGACAAAGAAAAATTGGCAAATGTAATCGGACAAGCCAAAGATGAGTTATTTGAACTTAACAAAGACAATGATGACAATCTAATGGAAATGGCGTTATTTATGACTGCCAATACCCTGCAAAGCCGTTATTTGGCATTGTGATTTTAAACAATCGGAGTAATTTTATGACTACCCAACCCCCAACCGTCCCAGAAGGCTATCGCCTAAACGACAAAGGACACCTTATCCCTGTGGATAAGATTAAAGAAATTGACAAACTAAGAGACGAAACCGTCAAAAAACTTGTGGGGCAAGCGGTCAGCCTACAAATCCAAATGCGGTCAATTAAAGAGCAAGTATTTGCCGAATTTCACAACTTTATAGAACTCTCCGCCCAAGAGTACGATACCCAAATCGGCGGTAAAAAAGGTAATGTAACCTTGATGAGCTTTGATGGCAAATACAAAGTACAAATCGCCATACAGGATAACCTAGTGTTTGACGAACGCCTACAAGTCGCCAAATCCTTGATTGATGAATGCCTGCGTGAGTGGACAGCCGATAGTAACGACAACATCAAGGCAATCATTGACAATGCTTTTGCGGTGGATAAAGAAGGCAAAATCAACATTCGCCGTGTCTTGTCTTTGCGTAGTCTCAATATCACAGACGACAAATGGCAAAAAGCAATGACCGCCATTTCGGACGCAACGCAAGTCATCTCATCAAAAGAATATATGCGGTTCTATGAACGAGACGAACGCGGCAAATATCAGCAGATTAGTTTGGATTTTGCGAATTTATAAGGCAAATCCGACCACCAAATTGACGATTGACAATACAAACATAGGATTGCGATTACTCAATTTAGTGGTCGGACTGGTGGGGTTGGTCGCCCACCACTGATGAGCTGACCGTAAACTTTAACTTTAAAAGGTAAAATGTTATGAATAAAATATATGAACTTACCTATGCAGGTGAGGGTATGGATTATTCGGTTGCTCTTTCATCTGACAAAAGCAAACTTGAAGCACTGATTGAAAGGGCTAAACAGATAGAGGGTGAGTACAGCCAATTATGTGATAACTTTGATGAGTCTGTTGAGGACTGGCAAGTACCAGAGGATTATCCTTTGTATCTTATTGAAGGCTCTGACCCTATTGATTGGTCAATGTTTGACGGATTTTCGGAAGATTATGCTCAGTACTTTAAAATTGTAGAGCGTAACCTACTGTAAACAAACCAACAATGGCAAGAGTTGGCCGCCTTGTCATTGTCCTAATAGACCATTTTTAAAAGGTAAATTGTTATGAATAAAAAAGAGTTTATCCAAGCTGTCGCCGACAAATCTGGCTTGACCCAAAAAGATATTAAAACCACCCTTGATGCCACCCTTGCTGTCATTGGCGATACTTTGGCGGACGGTAGTGAGATCAATTTGGTGGGTTTTGGCTCGTTTGCTGTCAAAACCCAAAAAGCCCGTACAGGTCGCAACCCCAAAACGGGCGAAAAATTGACAATCCCAGCCAAAAAAGTGCCGTCATTTAAAGCAGGTAAAGGCTTAAAAGAAGCCGTCAATTAACCCATTTTGGGACAAAACAAAAGCGTTTAAAGTGGGTTAAAAGTCGCTTTAAACGCTTTTTTAACAACCAGTCGGAGCAAAAAATGACCCAAACCACCAACCCAAAACCCTATGACAAAAAGAAAAAACTTGTCCAGCTTATCCACATTGGCAAATCCAAACTGTGCCTTGATGATGGCACTTACCGCAGTCTTTTGGAAACCGCCACAGGCAAAACCAGCACAAAAGAAATGACCTTAGGCGAATTAAACAAGGTAATGACATGGCTAAAACAATTTGGCTTTACTCCCACCGCCCCAAAATCAGCAGGAAAAATCAAGCAAGACAAAGAACCGCAAGCCAAACTTATCCGCCACCTTTGGCTCACCCTGCACAATCTTGGAGCGGTCAATGACCCCAGCGAAAAAGCCTTGTGTGCCTATGTCAAACGCCAAACAGGGATTGATTTGCTCGCTTGGCTACCCAGCCACAAGGCAAACCGTGTCATTGAAAGCCTTAAAAAATGGATTGAGCGAGTAGAAAAACAAGCCAAAACAGCAGAAAGCTCCACCCCAAACCCCCAAAATTAGCTAAGCCCCAACCAAAAAACCACGATAGAAAAATCGTGGTTTTTTGTGCCAGTTGTCTTTTATTACCGTTGTTTGCTTTGCTAAAATGTGAGAAATAACAACAATGAAGGTGCCTTTATGGCTGACAGCAGACGAAAGGGTAAATTTAACGCCCAAGCTGAGAATTTCTTTACCGATTTACGCTCTTTTGGCGCACAAATCATTACCCACACCACAACCCTTGACGAACAAACCGCAAGCCAAATCGCCAATGAACTTGCCAACCGCATTGCTGAGCATTGGGGCGGTTCTATGTTCTATGTTACCAAAAACAACGCTTGGCAATACCACAAACGGGATTTGGCGATTTGGGAAGCGTTCAATGGCAACAATCATTTTGAGCTGGTACAAAAGTTTAATCTGTCTTTGCCCTATATCTATGAAATCCTAGCCCGTATGCGAAAAGAATACCAAGAACGCTCCCAGCCTGACCTTTTTGCCCACTCCGCCTAAATCCCACCAAAAACAAAAAGGCTTTGACAAATTCAAGTTTAATACCTAAAATTATCAAAGCCTTTTTCGTTGCACATTATGCAATACCACTTCAAACCCTATCCCAACTTACCCCAGCCACCCCCACCATTTCCCACATTTATCCTACCTGTCTGGGTTAATTATCTAGATTGTGTTTAGCTTGCGTAGACTTTAGGCTTCTGTCAAAAGCTGTGGTGGTCGCTTCCAAGACAATCTGTAATTTTGATACCGTCGTCATTTATCACACACCCTAACTTGGCTCACAAAAAAGCCGTCCAAACGGACGGCAGTTAATCTTTTTTTGAGTTATGTTTGCAAAATTTGTTTATAAATATCCAAACAGCTTCTGATAAAGCCATGGACTACCAACCCTGTAATCGTAACAACAGGTATCACTACAACGATAAAAAAACAAATCACAATAGGAATCATCAAAACGCAAAAGAGTGCAAATAGCAATACAGACAGCATATTAAATCCTTGATAGCAGATAACTTGTACTTGGATTATGCGTTTATTCTTAGGCTTTGTCAAGCATTAAACATCGCCAGCATTTTTTGTACTTCTTGGCGTGATTGCTGTGCCAATCTGTCATCATCACTCATCGGATTTGGGTCAATAAGCAAAAAGTCCTGTATGGATTTATCCTTATCGCCAGCTTGTAGATAGGCAAGCATAGCAAAGCCCAAATCCATACGATAGCCGCCAATGGGGTCTAGGCTGTCATAGGCTTGCCACTCGATAAGCTCGCTTTGGGTGAGCTCATTTTCTAATTCTGCCACCGTCCTGCCAAGATGTGCCGCCAGTTTAAACAAAAACCTGCGACACGGACGGTCTATCAGTTTTTTTGGGCGTCTGCCACCGTCTTATCAAAGCCGTTAATCTCGCTCACCTTGGTCATAATCTCTTCGATGGTCTCACGGTCAAAGCCGCTCAATTCATCGCCAGTGGTGAACATATGACTGCCATCGGCATTACACAATGTGGACTTAATTAGGACAACCATTTTTTGTACTTCGTTCAGATTGTCTTTTTCCATGGCTGGTGGCTGCAGAAAAATAAAGCTGATGTATGCTTATGAATATATTGGTAGTGTGGCAGAATTCATCAATGAACATGGGTTACGCTACGGCTGTAATAGTCCGCATTCGCCCCTTGTGGTGATTTATATCATAAATGATTTAAAAATGGTGTAAATATGGTACACTACAAGCACAATAAAACACAAGTATCAACAAGTAAGCACAAGTAAAAACAGCATGATTTTTATACTTAAGCTGATAATTTTAAAGAGATTTTATGTAGATGATTGATTTTAAAAAGGGTAGTCGGATTAGCCTTGCACCTATGATTGATTGGACAACTGCAGATTTTCGTTATTTTGCACGACTGTTCAATCCCAATATATATCTGTACACCGAGATGATTAGCACCAGTGCGATTTTAAAGGGTGATACAGACCATATTTTGCGGCATGATGATAGCGAGCGTCCGTTGGTGCTACAGCTGGGTGGGTCAAATCCTAACGAAATGGCAAGATGTGTGCAGATTGCTGATACCATGGGCTATGATGAGTTTAATATCAATGTCGGCTGCCCGTCCGACCGTGTTCAGCACAACAAGATTGGGGCGTGTCTGATGGCAGAGCCTAATTTGGTGGCGGATATGGTGCGTGCCATGAAACAAGTCACCGACAAGCCCATCACCGTCAAGCACCGTATTGGCATTGATGATTTTGACAGTTATGAATTTATGCGAGATTTTGTCGCCACTGTCGCCACTGCTGGTTGTACGCATTTTATCGCGCATGCACGCACAGCATGGCTTAGCGGACTGTCTCCCAAAGAAAATCGAGAAATTCCGCCGCTGCGTTACGATGATGTGTATCGACTTAAACAAGAATTCCCCCAGCTGTTCATTGAGATTAATGGCGGCATTGACACTCTTGACAGCATTCGCACGCACCTAAACCACGTCGATGGTGTGATGGTAGGCAGGGCGTTTTATCACAATCCTATGCTGATGGCAGAGTGCAATACACTGTGGAACAAGAAAATACCGACACAGCGACAAATATTGGAGCAACTGTACCCTTACCTAGAGCGTCGCCAAAATGAAGGGGCAAATCTTGCGACTGTGGCTCGGCATTATCTTGGCTTGTTTCAAGGATTGACAGGGGCAAGAAAATGGCGGCAAGACTTGAGCGGCAAACGCAGTCTTGGACTTGACGATATTCGGCAAGCCGCCGAAACGGTGCTTGCGATGAATGACTTATAATCGTATTTGTCTGACACTATCAAAAAAAACAGTCATAAAATTATTTTAAAAATCAACATATTGGATATTTATGTTTACAGATTCTCATTGTCATCTTACTTACCTAAAACTTGCCAATCATGACGACAAACGTGAAAACCTGCTGTCTGCCATGAAGTCCGCCAAGGTAAACCGTGCCATGGCGATTATGTGTCATTTTGGCGAGTTTGATGAGATTAAATCTTGGGTGGAGTTATCCGATGACGAGCTGAATATCGGCATGAGCGTGGGCTTGCACCCTTGTCAAGATATTGATGTGTTGTCCGCTGTCAAGGTGGAGCATTTGCTTGCACACAATCATGATAAGGTGTGGGCGTTCGGTGAGACAGGGCTGGATTATTATTGGGATACGGATAAAAAATCCGCCCAAAAACACAGCTTTGCCACACACATTCACGCCAGTCAAACGCTCAAAAAACCCATCATCGTGCATACTCGTTCTGCGTACCATGATACATTGGATTTGCTGCATGCCGAGAAGTGCGAACATGGCATTATTCATTGCTTTACCGAAGATTATGCCTTTGCCAAAAAAGCCTTGGACATGGGGCTGTATATATCGTTTTCTGGTATTGTCAGTTTTAATAAATCCCAAGAGTTAAGAGATGTCGCCAAAAAACTCCCCCTTGACAGAATATTGATTGAGACCGACAGCCCTTATCTTGCTCCTGTGCCAAAGCGTGGGCGAGACAATGAACCTACCTTTGTGCCTTATGTGGCGGAAGCCTTAGGCAAGGTATTTGACAAAAGTGCGACAGAGATAGGGCTTATCAGCAGTCGCAATTTTGATGAATTGTTGAACCAGTATCACGCTTAGCAAAATGCAAAACACGCACAAAAAATCACACAGTTTATAGTTGTATGATTTTTTGTTGTGTGTGATACTTTGGCTTATTGTAGGTGTTATTTTATAGGGTATAAATGTTATAGGGTATAAGTGGCTTGTGCACCGTCCAATTGCCCAGCCAACAGCTTTTCAATCTCGTTACGCAGTCTTGTACCATTGGCATCACTGCCGAATTGAATGGCAAAGCCAGCAGGACGGTTTGCCGAAGCCTTGTGATTAATCCACGCAACCTTGCCGTTTAAGGGGTAGCGGTCTGATTGGGACGGCAAAGTAAAGGCGACAAACACATCTTCACCAAGTGCCGAAATTCTGTCATTCGGTACAAACAAAGCCCCACCTGCAATAAAAGGCAGATAGCTTTTGTATAATGTGGGTACATCACGAATGTCGCAAGTGATGATACCGCCACGCATTGGCATTGCCATGATAATTCCTTAAAAAAATATAATGGTTAATTTTATCAAGCATATGCCAGCTTGACAAGTTATCTTTGATAAAATAAGCAAGTCATCGGACAAAAGTACATCAAGGCTAGCCGTGTTTGATTGGTTTTAAGTCTGCGACAACCACAGCTTGCCTGCAAAGCTCAAAAACAACACACCCACGCCCATCTCACCCAGTGATGACACTCGCCAAAAACGCTGACAATACCCAGTGATGCGACTGGTCAGCGGTACGCAAATGTTCAAAAAAATCAAGCTCATGAGCTGAAAAATACCGCCCAAAATTGCAAAACTGATGAGCGGTTGCTCAAAAGTTGGCTCAACAAACTGCACCATCATGGCAGGAAAAAATAGCAAACCCTTGGGGTTTAACAATGCCACAAACAGAGCCTTTTGAAATGCTGACAATGCTGTCATACCTTTTTTGGTGCATAAGCCAGTTTTGTTAAGCCCATTTGCTGTACCGTCCACGCTGTCTGTATTTGGTTGCCTTGCCATGGTGGTTGTTGGGGTTGACGTGGATTGTTGGGAGCAAGGTTTGTGGGCTTGCTTGTTGGTGGTATTGATGGCGGCTGTATTGATAACGGCTTGGTTTGTGCGGTATTTTTGGGCGGCAGAACGCAGCAGTTTTATACCAAGATAAGTCAAATACACCGCACCCATCAGCTTAATAATCACGAATAACAAAGGATACAGCTTGAGCAGCATACCTGCCCCCAGTGCAGAAGCACCAATCAACAGCCCATTACCCAAGAACGTCCCCAAGATACCAAATCGTGCCAAGCGTACCCCATGTTTTGACGCCATTGTCATGATGAGCATAGAGTTCGGGCCGGGCAACAGCACCAAAGTTATCACGGTTACAATATATACGCCAATCTCATTAATACCAAACATGGTAGCTCCTTACACTTTTTTTAAAATAAGCCAAAGCAAGTTTAGCCAAAACCACTTGTCAATACGGCTTGTGTTGTCTGTATCGACTTTGCTTGCGTTGATGATATGAATGATATTTTACAAAAGCCTTTTTGATAGGTAAAATATTATTATAATTGCTTTGTGATAGTTTTTTTGTATGGTTATGATGATGGGTGGCACAATGGATTTTCGTTTGTTTAAATGGCTGTATTATTTTGTGGTGGTTGCTGATTGCAAAAGCATTGGGCGAGCCAGTGAAAAACTGCACATCAGCCAGCCGCCATTGTCCGAACACATCAAGTCGCTAGAGCGTAATCTTGGCGTACAGTTGTTTTATCGCTCAAAGGCTGGTGTTGAGCTGACATCAGCAGGGCATGATTTGTTGCCAAAAGCCAGAGAATGCCTTGCTTATATACACGCCTTTGATGGTGAGCTGCGTACTTGTGTGGCGGACAACAAGGCTCGTCTCAAGGTAGGGGCAATCACCCAAGCGATGACCCATCTTTTGCCAGAGATTGCCGACAATCTTGCCAAAGACGGCATTGGGCTGGACATTCATGAGATTGACAGCGGACAAGCCATTGAACTGCTGGGCACTGGGGCGATTGACGTGGCATTTGTACGCTCACAAACAGACAGCACAGGCATTGTGGCGATACCCATGCTAAGCGATGTATTGTGTGCGGTGCTGCCCCCATCGCATGCGTTGTATCATGAGCGGCAGATTTTGTTAAGTACGCTTGCAAATGAAAATTTTGTCAGTTTTCGCCGTGCGGTCAGTCCGCAGTCATTTGATGAGATGATTTTGGCGTGTCGGCAGGCAGGATTTTCGCCCAATATCGTGCGTGAGACGAGTTCGGCACTGGCACAAATTGCCATGGTGGGCTGTAGTGATGTGGTGGCACTCGCACCAAAATCATTGGCACAGCTGGGGGTTGGCAGGAGTGCATTCGTCCCCGTAGTAAGCAATAAAAAGTTGAGTAATAAAAAGTTAAGCAATGAAAACAGCAGTATCAACATGACAACGCTGGTGATGTTGTATCGTGAAGACAGTCCATTTTTGACGGTGATTGATGGCATTGCCGCCATGACAAAAAAAGTATAGCCCCTAATATGGTCTGTGGTTTGGGCTAAGGCGGTCTTAGTATTATAGTCTTTTAAATTCAATTTAGTACATCGTCAAACGTGATTATGAATATCATTTGTTAACAATTTTTAACAATTATTTTGATGATTGTCATTGGATTGTCTGAATGATGGGCGTATACTTGCCAAAGTATTCGGTCATCTGCATGATTTGATTACCCAAGGCAGACATTCGCCACACCTTGTCCATACCCTATTTTTCTAAGACTTCTAAGGAGCTACTTATGAATAAGCTCAGCATTCTCAAAACCCCCCTTACCAACAAAGACACCGCCTTCACCTATGAAGAGCGAGCCAAACTTGGGCTAATTGGGCGGTTGCCTGCGGCAGTGGAAACGCTAGACCAACAAGCGGTGCGTGCTTATAAACAAATTAGCAGTTTTGAGACGGATTTAGAAAAATACATTTATTTGGACGGCTTGCACAATCGCAATGAAGTGCTGTTTTATCGTGTGATTACTGACCATCTTGCCGAGATGTTACCCATCGTTTATGACCCGACCATTGGCGAAGCGATTAAAAAATGGAGCAGCGATTATCGTCAATCTCGTGCGATTTATCTCTCCATTGACCGCCCTGAAGATGTGCGGGCTGCTTTGTCATCGCTAGGGCTTGGGGCTGATGATGTGGATTTGCTGGTGGTGTCGGACGCTCAAGAAATTTTGGGTATTGGTGATTGGGGCGTGAACGGCACGGATATTTCGGTGGGCAAATTGGCGGTGTATACGGCGGCGGCTGGTATTGACCCTGCTCGTGTGATTGCGGTGAATTTGGACGTTGGCACAGATAACGAAGCACTTTTGAACGACCCTGCTTATCTGGGTAATCGCCACGCTCGTATTACGGGCAAGGCTTATGATGAGTTTATTGACTTGTATCTCAAAACGGCTAGCGAGCTTTTCCCTAACGCTTTGCTGCACTTTGAAGATTTTGGACCTAGCAATGCACGCCGTATTTTGGTGAATAATGCGGACAAATACCGTATTTTTAATGACGATATGCAAGGCACTGGGGCGATTGTGATGTCGGCGGTGTTTTCTGGCTTAAAAGTGACTAAGCAGAATTTTGCCGAGCAGCGTTTGCTGGTGTACGGTGCTGGCACGGCTGGCACTGGCATGGCTGACCAAATTCATGCGGCGATGGTGCGTGATGGGCTAAGTGATGATGAGGCCAAAAAGCGTGTGTGGCTGGTTGATGTGAATGGCTTGGTAACTGATGATATGCAGGACGCACCTGATTATCAGCAGGTGTACGCCCGTGCTGCTGGCGAGGTGCAAGACTGGGCTAGACGTGATGGCAAAATCAATCTTTTGACGGTGGTGCAGCAGGTTAAGCCCACGATTTTAATCGGTACGTCTACCGACCATGGGGCGTTCACTCAAGAGGTGATTGAGGCGATGGCGGCTGGTGTGGAGCGTCCGATTATTCTGCCGCTCTCCAACCCTACCGAGCGTATTGAGGCGATGCCTGCGGATATTGTGCCTTGGACTAAGGGCAAGGCATTGATTGCAACGGGTATTCCTGTGGCTGATGTGCCTTTTGATGGGGTGAATTACAAAATAGGGCAGGCGAATAATGCTCTGCTGTATCCGGGGCTGGGCTTAGGGATTATCGTATCAAAGGCAAAGCGTGTTACCGATGGTATGCTTTTGGCGGCGGCAAAGGCGGTGGCTGGGCAGGTTGATGTATCTGGCGTGGGGGCTTCGCTATTGCCTGCGGTAGACCATTTGCGAGCCAGTTCGGCGACTGTGGCGGTGGCGGTGGTGAAGCAAGCGATTGCCGATGATGTGGCGGTGCGTGATTTTGATAAAAATCACGATAGCATTGTGCAAGCGGTGCAAGACGCTATGTGGCAGCCTGTTTATAAATAGTTTTTTAAATTCGCTTTAATACGTCTTTAAACTCGTAATTTAAATCAAACCTAAATTACTAAATAAATAAGGGCTGTCTGAATAATCTTATATTATATTCAGACAGCCTTTTTTATTTTGATAATATTAAACAACCATTATCAAATAACTATTATTAAACTCTTATTAATAACCCTTATATAAAGGCAGCACTATGATTTTTCTAACCGCCGTAGAAAGTGTACTTTCCATTGTGCTGATTATTGCACTGGGGTTTTATTTGCGAAATAAAGCATGGTTTGCCGATAGCTTTGCGGGCAATATTTCAAAGCTGATTATGAATATCGCCTTGCCTGCTTCTATTTTTGTATCTGTTTTGACTTATTTAGACCGTGATAAATTGGCGTCATTATCTGGCGGATTGGTATACGGTGCGGCTTCTTTGGTGCTGGGTTATTTGGCGGCGTGGCTGATGGTAAAGCTGCTAAAAGTGCGGCGTGGACGGCGTGGCGTTTTTATTAATACGATTGTCAATGCCAATACGATTTTTATTGGTTTGCCGCTAAATATCGCCCTATTTGGCGAAGCAAGTATGCCGTATTTTTTGGTTTATTATGTGCTAAATACGGTTTCTACTTGGGCATTTGGGGCGTTTTTGATTGCTAATGATAGCAGTGAAGACAGCAGTGAAAATAGCAGTGAGCCAAAAGATAAAACTCAAGACAAAACTAACAATCAAGCACAAACCAAGCCCAAAAAGTTTGATTGGAAAAAGCTCTTACCAGCGCCGCTATTGGGTTTTTTAGTCGCATTGGTATTTTTATTGCTAGCCATTCCTGTGCCTGCGTTTATTCATTCTTCGCTCAATTATATAGGCAGCATTGTTACCCCCTTATCGCTGTTATACATTGGTATTACATTGGCGGACGCTGGGCTAAAAAGCATTCGTTTTGATAAGGATACGATTGCCGCATTAATGGGCAAATTTATTCTAGCCCCCGTTATCATGGCAGGGCTTGTGCTGGCTGGGCATTTATTTATGCCGTCATTAACTTTGCCAAGCATGGAAGCCAAAACGCTGATTTTGCAATCCTCCGTTTCTGCCTTAGCCGTGCTGCCGATTTTGGCGAATGAAGCTCGTGGCGATGTGCAGTTTGCGACTAATGTGGTTACAACCAGTACGCTGCTGTTTATGATTGTTGTGCCGATTGTTGATACCTTGCTTCAGATGTTTTAAATGTCTTTGATAAAGGGTAAGTCAAAAAAATCAACCAATCCAAACCGAACTTAATCAAACTCACTGATAAATACTATCTGTATTCGCTTTGCTTATATTATTGCTTGTGCTATAGTTGTCATACATTTTTGTATGGAATATTATGATGAAGTACTTTGCCCTCTTATTACTCGCTTTTACACTGACTGCCACCACCCCAGCGATAGCCAATGATGTATCCGACTTTAATACCACTTATCAGCTGGCAAGCCAAGGCTATGCTGACGCACAATATAGTCTAGGAATGATGTATGCCAACGGTCAAGGTGTACGTCAAGACCATGTCAAAGCTATCGAATGGTTTACCAAAGCCGCCAATCAAGGCTATGCCTACGCACAACATAATCTAGGAGTGATGTATTATAAAGGTCAAGGCGTACGCCAAGACTATTCTAAAGCTGCCGAATGGTACACCAAAGCTGCCAATCAAGGCAATCCCTTTGCACAACACAATCTAGGAGTAATGCACGAACAAGGTCAAGGCGTACGCCAAAACTATGCCAAAGCCGCCGAGTGGTACACCAAGGCCGCCAATCAAGGGCTTGCTCAAGCACAAACCAATCTAGGGCTGATGCACAAGCAAGGTTATGGCATACGCCAAGATTATACCAAAGCTATTGAGTGGTACACCAAGGCCGCCAATCAAGGGCTTGCCGAAGCACAGAATAATCTAGGAGTAATGCACGAACAAGGTCAAGGCGTACGTCAAAACTATGCCAAAGCGGTGGAATGGTATAGCAAAGCCGCTCATCAAGGATTTGCTGGAGCACAAAATAATCTAGGAGCGATGTACTATAACGGCTGGGGCGTACGCCAAGATTATGCCACTGCCAAAGCATGGTTTGGGAAAGCCTGCGATAATGGCGATCAAACAGGCTGTGATAATTACCGTCGGTTAAATCAAATGGGCTATTAAGCCAATCATTACAGCCTTTTAAATTCGCTTTAATATGCCATCAAACTCACTGCTAAGCACCTGTACTGTCTATATGTTGTGTCTTGGGCTTGGCATACAACCGCACCACATCACCCACAATGATAATCGCAGGGGCGGGCAGATTATTGATGGCTTGGCGAGCGGCGATGTTCTTTAGCGTACCTGTCAAAACTTGTTGATTGGCTAGGCTGGCATTGGATACGATGGCAATAGGCGTATCGCTTGCCAAGCCAGAGTTTTGTAAGGATTGGGCGAGCCTTTCAAGCGTGTGCAAGCCCATATAAAACACCAGTGTCTCGTCCTTGTGATAGGTGCTTTTTAGCCCATCAAAGACCGAAGTTTGATAGCACGCCGTCAAAAAACGCACACTGCTCGCCACGCCGCGATGTGTGAGCGGAATGCCAGCCCCACTTGCTGCCGCCAGTGCCGACGTGATACCGCTCACCACTTGACATGGCACATCTGCCGTCTGACACGCCAGCATTTCTTCGCCGCCACGCCCAAAGACAAAAGGGTCTCCGCCCTTGAGCCGCAGCACTCGCTTGCCTGCTTTGGCGTATTGCACCAGCAGGGCGTTAATCTCGTCTTGGCTCTTGGTGTGCTGGCTGCGTTTTTTGCCCACGAATATTTTATCGCTGTCTCGTCGGCACAAGTCCACTATCTCATCGGACACCAGTGCGTCATACAGCACCACGTCCGCCTGCTGCATAAGCCGCAACGCCTTGAACGTCAATAGGTCAGGATTGCCAGCACCTGCACCCACGATATACACTTCACCTATGCTTGGCTTGTCTTGCTGCACAAAATCTTGCAAGGCATTTTCAAGATTTGGCAGGGGTGTATCACCCAAAGCCTTAGCAAAAACCTTTTCCCAAAAATAACGCCTTTGCTTGACCGTGGGCAATGCGTTTTTGACTGTCTCTCGGAACTCGCCTGCTTGTTTGGCGATTGCACCGATATTACTTGGCAGTACGCTTTCTATTTTGGCACGGATTAATCTGGCTAATACTGGGGCTTTGCCATTGCTAGACACGCCGATAATGATAGGACTTCTATCCACAATGGCAGGGAATATAAAATCGCACAGTGTAGGATTATCCACGACATTAATCGGAATGTTCAAATCCTTAGCGTCTTGATATACTTGTCTATTTAATAGCTCATCATCGGTTGCACAGACAATTAGGCTGATATTTTTTAGCCCAAGCAATTCATCACGATGATAAGATTTATTCACCATCAAATGATTATTGGCTAACAAAAAATCTTGCAAGGCTAAATCAAATCGTTTGGCAATGACAATCAAATTTGCGCCTGATTTGTGCATTATCTCTGCCTTTCTTTTTGCCACATCACCACCACCGACAATCAGCACGGTTTTTTGTTGTAGGTTAAAAAACAAAGGCAGGGTATTCATAATTTTCTCTTACTATATATAATGAGTGATTAAATTTGAGTGTGTAATCCACACTCTCTATGTGCTAATGCTTTGGTTGGGTCAAAGTAATCAAATTCATTTGGCAAATTGTGCGTATCTTGATATTTATCCAAATCACTGTCGGTCAAATAAAACAAAGGAGCAACCTTTAACACACCGTCTTTGGATAGGCTTAATACATCTAATGCCCCACGGAATTCCGTTTGGTCTTTGCGAATGGCATTAAACCACACATCAGGTTGCAACTCTGCCAAAGCACGGCGAAATGGCTCAAGTTTGACTTGCTCGGTAAATTCATCGTGCAAAGGACTGTCCACGTTAGGAATGCCGCCCAACGCCACATCACGAAAGGCACGAGTTTGAGCAGGAATATAAGTGATGACGTTTAAGTTTAATTGCTTGATTAAATCTTGGGCATAGCGATACGTGGCTTCGGTGTTATAGCCGCTATCGACAAACAGCACTTGAATATTAGGTTGAATTTGGCTAATCAAGTGCAAAATAGACGCTTCATAAGGGCGAAAATTGGTGGTAATAATAGGATTGCTGGCGATAGATAATGCCCACTGGACAATTTCACTAGGGGTCTTGCCGTGTAATGTGGCATTATAATCAGCAAGATTATTTTCATTAACAAGGGTTTTTAACATAAGATTTCTCCAGTCGATAAAAAAATTAAATAAAAAACTATCGGAACATCGGCAAGCTGCTGGCGGATTGTCCAAAATGGGCGGTTTTTAAATCGTTTAGGGTATTCTTTATTGTCTCGATTTGATTATCATCAATAATAAAGCCATTTGCTCCAGATTTATAAAAATATGCCGCTTGGTCAATGCCAAATTCCCCAGCGATGATGATATTCACATCACTCACTTGACGAATATGACGCACCAAACTAAATACTCTGCCATCTTTAAAATCGGTGATATAAATGACAATACCATTAAGATGAGATAATTCTAAATGACGCCCAATATCATCGGCAGTTAATAACAGATAGACTGTTGTTTTTTGTGTATCGGACAATTGCATAAAGTCATCATAGCTTACCAAAACAATACCTGCTTGAGTAATATCATCAGTTTTCTTGATATTATCAATTAAGGGTACTTCATTGGCATGATATAAATAAACATCATCGCTTGATTGCACAATATCATTGTTATGGATATGGATTATCATGTTGTACCTTTACTTAATGATATAGGGATTAATAATACACGAATATTAATGATATACGGATTATTGATATACCGCAGATTTAAACGGTGCGATACCCACACGAGCCACAAAATCCGCAAAACTTTCGACACTCTCGCCATTGTCTTGCCGATGGTCTTTATAGACATTGGCAATGGTTTTGATGGTGTTTGCTACTTCATCAGCGGCGACTGCACGCCCCAAAATCTGCCCCAATTTGGCATGTTCGCCAGAATTGCCGCCAAGACTAATCTGATACCAATGCTCGCCTTTTTTGTCCACGCCAAGAATGCCAATATCGCCCACATGATGATGGGCACAGGCATTCATGCAGCCTGACATATTAAGCCGTATCTCGCCTAAGTCATACAGATAGTCGAGCTCATCAAAGGCGGTCTCGATACTGTGGGCGATGTTGTGCGTGGTCGCATTGGCAAGACTACAGTAGTCAAAACCGGGGCAGACAATCATATCCGTCAGTGTGCCGATATTGGCACGAGCCAAATTCAGCTCATCAAGCGATTGCCACAAGGCGTACAAATCACTCACCTTGACATCTGCCAGCACAAGGTTTTGATGGTGTGTGGCACGAATCTCGCCAAAGCTGTATGCGTCCGCCAAG
The DNA here is from genome assembly GCA_030538375.1 of Moraxella sp. Taxonomy (GTDB): domain Bacteria; phylum Pseudomonadota; class Gammaproteobacteria; order Pseudomonadales; family Moraxellaceae; genus Moraxella. The sequence continues at coordinate 2,978 of JAUNUB010000001.1, read as the reverse complement.
TCCGCCAAAGCGTGCATTTGTGCATGCGTTAAATCTCCTGCAGGCACATATTTATCCGCCACCACGCCCGCTTTTAGCGAAATCACCACCGCTTTATAGCCTGCTATTTTGTGATTGACGGTGTTGTGGGCGTACCAGTTTTTAAAGGCGGTATCTTGCAAAAATTCATTCAGCTGGCTTTGTGCTGCCAAGGGGTCAAGGGCTTTGTAATTGGGTGCATCAAAAAAACTTGCCGCCTTGGCAAAATGCTCATCACGCAAAGTCAGCTCACCGTCTTTGCTGTACGCCCATTCTGCCGCCACCTTATCGGCAAAGGCTTCTGCCCCAAGACTGTCCACCAAGATTTTGATACGTGCCTTGTATTTGTTATCACGTCTGCCTTCAAGGTTGTACACACGCAGTATTGCATCAAGGTAGCTTAGCAGATGGCGACGTGGCAAAAAGTAGTTAATCACCTTGCCAATCATCGGCGTGCGTCCCAGTCCACCACCCACAATCACTTCAAAACCCAGCTCATCACCTTGCTTGACCAAATGCAAGCCAATATCATGCAGCTGTGTGGCGGCACGGTCGGACTTTGTGCCAATCACCGCAATCTTGAACTTGCGTGGCAAATAGGCGAATTCTGGGTGAAAGGTGCTCCACTGGCGAATGATTTCGCAGTATGGGCGTGGGTCGGCGATTTCATCGGCATGAATGCCTGCATAGGGGTCGGTCGTGGTATTGCGAATGCAGTTGCCAGATGTCTGTATGGCGTGCATTTCGCTGTCGGCAAGCACTTGTAATATATCAGGCACTTCTTCTAGCTTGACCCAATTTAGCTGAACATTGGTGCGTGTGGTGAAATGGACATAGCCTTTGTCAAAGCGTGTGCTGATGTCCGCCAAGGTGTGCAATTGCTGGCTGGACAACAGACCATAAGGAATGGCGATACGCAACATCGGTGCATGACGCTGAATGTACAAGCCATTTTGCAATCGCAAAGGCAAAAACTGCTCTTCGGGCAACTCCCCTGCCAAAAACCGCTGGGTCTGATGGCGGTACTGGGCGACACGTTCATTCACGAGTGTCTTGTCCGCATACGAATATTGATACATGGCGAAAATCCTTGGGTATGAGCAGTCCATCATCGCGAACTGCCTGCCTTGCTAAAAGTGTTCACATGGTAAATGCACTCGCCCAAAAACAAAAATGCCAAAACAGCATAACGCCATGACGTTTTGGCATAGTTCAATTGCGATAAAATCTTTTAAGATACGTCGCATTCGCCCATTCACTTTAATTTAGGAATAGCTATGCCAAACGCCAATATCAATACCAACGCCTTTAGCAATCAAGACATCTATACCAATCTTGTGCCGCCGCACGGCAGTCCAACCCTAAAACCGCTTGTGCTGACTGGCGACGCACTCACCCAAGCCATCAGCGAAGCTCAAAATCTGCCACAAATTACCTTATCCAGCCGTGAACGTGGGGATTTGATTATGCTGGGTATTGGTGGATTTACGCCGCTTGATGGCTTTATGGGGCAAGCCGATTATACAGGCGTGGTTGATGAGATGACGCTCACACAAGGCGGCGTGCATGGTGAATACCAAGGGGTGTTTTTTCCCATTCCCATCACTTTATCCACCGACAACGATACCGCAAAATCGCTCAAACATGGCGATAAAGTTGCCCTAGTGTCATCGTCTGATGACGGTGATGAGTTGATGGGGGTGCTGACAATTAATAGTATTTATACTCCCGATAAAGAGCGTGAATGTTTGTCTACTTTTGGCACAGCTGATGCCGCTCATGTAGGCGTGGCACAGGTGCTGGCAAGTGGCGATGTGTATCTGGGCGGAGCGGTTGAAGTCTTTAGCCAAGGGGAATTTCCGAGCCGATACCCAGAAATTTATAAAACCCCTGCCGAGACACGGGCGTTATTCCAAGCCAAGCAGTGGCAAAGCATTGCCGCTTTTCAAACTCGTAACCCCATGCACCGCTCGCACGAATACCTTGCCAAAATCGCTGTTGAGATTTGCGATGGCGTGCTGGTGCATTCTTTGCTTGGCAAGTTAAAACAAGGTGATATTCCTGCTGATGTCCGCCAGCGTGCGATTGCTACGTTGATTGAGCATTATTTTAAGACGGATACCGTTATTCAAGCAGGCTACCCACTGGATATGCGATATGCTGGACCAAAAGAAGCGTTGCTACATGCCCTGTTCCGCCAAAATTATGGCTGTAGTCATCTTATCGTGGGGCGAGACCATGCAGGCGTGGGAGACTATTATGGAGCGTTTGACGCACAAAAAATCTTTGATACAATCGTCAAAGACGCACTGATAACCAAGCCGCTAAAAATCGACTGGACTTTTTATTGTCATGACTGTCAAGCAATGGCAAGCACCAAAACCTGCCCGCACGACAGCAGTCAGCATGTCAAAATCAGCGGCACAAAACTGCGTGAAGCCTTATCAAGCGGTGCAGATGTGCCTGACACCTTTAGCCGCCCTGAAGTGCTGGCGATTTTGCGAGCGTATTACAGTCAGATGAATTCACTTTAAGTCAGTAGGGTGCGGTGTAAGCCTGCTATCTGATGATTGCAGTAGGGGTGCTTTGTTCGTTCACTGTTTTAATTATGTGGGCTTATGCCTACACTATGGCTGTTGTGTGATAAATAACAAGCACGCTCTACATTCAACGATTGATGGAAATTTTTAGAATAACAACAAAACCTGCGCTTATCAAGAGTACAGGTTTTGTTGTGCTTGTGTGATATAGTCTTTTAAATTCATCTTAATACATCATCAAACTCACTCGCTGTCCTACTTGCACTATCTTCGCTCGTTTTCCTTGTCTTAAAGTAAATTATTTGACTACAACCAATATCAGCAACCAACCTGCCATTAATGCACAATATGTCCAAACTTGCCATTGTGCAAATCTTGTATTGCCTGCACAATCTCTTCTTGTGTATTCATCACAAAAGG
>JAUNUB010000082.1 GCA_030538375.1 Moraxella sp. | reverse complement strand
ATGATACTTCGTTGACAGCTCCCTTATGTACTACTTGTACACGGCGGTCTGTCGTTTTGTCTCATTTTTATTTTAATCAACTATAATAAGGCGTGCTGATATTTCATTTTTAAATCAAAACAAGACAAATACAGTCCGCCCACTCAAACCAGTCCGATTAACCAAAAAGCACATACAATGACCGATACTCCGCCCAAGCCAAGCCGCCGTTTTGGCTACCTAAATGCCAAAATCAAGCAATTTATCGCCAGTCGCCTGCCACGTTCTGACAGTCAGACGCTTAGCATTCATAACGTGTATGTGTTCTTTAGCTCGGTAGGCTGGCTGTTTCTTGCCCTGCTTGCCATCACCTTTATTTCAGGGGTGAATTATGGCAATAACTTGATATTGGGGCTGTTTTTTTATCTGCTGTCGATTTGGCTTGTGGCGGCGGTACTGACTTATCTGCAAGTCTCTCCCCTTGCCATTCATCTGCAACGTACCAACCTTGCCCAAAATCACAGCTTGATATGGGTGGATATTGAGCTGCATAACGTCAAGGGCAAGGCTTCACGGCAGATTGAGCTTTATTTTGAAGAGGATAACGATTACGAACACCTGCTCAATGCCGATGACTTAACCACTTATCGCACGCACAGACAGCTTGTGTTGCCTGTTATCACGGAACGTATTCACGCACGCCTGCCCATTATCGCCCACAAACGTGGAGCAATCACCCTACCACGGCTGTGTATCAAAAGCCAATATCCGCTTGGTGTGGTGCGGTCATGGTCTTATGTGTACTTTGCCAGCCCTGCCTTTGCTTATCCTGTGCCGCACGAGTTTGACTGGCAGACCACTCACAAGCTCACCAAAAGCAATGATGAGCAGATAAGCAACCAATATCAAGCAGGACAAGATGATTTTGATATGCTAGACGACTATGTCGAAGGCGAAAGTCTGGCAAAAGTGTCGTGGGCTCATGTGGCAAAAGGGGCAGGTATGCTCACCAAACGCTTTGCCGATCCGATTGGCAAGCAGTGGCAGCTCAATTATAATGACATGCCAAGCTCGCACCATGAAGACAAGCTGTCCGAACTCGCCCATGCCGTGCTTGCCATGCACGAGACTGGCATAGCGTTTGAGATGGTTTTGCCCAATGACGGCAGTGGCGGTATCGGCAGTGGTGATGAGTTCATTCAAGCAAGCCTGCTGCGTCTTGCCAAAGCCCCTTAGAGACAGTACCTTGGATACAGTGCCTTAGACATAGCCAATAGCTACAACTGCACAAACACATTTTTATAGCACAAGACATTGGCAAGCACCGCCAAAAATACAAAATACGGATAGCACAAGTTATACTGACGACTGCTTGCCCCCATAGATGACAGCCACCAATATACAAAGCCTGATATGACCAACGCACCTTATACCCCAAATTCACCCAACGATGATTTTTATCAATACGCCACAGGCAAAAAAACGCTTGTGCCAAATCGTCTGCCTATATGGCGTAAGCTCTTTGCCTTGCCTGCTTATCACTGGGTGATTTTATGCACGGCTGTATGTGTGCTGGTGCATATTGCTTTTGCCCCCATGTGGCTGATGGGGGTTGGCATTTTTGGGGCAATCATGCAAATGCCACGCCTAAAGCAAAAATTCGCATGCCACTCCCAAGCTCGCCTAACAAAAGTGTATCGCACGCTGCAGCTGATTGGCTTTATAGGCGGTGCTATGGGTATTTGGATACATTTTGGACGTTCGTTTAGTGTTGATGTCAGTATCAGTTTTTTGTTGCTATGCCTAATCAGCAAACTGTGGGAGCTGTACTCACGTCGTGATGCCTTTGTGCTGCTGAATTTGGCGTTATTTGTACTGGCAGCTGCGTTTTTGTGGTCGCAAAATCTGTCCGTGGCGGCAGGGGTGATTACAGGTTTAATGCTGGTATTATCCGCCTTTATCAGCCTAAGCGATACCGACAATACAGACGGTGCAGGGCGTGGGCGTACCCTTGCCATGCTTGCATTGCCGAGTATTCCCCTACTGGTTGTGCTGTTTATATTCTTCCCCCGCCTGCCCCCTTTATGGTCGCTCAATCTGTCTGGACAACAAGCCACCACAGGCGTGTCCGACAGTATGTCTCCGGGGGATTTTGCCAATCTTAGCAAGTCCACCGAACTTGCCTTTCGTGTCGAGTTTGACGGACAATTGCCCAATCGCAATGATATGTATTGGCGTGGCATGGTGTTCAGTGATTTTGATGGCATCACATGGCGACCCAACGAACAGCTCATACAGTACTGGCAATCACGAGACACCGCCCCCCAATGGGCGAATGCACTTGCCCGTACAGACAGCCAATACCGTGTCATTTTAGAACCCACTCAACAGCAGTGGCTATTTGGCTTGGATTACCCTTCTTTGTCGCCACAGCGCGGACTCGGCATGACCAGTGAATTTAATCTGCGTTCGCATCTTCCCATCACCCAACAAACACGCTATACGGTGAATTATCACCCCAATGCCAAGATTGATGAAACGCTAAGCTCTGCCGCTTGGGGTATCAACCTGCAACTGCCAGACACAGGCAACGCCCAAAGCCGTGAACTGGCTCGCACTCTGTACGCCCAAGCAAACGGCGATACGCTTACCTTTGCTCGCTTGGTTGAGCAGTATATACAAGCCAATCAGTTTCGTTATACCTTATCGCCGCCGCAGCTGTTTGACAATCGTATTGATGAATTTTTGTTCGGCAGCAAGGCAGGGTTTTGTGAGCATTATTCATCAAGTTTTGTATTTCTTATGCGTGCCGCTGGCGTGCCTGCTCGTGTGGTGGCAGGCTATCAAGGCGGACAGTTGGGGCGTGATGGCAAGAGTTGGGAAGTCCGCCAAATGGACGCTCACGCTTGGGCGGAAGTGTGGGTGGCAGAAGCAGGCTGGGTGCGTATTGACCCCACCGCCTTTGTCTCGCCAGACCGCATTGACGATGGCATGGACGCATTCACCCAAAATGCTGGGGCGAGTGCCTTTGGTGATGGCATAGGGGCGACGTTTGGCTACCAGCAGTTTCGTATGTTGCAATCTTTAAGACGGTATTCAGACCAGATGGGCTACTATTGGCAACGTGATATTGTGGGCTTTGACCAAGACACTCAGCAAAACTCCCTGTTAAAATGGTTCAGTATCAAGAGCTTATACGCACAAGTCTTGGTCTTGGCATTGGGATTTTTTGGGATTTTGGGGGTGATTACCCTGCTATTTTGGTACAAAAACCGCAAAACCTACCACCCCCTAGACGCACCATTCGTACGCTTATCTCGCACGCTTGGCAAACAAGATGTCGCCCTTGCCAAAGCCGACAGCGAAACCATCTTGCACTGGCTTGACAGGCTTGGCACGCACGATGAAGCAGCTAAGCCGCTCGCCAATGAGATTGCCCGCCAATATCGCAGTGCACGCTACGGTCAAAATAGCACGTCCGACAGTAAGACCATCGCCCAGCTTGTCAAACGGCTACAAGACAAACTTTGATGTCATCAGCAAAATCAATATGACACGTCAAAGTTGGTTTTTGGGCTGGGTTTGGGCATGTCCTTGGAATTTTAATCAACCATACAATCAACCACAAATTGCTAAGCACGCAGCTGCTTGACCCATCTGCTCACATCGTCCATCAAGGTATAGACGACAGGAATGATGACAAGGCTTAGCAAGGTTGAAGTCATCAAGCCGCCCAGCACCGCCGCTGCCATTGGACGGCGAAAGGTTGGGTCGGCTTCACCAAAGCCCAGCACCAATGGCAACATACCTGCCCCCATCGCAATCGTTGTCATGACAATGGGGCGAGCACGTTTTTGGCAAGCGTCCATAATTGCTGCCAGCTGAGTTTTGCCTGCGTCTTGGGCGATAATCGCATAATCCACGAGCAAAATCGAATTTTTGGTCGCAATCCCCATCAGCATGATAAAGCCAATCATCGATGGCATGGATAAGCTACTACCAGTCAAAAGCAGCCCAACAAATGCCCCGCCCACCGACAACGGCAACGCCACCAAAATCGTAAATGGCTGCAGTACACGATGAAACAGCAACATCAGCACCCCAAAAATACACACCACACCCACACTCATCGCCAGCAAAAACCCACCGAACAGCTCATTCATGCTCTCTGCCTGCCCTTCTTCGATGATGTTAATGCCTGTGGGTAAGTTGTTCAGCGTGGGTACAGATTTGACTTTGGCAACCAGCTCACCCAAGGGCATGCCACTGTCTGCAGTAATCTTGACCGCACGCTCACGGTCAAAGCGGACAATCTGAGCAGGACCTGTGCCGTACTCAAAATTTGCCACTTCGCCCACTTGCACCCCTGTCTGCGTGGTCGTTGGCACATACAGACGGCTTAGCACCTGCGTGTCTTGCTTGTCTTCATCGGCAAGACGCACCACTATCGGTATTTGGCGTGTATTTAGATTGAGCTTGGGCAAGGACTGCTCATAATCCCCTGTGGTAGCGATACGCAAGGTCTGTGCCAAATCTGCGGTATTCACCCCTTTGGTCGCCATCGCTAGACGGTTTGGCGATACCGACAATTCTGGCTTAGGCAGGGATTCATTGGTGGTGATCCTGATGTCCCCCAATGCTCTGATTTCGGCTATCGTGGATTTTAACACACTGGCAAGCTGGTCTGGGTTATTACTGGTCAAAGAAAAACTGTAGCCAGATTCGCCGCCTGCCGACAGCCCCACCTTAAACCTTGCCCCTGCCACGTCCTGAATTGCCTGCGTGATAGTCGCTTCAATCTTTGATTTGCTTGGGCGTTCGCTGCGTGGCAATAGCGTGATGTCAAGCGTGGCGGTATTGGGCGAGCCTGCCGACGACGAACGAGAGTCCATGCCTGTCGATGCCGAACCCACCGCCGCAAATACCGATGACACCCCATCTATCGCCAGCACCTTATCGCTCACCTGTTTGGCAACATGGCTTGTGTCGTCCAATGCAGCGTCTGGGGTCATCTCGATGGTGATTCTGGTCTGATTGGTGTCGTTATCAGGGATAAAGCCCGTTGGCAATAGTCCAACCAGCGACACCGAACCCACAAACATCACCAAGGTCAAACACAGCGTCATCAAGCGGTGCTTGAGCGTCCACTGCACAAGCCACAGATACCATCTCATCACCCTGCCAATGCTCGCTACCTTATCCGCTTCTGGCTTTAAGATATATGCCGCCATCATGGGCGTGATTAAACGTGCTACCAACAGTGAGATAAAAATCGCAATCGATGCCGTCCAGCCAAACTGCCGAAAAAACTGCCCAATCACCCCACTCATAAATGCCGTTGGCAAAAACACCGCTATCAAAGTAAAGGTTGTTGCCACCACCGCCAAACCAATCTCGTCCGCCGCTTCCATCGCCGCCTCATAAGGGGTCTTGCCCATACGCAGGTGACGAACGATATTCTCCACTTCAACAATCGCATCATCAACCAGCACCCCAATCACCAAGGATAACGCCAATAACGAGATGATGTTCAAACTAAAACCAAACAAATACATCGCCAAAAAAGTCGGAACAATCGACAACGGCAAAGCCATCGCCGCCACAAACGTCGCTCGCCAATTTCGCAAAAACAAATACACCACCAGCACCGCCAAAACGCACCCTTCAATCAGCATTTTTAGCGAAGCCTTATAATCGGTATGAATTGGCTCTGCATAATCATAAATCTTATGAATGCTGATGTGTGGATTTTCCTGCGTGATGGCGGTCAGCTCTTTGTCAATCAGCTGCACCATCGCCACTTCGCTCGCTCCACGAGAACGAGTTACATTAAAGGCAACGACTGGTTCATTATCCAGCCATGCCACACTGCTGGCATCTGCCGCCCCATCATACACATTCGCCACCTGCCCCAGCGTGGTTGCCCCTGCTGGCATACCGATGGACAGCTGTCTCAGCTCATCTAGCGAATCCCCCGCCCCCAAGATACGAATGGTCTGCGTGCCACCGCCTATCTTGGTTTCGCCGCCAGACCCATCTTGCCACAGTGCATAAATCTGCTGCGACAAGCTGCTGATAGGCATTTGCCAGCCTGCCAACTTATCAGCGTCTGTTGCCACGATAATTTGCCGCTCAAGTCCGCCCACACGAGCAATCTTACCCACACCATCAAGATTGGACAAACGGCGGCTCAAGGCATCATCTACCCACCAAGACAGCTCCGACACACTCATCTCATCAGACGCTACCGAATAGCTCACCACAGGAAAGCCTGCGGTAGACACCTTGTTGATAATCGGCTCTTCGGCAGCTTGCGGCAAATCCCCCCGAATTTCGCTCACCGCCGAACGCACATCATCTACCGCTTCTTGCACGTCTTTTTCTAGCACAAATTCGCTGTGAATGACTACCACGCCAGTTTGCAATGTGGTGCGGATATGCTTAATCCCTTCGATATTCGCCAAACTGTTTTCTACTTTTTTGGCAATGTCATTTTCGAGCTGGCTAGGTGCTGCACCCGACATGGTGATGGTGGTAATCACCGCTGGCAAATCAATATCAGGAAACTGCTGTACCTTACTTTTCTGAAAACCAATCCACCCACCCAAACTCAGCAAGGTGAATAATAAAATCGCCGCCAAAGGATTTTTGATGGAATATGCCGAAAAATTCACCCATCTCTCCTACTGTGCTGTGCGTGTTGGTGGATTGTCCGCACCGCTGGCAATGGTAGTATTCAGCGGTTTATCATTCATCACACCCACCAACTTCACGCTATCGCCATGACTTAAAAAATTGCCCCCAGACTTGACAATCAAAGTATCCGCTGGCAAATCTGTCGCCAGTTGGTCTTTTTGTCTGACTTGCACGCTGATTTTTGTTTTGTTTGCGGTGTATATTTTTGGTGTGTCGGTCGCTGTCAATGTCCACACATAGTCATAGCCGTCATCGCTACTAACCACTCGTGCTGGTATCATGAGTGCCTGCTCATTACCAATCACTATCTCCCCTGCCACAAACGTACCGCCCACGACAGGGGCTTGTGGCGGCAACGTGGCATGTACCGTCAGCTCCCTACTAGCATTGGCAATCGGCGAAATACGACTGACCGCACCCAACACATCATCTTGACCAACGTGCAGACGCACTTCTTGCCCGATACGCAAGCTCGCCGCTTCATCGGTTGCCACGCTTGCCTGCCACTCCAGCACTCCACCTTTGATAATGGTGAACAATGCCGCACCTGTCGCCATCATGCCTACTTCAGCGTTTTTTTGACTGATAATGCCCGACACAGGAGCAATCACTTGACTGTTTTGCTCGTCAAGACGGACGTTGTTTAGGTTGGCTTGGGCGGCGGTTACGTCATTTTGAGCTTGGATAACAGCCGTTTGGTAGCTGTCATATTGCTCACGGCTAATCGCTTCGATTTTAATCAAAGGCTCACCACGGTGCAAATCCGCTTGTGCCTTGGCAAGTGCTGCCTGTGCCGTGCGTAGATTGGCTAGAGCAGCGGCGATATTTTGGCGAATGGATTGATTGTCCAACACCGCCAGCACTTGCCCTGCCTTGACCCATTGCCCTTCTTCAGCCAATACCTGCATGACCGCCACACCACTGATACGACTGCCAACGCTTGCCACCTGCTCCCCTGCAATCACGCCACTGGCTTGTATACGCTTATTCACTATACTGCTGCTTGGGCGAATCGCTTCTACCGCCATCACCACCGCTTTGGCGGTATTTGCCGTGCCATCTGTCATTGTATTCGCCTTTGCCACTTCATGATTAGGCGTATCTGCACGCACGGTTAATCTGCCAATCAGCACCCCAAAAACAATCAGCACTCCTGCCAGCAGTACCGCCAGTGTGCATTTTGTGTTGTTGTTAATCATTGTAATTTTAATCAACCCTATAATTTTGCGTGATGGCAGGCAGACACTCTATGCCACTATGTCCTTGTATTCAGGATTTTTGTCAATGTATGCTGCCACAAATGGACAACTTGGCACGATTTTTTTATAGTGAGTGCGTGCATAATCCAAAGCGTGCTTGACCAAGCTCTTGCCAAGTCCACGCCCACCAAGTTCAGACGGTACAATGGTATGGTCATACACCCACACATCGCCATTGTCCACATAGCTCAGATAAGCGGTGTGTCCGTCAATCACGGTTTCAAAGCGGTTGTTATTTGTAGCATGGGTAATGGTTGTCATAATCAGTCCTTAAACAATGTGTCGGATAAATCGGTATCGCACCAAACCAAAAAACAAAATAACCAAAAAAAAGCGAGTGCAGATAACACAAACAAGTAGTGCAACCGTGGGCTTGGGTTGGTTTATTTTAAAAAAGGCGATACGTCAATAATGTAGTTGTGGTTTATAGCAAACCAGTTCTACATTTTATCACAAAGTTTTTGCAAATGCCGATGTCTGACTGTGCGGATACATGGAAAGCACTTGTCTTTTGGTTTTGACTCAAAAAACAAGATAAGCGTAAGTATTTTAAGGATAACCCTAGGAAATACTCATTATACTCACTAGGGCTTTGAGCCAATAATGCCGCATTTAGTGATAAATTTAGTAGTGGCAAATTTAGCCATTTTTTCGCACTTTTGTACAACTTTGTATAGCCGATTAAAATAAAAATGAGACAGCACGACAGACCGCTGTGTACAAGTAGTGCATAAGAACGCTTACAACGTAAGTATCATTGCAATTTTAATTGACTATATAATGAAAACTCGGCACAGCCTACACATAGTACACTTTTGACTTGATAAGTGCTTGGCTTGCTGTTATATTTAGCATTCATATCCATCTTACAAAAGGAATTGTCATGCCCCAACTCAAAATCCCCGCCGTTTATTATCGCGGCGGCACATCTAAAGGCGTGATTTTTAAACGCACCGACCTACCTGTAGCCGCCCAAGAGCCAAGCGAAGCTCGTGATAAATTGTTACTGCGTGTGCTTGGCAGCCCCGATCCATACAAACAACAAATTGACGGTCTAGGCAACGCCAGCTCATCTACGTCCAAGGCGTTGATTTTGGACAAAGCAAGCGTTCCCAATCACGACGTGGATTATTTGTTTGGGCAAGTGGCGATTGACAAGCCCTTTGTAGACTGGAGCGGCAACTGTGGCAATATGACCGCCGCAGTGGGTGCATTTGCAATCATGCAAGGCATTGTGGATAAAGACAAAATCCCAACAAACGGTATCTGCACGGTTCGTATTTGGCAAAAAAATATTGGCAAAACCATTATCGCACATGTACCCATTCAAAATGGCGAAGTCGCAGAAATGGGTGATTTTGAATTAGACGGCGTAACCTTTGCCGCCGCCGAAGTGGTGATTGAGTTTTTAGACCCAGCAGACGGTAATGGTGCAATGTTTCCAACAGGCAATGTCGTAGATGAACTGCAAATTCCCAATTTATTCCAATCAGGCGAAACCACCACGCTCAAAGCCACGCTAATTAATGCAGGCATTCCCACGGTATTTATCAATGCTCACGATATTGGTTACACCGCCACCGAATTGCAAGCCGACATTAACAGCGACTCCGAGAAACTCGCATTTTTTGAAAAAGTTCGTGCTTACGGTGCATTAAAAATGGGCTTAATCCAAGAGTTAGCAGAAGCAGAAACTCGTGCCCATACCCCCAAAGTCGCTTTTGTTGCACCGCCCACCGACTACCATACGTCCAGCGGCAAAACAGTCGCCGCCACCGAAATTGATTTGTTGGTGCGTGCATTTAGCATGGGTAAGTTACACCATGCCATGATGGGCACAGCTTCGGTGGCGATTGCAACAGCGGCGGCGGTTGAAGGCACTTTGGTGAATTTGGCAGCTGGTGGTGGGCAACGTGATACAGTGTGTTTTGGACATCCATCAGGTACGCTTAGAGTAGGGGCGGAAGTGGTGCGGTCAGCCGATGGTCAGTGGACGGCAAGTAAAGCAGTAATGAGCCGCAGTGCCAGAGTAATCATGAGCGGCGTGGTGCATGTACCTGATGATTGCTTTTGATTGATATAGTCTCTATTGCAATTTTAATTGACTATATAAGCCCAGCTCTCGTACCAGTCCCACAGCCACACAACACAACCACAAAGAAAAACCCCTTCATCAATTAAACAAAGGGGTTTTAAATAAG
>JAUNUB010000081.1 GCA_030538375.1 Moraxella sp. | reverse complement strand
TACTTGATAATAAACTGCTTGATAGCAAAAAACTAAATCTCACGCACCGCACAAAACCGCACAATCTATTTTTGTGCAATTTTGTGCAGTGCAACTGATGATTTGTCATAGTCAATCAATGATTCAAGGCACGAACACAGCCCAGCTTAACAAGTCTTAGATTAGTTTTGCCAAGGCTTCTGACGCACGCTTGATATCTAGGAAAATCAAGCCCAATTTGGCGTTGGATTTTGCCATGATGGTCAGCACCGCTTCAGAACCTGCCGAAGTCATAATCACATAACCTTTTTCGCCCTGCACCAATACTCTATCGGTACTACCACGACCCAGCTCGCTACCAGCACGGTCGCCCAGTGATAATAGAGCAGCAGACATTGCACCCACGCGGTCTTCGTCAATGCCTGATGGCAATGCTGACGCAATCATCAGACCATCGGTAGAGATGAGAGCAGATGCTTCCACGTCCGCTGATGAACTGTTTAAATCTTCTAAAATCTGTTGAAACATATCTGTACGCATAAAACACCTGTTTGTTAAGCCACTGGTTTGTAAGCCACGTTTGAATATTTAACCACTTGAATTCCGTCAGCTCATACAAGGCATGCCAATCATTCGTTATGCAAATATATCATAACAAAAAATCAGCACAGCCATCATTTTAAGCTGTCTTTATCAAAAAACATATCAAGATACAATAAACACTATAAAAAATAAAACTTATCAATGTTTTTTGACACTTCTATTATAAACGACTTACAAATAATTACAACTGTTATTCCTTGTACTAGCTGTGGGTTTGCTCGATTTTTGTACAATTATTTCTTTAATCAATCTAAAGTCGCTCTATCGTCCCAAAAAAAGACAGCCTATTACTAAGCTGTCTTTTTGGGATTATTCAGTTTTTTTAGTAAGGGGCATTCATTTTTGTCTTTTAAGTTAAAAGCCAAATGAATGCTGGACACAGCCCAATCAAAGGCGGCTGCCCTACCCTTACTTACTGCTCGTTCATCGCTAGGTATGTGCCTGCTTGACCGTTCACATACTTGGCATCACGCCATACGCTGTAGCCATTGTGCTGGCGATATGGGCTAAAGTTGGGCTGGCGAAAATCCGATACCCAGTCAGAGCCTGTATAAATCTGAATATGACCGTGTGGGTTTTTGCTGGTGCGGTTAAATACCACGACATCGCCCACTTGGGGTTGATAATTGTCATTAGAAATCTTAACAAAGCCTGCACCACTTAGCGTACCATTGGCATACATATAGGCAGATGCTTGCGGCGTAAAACTATACCCTGCCGATTGCAATGCACGGCGTACATACAATGCACAGCGACCTTGCGTTTTGGCGTGGGCAGCGTTATTCGCCAAACGTGCCGCCACGCTAGGGGCAGTTGATGAACCCAAGCGACTTGGGCTAACCGCAGTACGCCCTGCTGGCTGATTGTTTGCAAAATTATTGCTATTGGCATAATAATTTTGTGTGGCGTTATAGGCACGGTCTTCAGCGGTTTGGGCATTTGACACCAAACGATTGATGGCTTGATTGAGCTCATCTTCGCTAGAAACTTGCGTGCTGGGATTTTGAATAGTCAGGTTTACCTGTCTGTCGCCCTGCTGAATAAAAACACGTCCTGTATCATTCGCCTGTGCTTGTGATACGCTAAGACCGATGGCAGATACCAACCAAAAAACTCTTTTCATACTTTAAATCTCGCTTGCAATCAACCACTCATCGCAAGTTTATACCATTTCTGTTAAGATTTTAGATGGTTTTACGACAATTGAATTATTAACAAGTCAATTGTGGCATAATAACTCATCTCCCATACAACCAAGTCCCAAACGGACTTCAATGAGGTTTTTGATGTCAAAAGACACCTTGCAACCCTATCGCACAGAGCGATTTGCCAATCATCTCGCCAATCGCACAGAACGCATGGCTTCGGCGGGCAAACGCCTACCCAAAGGGCTACATAAACGCATAATCACGCTAGAACATCTGTCCGAATTGGCTCGTGTTGCCCTAGCAAACGTCTTGCCAAAAGAAACTTTGGCTTGCCTTAGCGTTGTCAATCATAATGCAAGCCATCTCACCATCTCGGTACACGACACAACGACCGCAAACCACCTGTACTATCTAAAAGAAGTCTGCTTGGGCGAGCTTACGGCAGCCAGCGAAGAATTTAGGGGTATCACTCATCTAAAAGTGATTGTCAGTCCCAATTTGGCAAACAATTACCAAAAACAACCAACCAATACCAACCAAAACACCACATCTGACATGGGCTTTTCTTGCTTTGACGACAACACGAAGCGAACTATAACACAGGCAATTGAGAATGTCATTAACAACCGTACACTAGAAATGGAACTTAAAAAACTATTTAATCAAGAATAATTCCTGTTGTCGCTGTGTAAGGAAAGTGTGAGATTATTGCTGAGTTTTGTAAAGTTATGTAAAATTCACCCAAAAATTCATCAGATTTTCATACTTTCACCCTTTTTTTATCAGACTGTCTTATGAATGCTTGATGAAAAAATATCCATCATTGTCAAAATAATATCATTTTAACTTATTGATTTTGTTATATTTATTAACTTAAAATGATATCATTTTTATAAATTTAATTAAATTGGCAATTCTGATAAATTTATCTGAATGATGATTGGGGATAATCCCCACAAAAAAAGCAAGGTCAAACAACCTTGCTTTTGTCTTACTTAAATCTTGCCAAAAATGCTTTACACCTGTTTTATTTCTTGTCAATCAAGCAAAAAATCCGCCTTTTGATAGTCGATGGGGGAAACATCTTTGTCATAAAATGTTACAATTTCATGCGAATTTTTGTCTTCTAATACCGCACGAATGAGCCGATTGTTCAATCCATGCCCCGATTTGTAAGCGTCAAATTCACCCACAATCGCATGTCCAATCACATACAAATCCCCAATAGCGTCCAAAGTCTTGTGGCGGACAAACTCCCCTTGGCTACGCAAACCTTCGGGATTAATCACTTTGTCATCATCTAGCACCACGGCGTTATCAAGACTGCCCCCCAGTGCCAAATTATGCTCACGCAAGGCTTGCAAATCTTTTAAAAACCCAAAGGTGCGTGCATACGCCACTTCATCAATAAAGCCTTGGCTAGACAACTCAAACGCAAACACCTGCTCGGTTGCAGCAATCGCTGGGTGGTCGAAATCAATCTCAAACCGCATGGCAAAGCCTGCATTTGTTTTGGCTGGTGCAAGGCTTGCCCATTTGTCGCCATCGGTTACCTTGATGGGTTTTAGGATTTTGATGAATTTTTTTGGGGCGGATTGTTCACGCAGACCGCCTTGTTGTATCAGTGCCACAAAATCCTGTGCAGAACCGTCCATGATAGGCATCTCGGCGGACGACACTTCAATCATCAGATTGTCAATCCCCATCGCTGCCACCGCAGACAACACATGCTCTACCGTACCCACACGAGCGTCGCCCTGCACCAGATTGGACGACATCATGGTGTCTTGCACCAAAAACGCATTCATCGGCACGCACGCATTGTCCAAATCCGTCCGCACAAAAACAATGCCGCCATCTACATCATGTGGCAACAGGCTTAGCACAACTTCTTGACCGCTGTGCAAGCCTATGCCAGTGAGCGTAACAGGCTTGGCGATGGTACGTTGGCGTACATAGGGCTTGTGGCTATCATTCATGTTTTTTGACCTTTATATGAATTATAGTCGATTAAAATAAAAATGAGACAAGGCGACAGCGACCGTGGTGTACAAGTAGTACATAAGGGAGCTGGCAACGATGTATCATTGCAATTTTAATTGACTATATCTGTTACATTTTGGGTAAGTGTACCATCTTGGGGGATTTTTGTCGCAGTCTTTCTCTTAGATAAATGTTGGCTTCTCGTTGATATTCGGTAAACCGCAGTCGCCAAACGGCAGTGTATGTGTATGCTGTGTAAATAATGGTTTGCCAAAATCGCTTGCAATTTACCTGCTTTTTATATAGCATGGCAATTTTATTTTTTGATGAATGACCATGGCAAATTTTATCAGCACACAATATCAACGCTCCAAAAAAATCATCAACATGAGCAGCACCTTGGTTGGCGGTTTTCGTGCTGCCAATAAAATCGGTGCTTTTCGAGAACCCCCAAGGGATAAGCTACCTAAATATATTCAGATTTTTTGTCGCAAGATGGCGTTGTCCTTTGGCGTAGAAGTCGTGCAAGTCAAAGACGTGCCACAAACGCATGGTCTGTGGGTGAGCAACCATGTGTCATGGCTGGACATTCCTGTGGCAGGCTCGGTAACGCCAGCATTTTTTTTGTCAAAAGCCGAGATTGGCGAATGGTTTTTGTTTGGCAAACTCGCCAAAGCGGCAGGCACATTATTCATCAAACGTGGCTCTGGCGACACCGAGTCTATCGGCACGCAGATTGCTGAGTTCTTGGCAAAAGGCTCATCGATAATATTCTTCCCAGAGGCCACCACCACCGATGGCACAAAAATCAAAAAAATCCACGGCAAGCTGCTCCAAGCCAGTATAGACACCGATTTACCCATCTGCCCCATCGTCATCGCCTATGTCGATAAAGACGGCAAGCTCTCCGACAATGCCGCCTATTATAACAAACGCACCATGGCGGACAGCCTACGCCGAGTGGCGGACAGTGCTGGCATTACCGCCTATGTGCTGCCGCTTGAGCCGATTTTACCCACTGGCAAAACCCGCCAAGAACTCACCGATAGCCTACAAAAAGCCATGGAACAGGGCTTAGCCGAACTGCACAAGCAGGTGTTATAGTCGATTAAAATTGCAATGATACTTACGTTGACAGCTCCCTTATGTACTACTTGTACACGGCGGTCGCTGTCGCCTTGTCTCATTTTTATTTTAATCGACTATAAAAGGCTAAGAGTGGTGTTTATGTTTATCATGCAGCGGTTTTTATTATACAACAGCTTCACCGCACAAAAGTTTTATAGTCAAAAACAGACACCTAATTGATTGGTGTCTGTTTTTAGAATATGGCTTATTTTTGATGTGATTTTGTGCTTAACACATGCTTAGCATTTGTCATTAGCCCAATTTCTGCACCACAAAACCCAGCTCTTGCACCGCTGTTTCGTTCTCAAGTGGAGCAAGAGTTGCTTTGACGTGTGGCTTGTCTTTAAGATAAGTGCTTGCCACACGTTGCAAATCATCAAGCGTAACCGCCAAAATCTTGGCACGCAGGGCTTGTTGCCAGCTTTCACCACGCTCGTGTAGGTCGGCAAAGCAGGATTTGACCGCTTCACCAGCAGGCGACGCAGGCTTGTCCATGCCAGCGATAATGCCCATGATGGCTTCTTCTAGCTTGTCCGCTTCGTGCGTGGTGTCAAGCAGCCAATCAATGCTTTTGGTAAAATGCTCAAAACTTGCCGCACAATTTGGGTCTCGGTAGCTAAAGAACCGAAACGCCGCCGCATTGCTGTCAAAACTCGCCCCACCGCCATACGCACCGCCTTTTTCACGGATTTCGCTGTGCAGGTAGCCATTACGCAAAAACGGAGCAAGCACCATCAAGGCAGCCGCATCATCATGATTGGACGTTACCGCAGGATACACCGCCGCATTGTGATGAACGTTGGTCGCAATCAGCCATGCAATGTCTGCATTATCCGTGTTGTCCGCATTGTCGCCATTGTTCGCACTTGCCGTCACAAGACTGCTAAGCTCATCACTCAGCTCATTACTTAACTCATCAAATGGCAAAGTCTTACCATCATCGCCGCTCACATCGCTGATGGGTGTGTTGATGGGTGTGTCAGCTAAGCTATTTAGGCTATCAGTGATTTTATCGGTGAGCAGTGTCTCTTCACTGGCTTCACACACCAGCAGCACATCTTTTGGCAGGCGGCTAATGGTCTCGTGCAGAGCCTGCAATCTGTGCGAGAGCGTCGTCCATACCGTCTCGTCATGCTCGGCTGTCGCCAAAAATGCCTTTAGGGCTTTTAAGGCAGGCAAGCCAGAAAACGCATATTCAATCCCTGCCAAGCGACTCATGCCACGGCTGGCGGTCTGCATGGCGTAGGCGTGTCCTGCCCCCGACAGACGAGATTGCCAGCTGGCTTGTTTTTGTTGCAACAGTTCACGCATACGCTCGGTTTCGGTGAACACGCTATCAAGCAGCACTTCATGCACGATGTCGATGGCATTGGGCTTGCGGTTCAAGGCACGAGTTGCCACCACAAAGAAACTACTCATTTTATCCTTATCATCAAGGTCTGTCCGCTGGCTAATGCGTGCCGTTACCCCTGACGAATGGGCGGCTTGATACGCTTGAAAGCCCCGTGCATCATACTTATCTGTACCCAGCTCCGACAACAAGGTCAGATAAATTGGTAAGAGCGGATTGTCCAAAATCTCGTCCGCCCTATCCGCCAAATTTATCAGCACTTGATAATAATACAGTCCGTTCGTGCCTGCATGATACTGGTGCAAGGTGCGTGCCTGTCCACCAATATCAATGGTTTTATTGACACCTTTGATAAAACTAATCTCACTCGGAATGTCGTCCAGCCCCACTTTTGGCAACAGACTGACATCGTCCGTCATGGCTTGACGTGCTTGCAGGGCTTCGGTCTGTTCACGAATGCGTGCTTTGTCCGTCTCGCTAAGGGTGGCATTTAGGGTGTCAAGGGCGGTTTTTTCGTCATCGACCAACCTTTGAGCCTTGTCCTTATCGGGGCTTAGCGTCAGACGGACACGGTGCGGATTGTCAATTAAGTGTGTCTTGATAAGACTTGGCAACCAGTCAGCATTTTTGGTCTGCGTGCGTAGCCATGCCAAATGCTCATCAATCTGCCACACGTCAATAGGGTTGCCCCCATGCAGTGCTGTGCTAAAACCTTCTAACATCAAGCTCAAGCCATAAGGCATACTATCGCCACCGATATGACGCTGGTCAAGCTCCATTTGGTGTAGTATCGTCTCCACCGCTTCATCATCGATGGGACGGCTTGCCACATCAGATAGCAGTGCCAAGATACCTTGCTCAATATCGTCTGCATACTCGGTTTCTGAGCCACGCAATCCTGCATAAAACACCATCTCATAATGACTGTCATCAAGCCCAAGCAGCGGACTGGCGGACGTACCAAGCGTATGACTGTCAAGATAGGCACGCAGCGGCGAACCTGCATGTTCCACCAGCAGCCCTTCTACCAGTCGCAATGCCAATCTTTGACGTGGGTCAATGATACTTGGCAATAGCCATGCCAGCACTTGATGGGTCATCTGCTTGCCATTGTCATCAGCGGTGTAGCTGTCCGCCACTTGAATGGGAGCGTGCAGACGCTGCTCTGGCATGGACGCAAATTTTTTGCCCTGCTTGGCGTACTGCTTGCCATCTTGCATACTATCGTCAAAACGCACCAATGCGTCATCGTGCAATTTGGTCTGAATGTCCGCTACCGCAATGTCGCCAAAGCTCATGATGATGGCATTGCTGGGGTGATAATGTGCCTTGTGAAACGCCACCAAATCCGCATGGCTAAGCTGTGGAATGTGCTTGGGGTCGCCACCAGAATTATAATGATAGGTCGTCGTGGGGAATAAGTGCGGTATCAAGGCATAATACAGCTGGTCAATCTCACCGCTCATCGCCCCTTTCATCTCATTAAAGACAATACCATGATACTCTGGCTTGTCATCATCGCCAAGCTCTACACGAATGCCTTCTTGAGCAAAGTCCAGTGGGTGAATGTTCGGAAAAAACACCGCGTCCATATACACCGACAACAGATTAAAAAAGTCGTTTTTGTTCTGCGTGGCAAAAGGATACACCGTCCAATCCGCCGCCGTCATGGCATTCATAAAGGTCTGCAAAGAACGCTTTATCATCGAAAAAAATGGGTCTCTGACAGGGTATTTTTGTGAGCCGCACAGCACCGTATGCTCAAGAATGTGTGCTTCGCCACGAGAAGTCATGGGCTGGGTCGCAAAGCCTATCATCAAGGCATTTTCGCTGTTATCACATGCCAAGTGATAATGCAACGCCTGTGTCTCACGATGGCGACAAGTCAGCACCGTTATGCCAAGTGCGTCAATCTCGTGTGTATCAAGCAGTTCAAAGGCAGGGTGCAAAGCCAAGTTAAGCGTAGTGGTCATATTATTCCTAATTTGTAAAAATTTATGATACAAACCATGAATTATAAGCCAGTTTGGCTTTTTTTGCACTTAAAATTAGAGTGCTGACAGACAAACGGCATCTTTACCCATCATAAAATATGGTACAATAACACACAAAAAAGACCGCCAAAAATGAGTTTATGATGACCAACAAGCACGACACGCCTGCCGTACCAAAAGCCACTTACCTAAAAGCACATCGCCCTTGGTTTTTGTGGACGGTGCTAACGATACTCATCAACCTGTGTATTGTCGCTGCGGCATATTTTTGGTTGTTTAAAGGTAATACCGCTCCCACCCAAGCCACCAATCAGCCATCGCAAGCAACCAATCTACCAGTCCTTGCTACGCTAAGCGATGAAGAGCTTAATGGTGAAACGAGTGATACAGAGCTTGACACAAATGACAACAACCAATTAAGCCCCACCAGCTCAAACTCAGCCGATACGCTAGGCTTGCCCCTACCCAGCCAGTCATCGGGCGAGACTGCCAGCTCGGCAATCAAGACCAATCACTCCGCCAACGCCACCACCCCACAGGACAATACCACCCCCATCATACCAGACAATCAGCGTACGCCAACCTACGAACCCGCCAACACTCAAAACAACCAGCCACCCAAAGAACAAGTATCAACCGACCCCATCATTAACCAGCAAACTGCAGGCGGACGAGACTTAATCGCTGCCACCAATGAAGCCGACAAAGAAAATGACACCCTAAGAGAATATATCGAACAAGCTCGCCAGTTGAACGACCAAAAAATCGCCCAAACGCGTGGGTACAATCCCAATCCCAGCTCCAACCAAAATCCACACCTAACGCCCACCGTAGACAAAGCACAGCTTAGCAATGACGACATACCCAGCAATGAAAACAATCAGTAAATCCGCCCAATATATCACAATGACACGCCCTAGCTTTTTTGGCAATGATTTTATTTGGTGCAATGCTTGTAATTCACAAAATCACCCTTATTAAGCGATTGTTATTCTTTTTATCAAACCACGGAGAAATATATCATGCCACGTTTAACCATGCACACCATCGACACCGCCCCAGCAGAATCAAAAACTCGTATGGAAGCGGTACAAAAAGCCAATGGCTTTATTCCAAATCTTATCGGCACGCTTGCCAACTCGCCACAAGCCTTGGCGTTTTATCAAGAAGTGGGTAAATTAAACGGTGCAAACTCACTCACCGCCGAAGAGATTGAAGTGATACAAATCACCGCTGCTGCACACAATGGTTGTGATTTTTGTGTGGCAGGACACAGTAAAATCGGCAAGCTAAAACTAAAAATGCCAACCGATGTACTAAACGCCCTGCGTGCACGCACCACCGTCGAAACCAATGAAAAATACCAAGCCCTTGCTCAGTTCACTATACAGCTGATTGACAAGCGTGGTCAAGTGTCCGATGACGAACTGGCAGCATTCAAAGCCGCTGGCTACAGCGACCAAAACGTGCTAGATGTCGTGATGGGTGTGGCATTGGCGACCCTATGTAACTACGCCAACAACGTCTCAAAAAATGACATCAACCCAGAGCTGCAAGCCTACGCACCGGGGGCAACGATTGCATAATCATCGTTGATTAAGCTTATACCAAAAACAAAAACCTGCCGTTATGAACCCCACCCCAAAAGTTAGACACTAACCTTTGGGGTGTTTTTATGAAATACACACAATCTTTTAAACTTGATGTCATTGCTTACCACAAAGAAGGACATAGCCTACCTTCTACCGATTTTAAATTATCTGCCATCAATCTTCTATAGTCGATTAAAATAAAAATGAGACAGCACGACAGACCGCCGTGTACAAGTAGTACATAAGAGTATTGGTAAGGTTGTCTCATTTTTATTTTAAATAATTATATATTGACTATACAATCATGATAGAATAAAGATTAAACTAAAAGGTCTTAGTCCTGTAGCATACAGAACCAAGACCTATGGCAAGACCGTCACTTAACTAAACCGTTGACCTGTGAAATTTGTCTAAGATTTGGGGGTCGGTTCATGAATGAATGTGATTTTTATTTCTGAAGGAAGTGTATTATGTACGCAAAAATTTTAGCCGTTGCCCTAACCGCCGCCGCTCTGACAGCTTGCGGGGGG
>JAUNUB010000080.1 GCA_030538375.1 Moraxella sp. | reverse complement strand
GAACTACGATTTATCTCATTTTTATCTACAAAGACGAAATGTCAACAGACCCTATAAATGTTGCAAGAGAAATATAATAAAGGGTAGGGTATGAGCTATGTAGCACCAAGACAGTCGGTATTTGCGGTAATTGTGCTGATTAGTTTTTGTTTGCATGTGTTATTTTTTGTGATAATTGCTGAACAAAAAACGCAAAAGATGAATGAAACGAACGCTGTGCGTGTGGCGACGGTATTGGGCAGTGAGCTGGGCAGTGCTTTGTCTCGTGGTGATAGGGTGAGCATGAGTGTGATTGCCAAGCGATACGAAGGTGGACAGCTTGGCTATATTGGTGTGCTGGATACGCAAGACAACCTGCTTGTGCCTGTGGGTCAGGCAGCTAATGGCAATCGTGTACGCCACAACATTATCTATGATGGTAAGGTGCTGGGGGCGGTTGAAGTAGAAAGCCCTGCGGTCAGTCGTGCAGGCGTGCTGACGGATTATTGGCTGCTGCTTTTGGCGATGGGTGTATTGCATTTCTTTTTGTGGTTGGTGTACGGCTATGTAGCAAGACCGAATGAAGCGATGATTGATGGTATCGCCACGAATGTGCGTAATCAGCTGTTTGCCGATGGTTTGTTGTTAAATGCGGACGCAGCTCATCAGCCTATTGCTGACAATCCGCCGACCGCCGCCAATCACTTACCGTCCACGACTCAAACCCATGACGAAGATGAGTTAAGCCTACAAACATTCCCTATTAAGCCACCACCAACCGTGGCGGTATTGCCAAACAGTCAAGATTTTGTGGTGCAGCTGACTTTTGTTGACCCGCACAATTTGCTGTCAGCCTTGTCCAAAAATGTTGCCGATGCGTATTTTGCCCTATGCACGCAACTGCTCGAAAAATGTGTAACAGAGCTGCTTGCCAGTAGCTACTGCACAGGGGTGGCACTACAAACAATCACCCCCTTTGATGAGCGTGGGGCAAGGGTATATCTGATAAAAAACAAAGACGATGCCCCACTGGCAATGACGGCGGCAATGTTGGTAAAACTCATGCCTATGCTAAATACTGTCGTGTACGACAAACATCGAGAATTGTCATATTTTGCACTGATGATGGGGGCGGTTGGCAGTGATGTGGAGCGTGCCGCCATTGCTCGTGAATTGCTTATCAAGCACAAGCAGCCTAGCATGATATTGCTTAGCCAAGGCGACAGAGCCCAAGTGGTTACGATGATGAATTTGTTCGCTGGCAAAAATCCAACCACCATTCATGAACGTGAATGTTATGCCATCACAGAGATGAGCGACCAAATGGCGACAAGACTGCTGCAGTTAAGGGATAGGATTTTGCTAAGTCATGAAGATGACAGGTAGCAAATAGCAGGCGATTGTGATACTGTGTAAAGGCGTGTTGGTAGACAGCTGTCTGCTTGATGATGTGAGTGGCGAGAAGTCAAACATCACTTGACTTTTTTGGCATAGTATATTATAAGGCAATTAGAAAAAAACTTTCTGCTCTTTTGAGCAAAAGTTTGAGCGTCAAACTTAAACTACAGAGCCAACCAAAAAGGAGCGCTTATGAGCGATCGTGATATTGAAGATTTTGATGATGATTTTGACAGCGATGGCGATGAAGAGCTGATTGACGCTGATGGCAAGACCAAGCCCCTAGAAAAACGCCTAAAGATTGACGCACTGTTAGAAGCACAGCGTCTTGAAAAACTAAGACGTGCACTAGAAGATGGTGATGACTTCGCCGAATTCGAAGATGATTTTGATGACATTGACCTATAAGCTAATAAGCTAAGCCCACAACCCAAATCCATAACCCAAGCCTACAACCAATAAAAGGTGAGCAAAATGACCAGAGAAGAACTGTTTGACTATCTTGATGATGAAGATTTGAATTTTCATGGGCTAGACCCCATTGCCACGCATGGTTTTTTGACCGCTAGCGTGGTGGGTAAGCCTATGCCAAACTGGCTGGCAGTATATTTTGAAGTCGATGACGCAAGCGAAGTTGCTGTGTCTGATGACATCAAGTCTGCACTCATCGCATGGCGTGATGAAATCGAAGCCACCTTAAAAGATGAAGCCCCTGTAGAGCTGCCCTTTGACGCAGATGACGAAGAAGAAGACTTTGGAGAAGATTCTGACGTGTCGGCATGGGCGTTTGGCTTTGTGATGGCGATGTATGGCGATGAAGATATTGACTGGTTTGACAACGAAGACACCGAAG
Source organism: Moraxella sp. (assembly GCA_030538375.1). Lineage (GTDB taxonomy): Bacteria > Pseudomonadota > Gammaproteobacteria > Pseudomonadales > Moraxellaceae > Moraxella. Next base: position 8,078 of record JAUNUB010000080.1, on the reverse strand, counting down.
AAGACGTGGCAGAGCTGACCTTGCCAATGGTGATTTTATCGGGCATTGATGAAGACAACGAAGACATGGAAGCCATGCGAGCCGACACCGACATGATGGCACAGCTTGCCAACAGTTTAGAAGACAACGTTACTGAGTTGTATTTGTTGTTCCATACCAATGATTGATGGTTTAAGATGGATAATTAGACAAGCTCAAGTATGTTACTTGAGCTTGTTTTTTGGGGTGATATTGTAAGGTTGACTTGCCTAAAGGTTTAATATAAATAAAGTAACTATAGTAGATTAGTCCCAAACCCCATACCACATCACAAAAGCTGAAAACTTTGAGAAAATGGTGTGGGGTTTAGGGCTAATCTAGTACAGCCCCTTCTATTTTGTAAAATTCTGCGTGATAAAAGCTCAGCACGCCCTATATACCCTAGCATTTGAGTATTTGATTTCAACCCCCTTGTATTTAAGCTGTAAGGAGATTATCCATGCTTGCCTGCCCTGTTTGCCATAGTCCTTTGATACTTGCTGATACAAGCTATCACTGCGACAATCGGCATTCGTACGATATTGCCAAAGACGGCCACATCAATCTGCATATCGTGCAGCATAAAAAAAGCAACCAAGCAGGTGATACGCCAGAGTCGGTGCAGGCTCGCAGGCGATTTTTGGCAAGTGGGGGCTATCAAGCACTGCGTGAGCAAATCGATGAGATTGTGGCACGCTTGGTGGCTGATGGTGTGGGCGGTGTTGATGGGCGGTGCATTGTGGATATTGGCTGCGGAGAAGGTTATTATACCGAGAGCTTGGCAAGGCACGCACGTCAAGTCATTGGGCTGGATATTGCCAAATCTGCTGTACAGACCGCCAGCAAGACATACAAACACCTTAATAACGTGCGATGGGTGGTTGGCACAGGGGCGAAATTGCCGATATTGGATAACAGTGTGGATATCTGTACAAGTTTTTTTAGCCCTTTGCCAAAATCCGAGATGTATCGTGTGCTTAAACAAGGCGGCTATCTTTTGATGGCGACACCTGCACCTATGCACTTATTTGCCATGCGTCAAGCGTTGTTTGACACGGTATTGCCCCACGAACCCAGCAAATTCATCGATGAGCTGGCTGATGGCTTTAGCCTTGTGAATGAGTGGCAGGTGAGCAGTGATATGCAACTGAATAACCAACAATTAAACGATTTGATAGACATGACCCCCTATACCTACAAGGCAAAACTTGCCAACAAGACCGCTTTAAAAACCAAGGAAGATTTTGGGTTAACGGCAGCATTTTGCTTATATCTATTTCGGCGAGTGTGATGTGGGTTCAACACCCCATCAAATCCACTTAAATATAGTCGATTAAAATTGCAATGATACAGCGTTGACAGCTCCCTTATGTACTACTTGTACACGGCGGTCGCTGTCGCCTTGTCTCATTTTTATTTTAATCGACTATACTTGCGTTATTCTGTGTGCGTTTTTTATTCTGTGGTGGGTTTTTAACCATGGCGGTTGGGGTGGCAAGCGGTTGAGCTTAGCTCATCTGTGATAAACGTCTACCCCTTGTTGGTTAATTCTAATGCTCTGTGGTTGGTTTTGGATATGCGTGCAAAGCCTTTGTTCAAAAACATCTCAAGCAGCTGCTCACCCAGCTCACCTGCCAAATGCGGCACTCGCTCCGTCCAGTCGGTACAGGCTTTGTAAGTGAGTTCTGTGGGGGTGATGTCAAATTTATCCAGCCATGTCTGTCCGTCATCTGTCAGTACAAAATCATCTTGGATAAGTGCGATAATTTGCTTTGCTATCAACGCATTGGTAATGCTTACGCCCACTTGTCCTGCCATGTGCTGATAACAGCAGCGAAACTCTTGAAGCTGATGATAAGTGCTGCTGTGGGCGGACGGGCGTGTGTCCAAGTGGATTTCTGCAAGCTGCTGTAGCAGTCCATGTACCCTAATATCTGTAATATAAAAATAGCGATATTTGCCCTGCTGTTCAACCGATAGTAAGCCAGCTTTAACCAGCAGTTGTAGATGGCGGCTGGCGGTCTGAGCGGTGATGCCTGCACTGTCTGCCAACTCAAGTGCAGACAGCCGCTGTGTCCCAAGCAGTGCATCTAACATCAAGGCACGACTGGGGTGTCCTATGACATGGGCGATGTGTACAAATGTATGAGCAAGCGACATGGCAATTCCTTTTGGTGATTGATTGGCAGCTGTGTGCGATATGTTATAGTCAATTAAAATTGCAATGATACTGCGTTGCCAACGTCCTTATGTACTACTTGTACACCGCGGACGTTGTCGCCTTGTCTCATTTTTATTTTAATCGACTATATCAACATTCATCATAACATCATTTCGCTCGTGGGCGAAGTAACCATCACAAAAATCTGCTGTAATGACATGGTCAAATAAATTCACTTTAAGACAGGCAAAACTAGTGTAGATAGTGCAAGTGGTACTTACGAGCGAGTTTGATGACGTATTAAAGTGAATTTAAAAGACTATAAAAACCCACATGAGCAATGGAATGGTTATGCCTGTCTTGATTTTTGGTGTATTGTTTAGCTTGATTTGGTCATCGGCGTTTATCGCTGGCAAGATTTCGCTTGAGTTTATGACGCCGCTTGGTTTTTTGTCTTTTCGATTTTTGTCTGCTGGCGTGCTGCTTTTGGCGGTGTGGCTGGCGTTACAAAAACGTGCCAATTTACCCACATGGCATGACAAGCAGCTGTGGCAACAAGGGGCGATTTTGGGTGTGCTGAACTATGTGTTTTATCTTGGGTTTTCGTACACTGGGCTACGGACGGTGTCGCCAGAGTTGGTGATTTTGATTGTGGCAGCCACGCCTTTTGTGGTGTCGATATTGTCCTTTGTGGTCAGCCGCTGTGTCAATTATCGGCAGCTGGCGGTGATTGGGCTGGGCTTTGTTGGCGTGTATGTGGCACTGTTGCCAAAACTTAACAACGCAGCATTTGGCATGGGTGTGCTGTGGGTGTTGGCAGGCGTATTGGCTTTTGCGGTAGGTACGCTGCATTATCGCCATTATGCCAAGAGTCTGCACCCTTTGCCGCTGATTGGCATACAAAATCTATCGGGCGGCGTGATACTTTTGCCATGGCTTGACTACAACGCTTTGCACGCAGCGATGCAAGACTACGCATTTATCGGCTCATGGCTGTATCAAGTGGTGATGATTTCTATCGTGTCGATGGCGATGTGGTTTGCATTGGTGCGGCGAATTGGGGCGGACTTGGCGGCGGTATTTCACCTGTTAAACCCATCTTTGGTATCATGCTGTCTGCGGTATTTTTTGGCACGATGATAACAGGTCATGACATCATCGGTACGCTACTGGTTGTCATTGCCATGCTGATGTCTGCATGGCTTGAACGGCAAGGGACAAAAAACACCACAAAAAACACTAGAGCCATGCCAAATCGTTAGCGGAATAGCTGTTCAAAAAATCCATGTGTGGCAAAAAACCGTGTATTGTATGCGGCTACGCTCTACGCCAGCTCGTACCAGCTCGGCTATCTTCTAGCTCTACGCCGCACGCCTTTAGCTCATCTCGAATGGCATCGGCACGAGCGAAGTTTTTGGCGGTTTTGGCTTCGCTGCGTTCTATTATCAAGGCTTCGATGGCGGCGGCGGACAAGCCGTCATCAGCAAGGCTTGCTTGCAAAAACTGGCTGGCAGGCACTTCAAGCAAGCCTAAATTACTCGCCAAAGTCTTTAGCAGTGTGGCGTATTGTATGGCGTGATTGATGTCATTTGCCTTTGCCGCTTTGTTAATCTCGCCTGCGATGGTGTACAGTACGCTCACGGCTTTTGGGGTGTTAAAATCATCATTCATCGCAGTGATAAAGTCATGTGCCGTCTCTTTGGCAAATTCGGCATGTACAATCTCGGCATTTGCCACCACATCGCCCAAGGCTTCGGCGGATTTTAGAGCGTGATACAGGCGGCTTAGGGCGGTGTGTGCTTCGTTTAGAGCAATATCCGAAAAATTCACTTGACTACGGTAATGGCTGGACAAGATAAAAAACCGCACCGTCTCGCCATGAAACTTGGCAAGCACATCTCGAATGGTGGCAAAATTGCCCAAAGACTTGCTCATCTTCTCGCCATCGACATTGATAAAGCCCACATGCAGCCAGTTGTTGGCATAAGTCTTGCCAGTGGCGGCTTCGGATTGGGCAATTTCGTTCTCGTGGTGTGGAAATTGCAAATCATGCCCACCGCCATGAATATCAAAACTCTCACCCAGACAGCAGCCGCTCATGGCAGAGCATTCGATATGCCAACCGGGGCGACCATCTCCCCACGGACTTGCCCACGCAGGCTCACCCACTTTGGCACGCTTCCACAGCACAAAATCAAAGGGGCTGTGCTTGTCATCTGCCACATCGACACGGTTGCCCGCTTGCATGTCGGATAGGTTGCGTTTTGAGAGCTTGCCATAGCCATCAAAGCTGTCCACGGCATAATACACATCGCCGCCGTCCGTGTAGGCGTGTTTTTTGTCCATCAGCGTGCCAATCAGCGACTGCATGTGGGGGATATGCTCGGTTGCCTTGGGTTCGGACGTGGGGCTAAGACAGCCCAAAGCCTGTGCGTCTTCGTGCATGGCGGTGATAAAGCGTGCGGTCAGCTCATTGATACTTTCGCCATTTTCGTTGGCACGTGCGATAATCTTATCATCAATGTCGGTGATGTTACGCACATAATCCACGTCAAAGCCCAACGCCAGCAAATGCCGATAAATCACATCAAATGCCACCATCACACGTGCATGTCCAATGTGGCAATAGTCGTACACTGTCATTCCGCACACATACATGCCTACCTTGCCAGCTGTGATGGGGGTGAAGCTCTGCTTGTCGGCGATCATGGTGTTGTAGAGTTTTAGCTCGTGCTGATGATGGATAAAATATGGCGTAGGAGCTGACTGGGATAATGGCATGATATTCTCAAACTGGGGTCAAAAATGGGGTCAAAAAATTTTTATGATAAAATCATCATGTTACCAAATTTTGACCGTATAATAAAGCAAATTTCAACCAGCTTTTTTCAACCCGTTTTTTTAATCAGCTTTGTAGGATAATCATGGGCAATCGACTCTCAAAAATCTATACACGCACAGGCGACACAGGCACAACCGCACTGGCAGACGGCACACGAGTGAGCAAAACAGGCAGTGCGTTTGTCGCCATGGGTGATATTGATGAGCTAAATTCACACATTGGCATGGTGCTTGCCCTACTAAATGGCGTGGGCGGCGACACCGACACATGGTATCAAGCAAGCGACTTGGCAGATGAGATGGTGATTTTGCAGCATTTGTTGTTTAATCTGGGTGGTGAAATCGCCATGGCAACCACAGATTATCAAGGCATTACAGCGGCACATGTGGCATGGCTTGAGAGCAACATCGACAGAATGAACGAATGCTTGCCTTATCTGAAAGAATTTATCCTACCCAAAGGCGGTAGGCTCACCTGTCAAGTGCATATTGCCAGAAGTGTGGCAAGACGTGCCGAACGCAGCTGTATTCAATTAAAACTGGATAATCACACTGGCATTGGTGATGAAGCGGTGAAGTTTATCAATCGTCTGTCGGATTATTTGTTTGTACTGGCAAGATTTGCCACGCCAAAAAATAGCGTACAAGAAACGTTGTGGGATAAAAAAGTACTGGCAGAATTTGAATAATGACATTTAAGCGATAAAGCATGGCTGTGGTTAAAAATAAAACCGATACATGCTTGTACGTGATGGTTGGTAGGGTAGGCGTAAGCCCACGTTTTATGATAAATAGCGGGCTTGCGTCCACCCTATGTATTGCTTAAATGGCTTATTTTGATAGGGCGTTGGACTTTTGCCACAACATCTTTGCCATCACAAAATTATCACTGATATACGATGGGCTGTGTATGCAAAGATGTTGGCAAGGGCTGTAGTGGCGTTATTGAACCGTTGCCGCAATCAATTTTTCGGCAGCTGCCAAGGTGTTTGCGACTTCATTGGGGGTGATTTTGCTGCCTTGTACCACGACATCGCTTGGGGTGTAGCTGACTTGCACTTCGTTATTGACTTCTGTTACCAAGACTTTTAAGGGCAATTGCAAAGCAAACGTAGGGTCTTTGACCATGAGTGGTGTGCCTGCCTTTGGCGTACCGTAGATGATGACGGTGGCAGGCTGCATGTTTAGCCCTGCACCTTGAGCGGCAGCGGCGTGGTCAATCACCGCAAAGATGGTCATGCCTTTACTGGCGATGGCGGCTTGCAGACGGTTTATCGTGTCGTTGAAAGTGTATTTGCTGGTAAGCGTGGCGGTGCGTGGCATGGCATGTCCGTGTGGTCGGTTGGGTTGTGAGTTAGGCTGTGTATGGGCTTTTTGGCTGTTGGCAGGCTTGTGTTGCATAGGGTTTGTTGTGCCAGCACAAGCGGTAAGCAATAAAGCGGCGGTGATGATAGCAAAAGTTTTCATAGATATTCCTTGGGTGAAAATGAAAATAAATAACGCACTGTCTATCATACCCAAAAAATAGCAAGAATACATGACAATTTAGCTAATAATCAAGATATAGTCTTTTAAATTCACTTTAATACGTCGTCAAACTCACTTGTAAATACTACTTGTACTATCTGCGTTCGTTTTCCTTGTCTTAAAGCGAATTTATTTGACTATAATTGTACCATCAGCCCAAATTTAGCCATTTTTTAACCCAAAGCAAAAAAACATTTGGAATTTTTTAGCTTGTGTAATTTTGTATGATACAAAAAAATATACTCAGCTCGCACGATGGTTTGATTATCCGTGCTTATTGGGATTGTTGGGTGGGGCGGATTTCGATAGGCAGTACCAAGCCTTCGCCAAACTTGTCCGCAAATACATACTCATGCGTCTCGCCCACGACATCGGCACTGGTGTGAATGATGAGCGTCATGTTTGCACCGTCCGTCAGCTCATGCCCTAGGTATGTGCCATTGGTGAGCTGGTCTAGGATTTTGTTTAGGGCTTCTGGGGCTGCCATCGCAAGCGTCATGGCGTGCTGGGCTTGGCTTGGGCTGATGTTGTAGGCATTGGCGTAATTTTGTACAGGAATACTGTCCACGGCAAAAGGGTAGGGGTATTCATTGGGATTGATGGGGGCGACAGCGGTGTCGATTTGCGACCAATCAATCTGCATACGTCTGTCTGCAAGCACCATCAGACTAGCATTTGGCAGCTCGTCAATTACTACGCCTTGTGCGTCTATATCTTGCGTGTCTGTATCTTGTATATCTATACCTTGTGCAGTCACTTGTGCTTTGGCATGCACGTTGTCCTGCTGCGGCTCTTGGGCGGCTTGTGGGGTGTTGTTGCAAGCAGTTATAAGCAGCGTCAAGACAGTCAATAAAACCAAAATTTTCATAGAAATCCTCTTTGTGGTTGAAACTCCTTCCAAGTTAGGGCAATTCACAGTTGCCTAAGTGAATTGAAACATAAAAATCATATCACTAAAAGCCATTGGCAAAAGAGTATCCGCTTAGCGTAAGCTGTCTTTAAAGCCACGTTTTTTGTCCATTTGCCAATCTCTGTCCTTGAGTGTGGCACGTTTGTCATGCAGTTTTTTGCCCTTGGCAAGGGCGATGTCGCATTTGACACGAGAGCCTTTCCAGTAGCAGGACAATGGCACGACGGCATAGCCTTTTTGATTCACCATGCCGAACAGTTTGTCAATCTCACGGCGGTTGAGCAGCAGCTTGCGAGTGCGGATATTGTCGGGATTGACGTGCGTGCTGCTGGTTAATAGCGGCTGAATGTGAGCACCGAACAAAAAGGCTTCACCGTTTTTGAAGGTAACATAAGCGTCAGTAATTGCCATTTTGCCTGCACGAATGGATTTGACTTCCCAGCCTTCTAATACCAGTCCAGCTTCAAAGTTGTCTTCGATGAAGTATTCATGGCGGGCTTTTTTGTTGGCACAGATTTGGTTGCTGGATTTTTTGGGTTTACTCATTCAAATTCTCTTTTTTATCTTAATATAGTCAATTAAAATTGCAATGATACTTCGTTGCCAGCTCCCTTATGTACT
>JAUNUB010000079.1:2167-10417 GCA_030538375.1 Moraxella sp. | reverse complement strand
AAATGCCAAGTTTGGTCGTGGCGTGGCTAAATTCACGTTATAAACTCACGTTTGAGAATGGTGGACAAATAAAGCACCCTACTAGCCGCAAAGTTTTGCACGATAAAAAACAAACGCCCCTACAAACCGCCATGCCTACGCCTAGAGACCGCCCATGCTAGAAATCCGCCACCTAAACATGCTCTCAACCCTTGCACGTCATGGCTCACTCGCCACCACCGCTGACGAACTCAATCTGACAGCGTCCGCCATCTCACACCAGCTCAAAGAACTCGAAAACTACTACGACATCAATCTAGTCAATCGCAAAACACGCCCTGTGAGCTTCACACCTGCTGGCAAACTCGTGCTACAGCTGGCGGACAATATCCTACCCCAAGTTGCTCGCACCAAATCTGACATTCGCAGGCTGGCTCACGGTCAATCAGGCAGATTGCGACTGGCGAGCGAGTGCCACAGCTGTTTTGATTGGCTTATGCCGATTTTGAACCAATACCGCAAGACTTACAGTGATGTGGAGCTGGATTTTGCCACAGGTTTTGAGCCAGAACCGCACCAAATGTTGCTCGATGGTGATATTGACCTGCTCATCACCGCCAGCGATTTGGCGATTGATGGCATTTATTATCTGCCATTATTCACTTACGAAAGCCGCCTTGTGCTGTCGCCTGCACACACATTGGCAGCTCAAGAAACCATCAACCCAAGCGACATCGCCCAGCAGACACTCATCGCCTATCCTGTGGAACAAAAACGCCTTGACATCATCGCCAAATTCCTAGAACCTGCTGGTATCAGCCCAAAACACATTCGCACCACAGAGCTTACTGCCATGCTCATTCAGCTGGTGGCAAGCGAGCGTGGTGTGGCGGCACTGCCCGACTGGGTGGCTAGCGAATACGAAAAAAAAGGCTGGATAGTATCAAGACCTTTGGGCGGTGGCGTGTATTGCCAACTGTATGCAGGGGTACGCCACAGCAGTCTTGGCATGGCGTATATCAAGGGGTTTTTGGGATTGCTTGAAGGGATTGAGAAGCCTTGAGCATTGTTTGACCGAACTTCAAAGCCAACACCCAGCAGCCGATGAATTTGTGTTATACTTAATAAAAGGCTACCAAAAGGAACGCTCATGACCACCATCACCAGCTTATCCCAGCTTGATCTTGACAAACACTACAACTACAACGATTATTTGACATGGGACATCAAGGAAAAGATTGAACTTATCAAGGGCAAAGTGCTAATTACCAAAGACACACCTGCTCGCCCACACCAAGACATCTCACAGAATATCAACCGAATATTGTATCGATATTTCAAAAATCACCCTTGCCGTGTGTACTTTGCCCCATTTGACGTACGCTTATACAGCCCAAGCCGTGAGATTGAAACGGTCGTACAGCCTGATTTGTGCGTGGTGTGTGATTTGGACAAACTGGATACCAAAGGGTGCTTGGGCGCACCTGATTTGGTTGTAGAGATACTCCCCCCCAGCAACACCAAAAAAGAGATGAGTGTCAAATTCGACATATACCAAGAAGCTGGCGTGCGTGAATACTGGATTGTCAATCCCAATGAAGGCACACTACTGATATACACGCTCAAAGATGGCATATATATCGGTATGCGTCCGTATGTGGCAGGTGAAACACAAACCGCTCATTCGGCAATATTCCCCGAGATGGTCTTTGATGTCGATGATTTGTTTCGGCAGTGAATGGTGAATTTGTAGGGTGGATATTCTCGCCCACCTTTTATGCTTTGACTTATTGTCAATGTTAAAAAATGGGCTGTAGGCTGGCTAAACCCAACTGTTGAATAAGGTCATCGTGGGACACCGACACACGCTACGTTTGCTTTTATTGTGCTTTATTGATTATTAAGAACACCCACCCTATCGCTCCATCAACCAATCTTCGCTCGAACTGTTGTAACAATGCCCGACAAAGCATAAATCACCCCTATCGCCAAAATTCCCACAGGAATATCATACAGCACCACACCCATCACCAACACACCTATAATAAGGGTAACAAATGGCACTTTTTGTTTATCAAATTCCTTAAACGAATAATACTTCACGTTACTCACCATCAAAAAGCCACACAGCACCGTCCATATCGCACACAGCACGGTTAATGATGTAGCCAGCATTGCCCCATGGTCTTTGGCAACCAGCACGCTACTGGTGATGAGTATCGCTGCCAAGGGGCTTGCTAGCCCAATAAAGTATTTTTTATCCACCGTGCCAATCTGCACATTAAACCGTGCCAAGCGAAACGCCGCACACGCCATAAATACAAAGGCACAGGCAATACCCAGCCTACCCAAATTATGCAGCGTAAAAAAATACATAAGCACTGCAGGTGCAAGTCCAAAGGCGATACAATCCGCCAAAGAGTCCAACTGCTCACCAAAGGGGCTTTGGGCGTTTAACATGCGTGCGGCACGTCCGTCCATGCCGTCCAATATCGCCGACAAAAATATCGCCAAGCACGCCTTGCCAAAATTGCCATTACTGCTGGCAATCACCGAAAAAAATGCCGACAACATAGACGCTGCCGTGATGAGATTTGGCACAAGATACACCCCACGGCGTAGCTCTTGCTTGCCGTCCACCGCTTCGGTTTCTAGCACTTCAAAGGTGATACCGTCATGAGTATCATCAAAATTCACGGCTGTTTTGTTAAGCTCATCAAGGTTTTTAAGGTCTGATTTATGCTGCGGCTTGTCTGCCAAATTTTCATTCATTTATCATTATCCGTTTGACTTATTCACCAACCAACCACTTGACCACTGCCATTTCTTCTGGTTTCATGATTGGGGCATCGCTTGGCTTGAGAATAGGGGCAAGGTATGCCAAAATCTGCTTGGCGTGATTGTCAAATTGCCATGGTGGATTAATCACCAAAAGCCCTGTGCCATTAATGCCCACCGCCACATCGTTGGGGTACAGATTAAGCTCGCACACCAGCTGGCGTTTGATTTCGGTGCGTTTCATTTTTTTGTAGAACAGCTCCACCGCTTCTTTATTTTTAAGCGGATACCATAGCACGAGCGTACCTGTATTGAATTTTTTGTGGCTAATGCTTAACAATTCCACCAATCGCCCAAAGTCCTTGTGTTCTTGTTCGAACGGGGGGTCTAGCAGGATAATGCCACGCTTTTCTTTGGGCGGGCAAATCGCAGGCACACCTTCAAAGGCATCTCGGTGATGAATACCAATAGGCAGTTGATACAGCTGATAATTCAAGGCATCGTATTCATCTGCCACCGCTTCAAAGGCTTCGGCACGTATGGGTGCGTCCGCCGAGTGGTATTCGGCATGATGAGCAATGAACCATGGCGACCCCGGATAGACATGGCGGTCATATTTTTTGCGAGCGAATGCCAAATCATCAAGATACTGACGCACTGCCTTGGGCGGCGTACTGTCTGACTGGCTGGCTTCTAATGCCTTGATACCCTTGCCAGCTTCACCTGTTTTTTTGGCTTCGTCGCTGTCAAGCGAGTACAAACCACGCCCCCCATAAGCGTCCAGCACATAAAACGGCTTGGCTTTTTTGGAAAATTGCGACAACAGTTGTAACAACAGAATATGCTTGGCAACATCAGCGAAGTTGCCTGCGTGGTAGGCGTGTTTATAATTCATGGTAAAATTTTGACTTTTGTATTAAAATTAAAGAGCTTATCTTAGCATAGATTGCTAAACTTGTGGCAGCTTTATTCAGCACGGTACATTATTTGTGGCAATGCACCCAAATCAGCAAATTGTTTCAACCAAGTATATTCACCACGCCACACAAACCACGATAATGACAACAATCACAACAAACATGATGGCAAAAACATGACACACACCCCACCAAAATACCCAAATACCGATTGGCACGCCCTGCTTGATGACAAGCTGGACGACTTTATCACCGATGGCTATACCGTGCTGGATAACGTGTTTTCGGCAGAATTTTTGCACGCCTTGCACCACGAAAGCACACATCTGCCCTACACGCCTGCCAAACTCACCCACGGCGAAAGGCTACAAAATATCCGTGGCGATGGCACTCATTGGCTGCATGATGGGCTGGCGGTTGGGCGATATTATCTACAATATATTGATAATCTTGGTAAATATTTTAATCAATCGCTCTTTGCTGGCATTCGCCGTGCCGAAGCCCATTATGCCAATTATCCACCAAATGCAGGCTACGACTGGCACAAGGACAATCCTGCTGGGCGAGATGAACGAGTGATTTCGGCGGTGTTTTATCTCAATCAAGGCTGGCAGCTGGCAGATGGCGGTTGCCTTGAACTCATTGACAAACACGGCACACATCACGTTATCGACCCCATCATGGGACGGCTTGTCGTCTTTGACAGCAATCTATCGCACCGTGTACAACAGGCTCACAAAGACCGCCTAAGTATCGCCACTTGGCTAAGAAAAGATGATTAGCCGTGATGACTAAAAACACTCACCAAACCCCACACACAAACATTTTTAACAACACATTCAAAAGGCACATTTTATGACTGATACACACTCTCCCACACTCACTCTAAGCCGTGAACTCATGCAACAACCGTCCATCACACCGAATGACTTTGATTGCCAAGATATTTTGGTGCGTGAATTGACCAAGGCAGGCTTTGTCTGCGAATTTATGTACTTCGGTGATGAGCATGACACAGGCAAGAATGCCCAAGTCAAAAACCTATGGGCAAAAAAAGCAGGGCAAGACCCAGCTGCCCCTGTGCTGTGCTTCGCTGGACACACCGATGTCGTGCCAGTGGGCGATGAAAGCAAATGGAGCTATCCGCCCTTTTCGGCAACGGTGGCGGACGGCTATCTGTGGGGACGTGGGGCGGCAGATATGAAAACTGGCGTGGCGGCATTTGTGGTCGCCGCCCAAAATTTTGTCGCACAACACCCCAACCATCAAGGCACAATCGCCCTACTCATCACCGCTGATGAAGAAGGCGTGGCAATCAATGGCACACAAAAAGTCGTGCAAGCTCTCAAGGCTCGTGGTGAGCGTATTGATTATTGTCTTGTCGGTGAGCCGTCCAGCACCACACAGCTGGGTGATGTTATCAAAAATGGTCGCCGTGGCTCATTGAATGCCGCACTCACCATCACAGGCAAGCAAGGACACATTGCCTATCCGCATTTGGCGGTCAATCCGATACACGAGCTTGCCCCAGCACTGCATGAGCTGACCACAACGACATGGGACAATGGCAATGCCTATTTTCCTGCCACCAGCCTACAAATCTCCAATATCACAAGCGGCACAGGGGCAACCAACGTCATCGCAGGCACAGCCACCGTGCTATTTAACTTCCGCTACTGCACCGAAAATACCGCAGACAGCTTACAACAAAAAACCCATGCCATTTTTGATAAGCATTTTAAGGACAGCCCAGCAGATTATGCGATTGAGTGGAGCTTATCAGGTGAGCCATTTTTGACCGAAAAAGGCGACTTTGTGCACGCCTGCACCACCGCCATCAAGGACATAACAGGCATAGACAGCGAGCTGTCCACATCAGGCGGCACATCGGACGGACGCTTTATCGCCCCGATGATGAACGCCCAAGTGGTTGAGCTTGGGGTGTCAAACGCCACCATTCACCAAGTGGACGAACGTGTGAATATTGCCGATATTGACAAGCTAACGGCAATTTATGAGAATATTTTAGCAAGCATGATGAGCTAAAACATGATAAGCTAAAAAATGTTAGCTAAGAACAGAGCTTGCCCTACTTTTTTTGTGGGGTAAGCTATAAAATAAAGTGTTCAAGCACAAATTCAATTGCGATTTTTGCCAAAAAGCCAAAAAATCCCCCTCCCAATGCCACAAAAATCCAGAACGTCCCTGCCTTGCCTGCTTCGGATTTTTTGGCAATGTCCCACATGATAAAGAACAAAAATCCAATAAAAATCGGCAGCAGTCCATACAGTCCAATCTTGGTAACAGTCTCTGACGAGATGGCAACAATCGCTGGCAAAATAAGATTTGGCATAAGGTTCTACTATGTTAATAAATACGGTGTTAATAAAAACAGTGTGGATAAATGGCAGTCAAAAAAACCGATATAACTCTCAAAAACAACTTTTCTTAAAAACAACTTTCAAAATATACTTTTCTTTGATTGGTAATTTTACCAAAAATCCACCATCTTTGCCAAAATCTTTCACAAAATCCACCACACGCATTCACCAAACATCATTCACCACACAGCAAACTGATGGCACTCACCGCCAAACAGCAAATTTTTATGAAAATTTTATGAAAAAATGCTGAAAAAAAATCAAAAACTTGCTATATTTAAGGGTATTTTTTATGCGATTAAAATACCAACAAATATCAACAAGATACCATTTTTTTAATTTAAGCCAATAATTGCCTATTTTTTTGAGAATATTTCATGTCTAGCACCAACACAAACAACCAAGCCGCCCCCTTAGTCACCCTATTTGCCGAAGTTATCGCACAGCTCAAGGCTGATGGTGCATTGCCCAGCGATTTTAACGCACCCATCAATCTATCACGCACCAAAGACCCAGCTCATGGCGATTTTGCGTGCAATGTGGCACTCATTGGGGCAAAAGCCGTGGGCAAAAATCCCCGTGAGCTTGCCACACTCATCACAGACAACTTGCCCACAGGTGAGCTTATCCAAAGTGCAGAAGTGGCTGGTGCTGGTTTTATCAATGTATTTTTGAACACCCAAGCCAAATTTGCCATCTTGGACGAGATTTTGACCCAAGCGGACGCTTTTGGGCTATCCACCGTCAATCAAGGCAAATCCGTGCAAGTGGAGTTCGTCTCTGCCAACCCCACATCGTCCCTGCATGTCGGTCATGGGCGTGGGGCAGCGATGGGCATGAGTGTCGCCAATCTGCTCGCCGCCACTGGCTATGAGGTATGCCGTGAATACTACGTCAATGACGCAGGGCGACAAATGGATATTTTGGCAACGTCCACGTATTTGCGTTATCTTGAGCTATTGGGCGAGCCGATTGTCTTCCCCACCAACGCCTATCAAGGCGACTACGTCAAAGACATCGCCCAAAGCGTGCGCGATGAATACGCAGATAAATTTGCCAAATCAGCAAGCCAAATGTATGGCGGTGTGCCAGCCGATGCGGTGTACCGTGAAGACAATGACACAAAAATACTGGTGTCGGGCGACAAAGAAACGCACATCGATGGCTTGATTGACAATGCCAAATGCTTGCTTGGCACGGATTATGATGTATTTCATGCCGCTGCCTTGGACAGTATTTTGGCGGATATCAAGGAAGACTTGGCAGAGTTTGGCGTAACTTTTGAGCGTTGGTATTCCGAGCGTACTTTGACCGACAAGATAGACGAAGCCTTGCAAGTGCTTGACGACAAGGGCTATCTGTATGAGCAAGATGGCAATATTTGGTTCAAATCCACCGAATTTGGCGATGAAAAAGACCGTGTGGTCAAGCGTGCCAATGGGCTGATGACTTATTTTGCGTCCGATATTGCCTATCACAAGGATAAGTTTGACCGTGGCTTTAACACCGTCATTAACGTGTGGGGAGCAGACCATCACGGCTACATTCCCCGTGTCAAAGCAGCACTCACCGCCATGGGCTATAACGCCGATGACCTTGAAGTGATGCTGGTGCAGTTTGTCGCCTTGTACCGTGGCGATGAAAAAGTACAGATGTCCAGCCGTTCTGGACAATTTGTAACTTTGCGTGAGCTGCGTGAAGAAGTGGGTAATGACGCAGCACGCTTTTATTACGTGGCTCGCACGCCCAATGTGCCGATGGATTTTGACCTTGAGCTTGCCAAATCCCAAAGCAAGGACAACGCCGTCTACTACATTCAGTACGCCCATGCACGCATTTGCCGAGTACTCGAAAAACTTGCCGAATTTGGGCAATCGCTTGACCTGTCTACAGGCAAAGCTCATCAAGACAAGCTCAGCACCACCAGCGAAAATGAGCTGATTAAGCGGCTTGGTGCTTACCCCGAAGTAGTGCTAAAAGCTGCCAGCACACGAGAGCCGCACCTACTTACCAATTATCTTAAAGACTTGGCAAGCGAATTTCACGGCTGGTACAATGATGAGCGTATTTTGCCAAAAGGCTTGGCAGACGGCACAGCCAGCGATGACGAACTGGCACTTATGCAGGCAAGATTAAGATTGTCTGTCGCAGTCCGACAAGTGATTAAAAATGGACTGCAATTGCTGGATTTATCT
>JAUNUB010000079.1:0-2157 GCA_030538375.1 Moraxella sp. | reverse complement strand
CCCAAAATACAGATAAAGCGGTGTAATTAAAAGCGGTGTGATGAACTGTCAATAGCCCTAATACAAGAGTACTTATGTGTGAATTTGGCTAAATTTGACTTGAGTTTATTTTTCAAAAAAAGACCATAAGCCAATCAAAGGATTATCATGTTAAACAGACAACCCAAACGTGGTGCAGTAGACCTTGATGAAGGAGTACGCACCAAAAATGGACTGCACAGCCTGCTGATGATGTTGGTGGGTGCAGTGGTTGCCATCATGTTCGGTGTGTTTTTGTACTTATCGCCGTTTTTTAATCTAACACCACCCCAAATCCAACCAGAAACGGCGGTAGAACCCCTGCCAGCAACCACTACCACCACCCAGTATGAATTTTATGACATTCTGCCAGAGCAAGAATTTCGTAGCGTGCCAGAAGGCGTGAGCGTGCAATCACGCATCATCGAAGGGCAAGACGAAACCCATACAGATACCAATTTTCATGCGGACGCTGTGGTGCAACAGGACAATACGCCAGCACAATCTACCAGTCAGCACAATACTCACGCAGACGACCAGCCTGTAGCAACCCAAGAAAGACCGCAAGACACAACCGCAGCAGACAGCAGTCCTGCTATCAATATCACTGCCGTCAGCCCCGAAAGCACCTACATCTTGCAAGTGCGAAGTTATACCGTGGCAGACGAAGCAGACCAACGCCGTGCCGAAGTCATCATGGCTGGTGTGGACGCTGAAATAGTGCGTCGCAGCAGCGATGGACAGACTTTATATCAAGTGGTCTCTACGCCATTTTCTACCAGAGATAATGCCATGATTGCCTATAAACGACTACAGAATGCTGGCATTGATGCGGTGATTGTCGAACAAAAAAGACAGTGATTGGCGATGATTGACAGTTATTAACAGTAATTATAGTCGATTAAAATAAAAATGAGACAAGGCGACAACGTCCGCGGTGTACAAGTAGTACATAAGGACGTTGGCAACGAAGTATCATTGCAATTTTAATTGACTATAAAGAATAGCCCCATCAAGTGATGAATGTACCCAGCCCAATACACGCCAAAAAAGATATTGCGGATTGTGCACTCGAATGGGATAATACAGTCAAATAAATTCACTTTAAGACAAGGAAAACGAACGCAGATAGTACAAGCAGTACAGCAAGTGAGTTTGACGATGTATTAAAGTGAATTTAAAAGACGATACACCACCTTTATCAATCAAAGTGAGCAACCTATGACCGCACAGATTTTAGACGGCAAAAGCCTAGCAAGCAGCATTGAAGCAGAGCTAAAACTACAAGTACAGACGCTAAAAGAAAAAACAGGACGCACCCCCATCTTGGCAACCGTACTCGTGGGCGATGACCCTGCCAGTGCCACTTATGTTCGCATGAAAGGCAATGCCTGCAAGCGTGTTGGCATGGAGAGTATGCGAGTTACCCTGCCCAGCAATACCACCACCGAAGAATTGCTCGCCAAAATCGATGAATTAAACGCCAATCCTGACGTACACGGTATTTTGCTACAGCACCCTGTACCTGCACAGATTGATGAGCGTGCTTGTTTTGACAGAATCGCCCTGCACAAAGACGCTGATGGCGTTACTTGCCTAGGCTTTGGGCGTATGGCGATGGGCGAAAAAGCCTTTGGTTCATGCACGCCGCAGGGTATTATGCACCTGCTACAGCATTACAACATTGAGCTTGCTGGCAAACACGCTGTGGTGGTGGGACGCAGTGCCATCTTGGGCAAACCGATGGCTCAAATGCTATTAAATGCCAATTGCACCGTTACCATCTGTCATTCTAAGACACAAAATCTCGCTGAGCATGTCAAGCAAGCGGATATTGTCGTTGGGGCGGTGGGTGTACCAGAACTCATCAAAAAAGACTGGATTAAACAGGGGGCGGTTGTGGTAGATGCAGGATTTCACCCCACGCCAAATGGGGGCTGTGGCGACATTGAATTGACAGGCATTGAACAGATTGCTTCTGCTTATACTCCTGTGCCGGGCGGCGTTGGACCTATGACCATCAATACCTTAATCCGTCAAACCTTAGACGCAGCATGGGACGCTTCTTAATTCTAGGCTTGTATTATCTTAGACTTGTGTTTTTATACCAAATCCAAATTATAGTTGATTAACTTCAAA
>JAUNUB010000078.1 GCA_030538375.1 Moraxella sp. | reverse complement strand
ACTTGTACACGGCGGTCTGTCGTGCTGTCTCATTTTTATTTTAATCGACTATATAAATGGCAATGGTGCGTTTTTTATTCAAAGACAACACAATGCGGCTAAGACTTAGAATATCGGCTTGGAATATCGACCCAGAATATCAACTTAGAATATCCGATTTAGCCCATTCAATGCCGCCACTCGATAGGCTTCCGCCATGGTGGGGTAATTGAACGTGGTATTAATGAAGTACTCCAGCGTATGATTGCACTTCATCACGGCTTGACCGATATGAATAATCTCTGAAGCATGGTTGCCATAGCAATGAATGCCAAGGATTTGTAAGCTCTCACGGTGAAATAAAATCTTGAGTACGCCAGAACGCTCACCGATGATTTGAGCTCTTGCTAGATGTTTAAAAAAAGCCTGCCCCACTTCATAGGGAATCTGTTCGGCGGTAAGCTCCGCTTCGTTTTTGCCAATCGATGAAATCTCTGGAATGGTGTAGATACCTGTGGGCACACTGGTTACAAATTCGGCATCTTTGTCGCCCACCATAAAGGCAGCAGCGTTACGCCCTTGGTCATAGGCAGCAGACGCCAGCGAAGGCCAGCCGATAACATCGCCAACGGCGTATACATGCTCTACGTCAGTGCGATAGGTAGAGTCTACTGCCAGTTGTCCACGATTGTTGGCGGACAGCCCTATGTTTTCTAGGTTTAGACCGTCGGTATTGCCAGAGCGACCATTGCACCACAAGATAGCGTCAGATTTGATTTTTTTACCGCTTTTTAGGTGCAAAATCACGCAGTCGTCATAAGTTTCAAGGTGGTCAATTTCTTCATTGTTGCGAATGAGTACGCCCATTTGACGGAAGTCATGGCTTAATGCGTCAGAAATTTCATCATCTAGGTAGCTTAGCAGTTGGTCTTTATTGTTAATCAAATCAACCTTGTAGCCCAAACCCACAAAGATAGAAGCATATTCGCAGCCAATCACGCCAGCACCGTAGATGATGATTTTTTTGGCGACATAGTCCATCTGTAGGACTTTATCAGAATCAAAGACTCTAGGGTGGTCAAAATCCAAGATGGTAGGACGATAGGGACGTGAGCCAACGGCAATCACCGCTTGTTCAAAGGTGATGAGTTTTTCGGTGCTTAATTCATCGGTGAAGGTTATCTTGAGCGTGTGCTTGTCTGCAAAGCTGCCCCAGCCGTGAATGACTTCGATTTGGTTACGCTCGTAGAATAGGGCGTGTGTGGTAACTTGACTAAGAATGACCTGACGAGCTTTGGCAAGCACCTTGTTGAGCGGAACTTGGGAGTTGTCTCTTAGTCCAGCAAACAAAGGGTCTCGGCGATACGAGATAAGATTAAATACCGATTGACGCAGTGCCTTGCTTGGGATTGTGCCAACATGTGCACAGTTGCCGCCCACTTGTCCACGTGGGTCAATGACGGCGACTTTTTTGCCAGATTTGGCAAGTTTCATGGCGGCAGCTTCCCCAGCAGGGCCTGCCCCAAGCACGATGGCGTCATAGTCAAATTTTCGTGATTTGGTGTGATTTTTTAGGTGTACACGCTGACCATCTAATGGGTCAATGAGCGTTTGGTGGGCTTCGGATTCTGTGGTTGATACTGATACAGCGACATCGTTTGTGGTGCTGTCTGTATCATTACTGGCTTTGGTTTTTTTACGCATGAGTTTTCCTGTTTGTTTATTTTTATAGTCGATTAAAATAAAAATAAGACAGCACGACAGACCGTGGTGTACAAGTAGTACATAAGGTCGCCCGCAACGCAAGTATTATTGCAATTTTAATTGACTATAGTTGTGGGCTTGGTTAGTTTTGGCTTAGTATCTCGACTAGTGTCCATTTGCCTGTGGCGTTGCTGTTGTTTTGGTCAATCTGTGGACGAGCGATGATTTTGTAACTTGTGCCGATTTTTGGTTCAAAGCCATCAATGGCATTATACGCCACGCCAAAAGATTCGCTTGCTCCAGCATGAGTGATGATTAGGCATTGCATGGGCTGCTTAGAATCACAAGTGGCACGATAAGGCTGAACGCTTAGCGTCTGCGGCTCACCAAGTGAAATATCAGCGACATAGCGTGGGGCAGGCTGTGGGGTGCTTTGGCAAGCGGTCAGCACAAGTATG
Organism: Moraxella sp.; assembly: GCA_030538375.1. GTDB lineage: Bacteria > Pseudomonadota > Gammaproteobacteria > Pseudomonadales > Moraxellaceae > Moraxella. Next base: position 8,412 of record JAUNUB010000078.1, on the reverse strand, counting down.
CCAGTCAATACCGCCCCAAGAGATAAATATTTCATAATCAACCTATTAAATTTAAAAAATCAATCTACCAAAAAATTAGGGTATGCTCACTTTATGCTTGAGTGAAAAACGAGACAAACAAAATAGAGTTTTGTACGATAAAAGCCCAACACACCCTAACCAATACGCCGTGCAAGCCCTGTCATCTGTAGAATGCGTGTCGCAATCTCTTCTACGGACATTTCGGATACGTTAAGCGATGGGATATTGTGATTGTGATAAATGGCGGCGATGGCACGCTGTTCTTCTTGAATTTGAGCAAGGCTGGCATAACGACTGCCAGCACGACGTTCTTCACGAATCTTGACCAATCTATCGGTGTCAATGGTTAGTCCAAACAGCTTGTCTCGATAGGTTTTGAGTATTGGTGGCAGATGGTCGGTGTCAAGGTCTTCTTCTGTCAAAGGATAGTTGGCAGCACGAATGCCAAATTGCAATGCCAAGTACAGCGAAGTAGGGGTTTTGCCCGAACGTGAAAGCCCAACCAAAATAATATCTGCCACGTCATAATGGCGAGTGCGTGCACCATCGTCATTGTCTAGGGCAAAATGCACCGCATCAATGCGAGCTTTATAGGTATCGGAATCGACATCGCTGTGTGATAAGCCTTGACTGGGTGCAGGCTGCACGCCAAGCTCATCGGCAACTTTACCAATAACCCCTTCGTAGATATCAAGATTAAAGGCGTTGGCAGCGTTGATTTTTTCACGAATCTCATCACTGACGATGGTGTCAAACACCAAGGGACGCAGCCCACTGGTTTTGTAGGCGTTGTTAATGCGTTGTACTGCTTTTTCGGCAAGCTCAAGACTGTCTACATAGGGGATAATCTGAATGTCAAACTCAACATTGCCAAATTGGCTAAGTACAGAATGCCCAAGCGTTTCGGCGGTAATGGCAGTGCCGTCAGAAACAAAGAATGCACTGCGAATGTCTGTCGGTGTTGGGGGAGTGTCGTTAAGCACGAACATAGTGATTGCTTATGGTGAGTGGGTTTTTGCAATTATAACATGGTTTTTTGGCTTTTGTTAAGGCTAAGCTGGCTTTTGTGATAAGCGTACATCGTATTCACTGTTTGCCTATTCATTGCTTAGCTAGTATCGTTTATGATTGCTGTGATTTATAGTAATCATCAAGGTTCGGGGCGGCTGGACAATCGATGATAACCTACGCTCTCGCCGACATCACCCATAAAGCCCAGCTGTCGCCAGATTTCGTATAGGCAGATAGACACCGAATTGGCAAGGTTTAGGCTGCGAGACTCTGGCAGCATAGGCAAGCGCAGCCAATTGTCCTTGCCAATATCATCACGCACGTCTTGTGGCAGACCGTCTGTCTCCGAACCAAAGACCAAAGCAACCGCCAAAGTGGATTTATCATCAGCCGATAGATGAAAATCATGTGCATAAAAGCTATGGCTGAACTTGGTCGTCAATGCCACGATATGATGAATATTTTGCTTGTGTAATGCACCACGGCACATCGCCCAGTCGTCATGTACTTGCAAGTCGGCATATTCGTGATAATCCAGTCCTGCACGCTTGAGTTTGCTGTCATCAAGCTCAAAACCCAATGGACGCACCAAGTGCAGTTTAGCCCCTGTATTGGCACATAGGCGAATAATGTTGCCTGTATTGTTGGGGATTTTTGGAGAGAATAAGATGATATGAATCATGAATATGCCTAAATATAAACGGTTTGTGTCTAAAATAAATGAATTGCCATACTTTATAACCAAAACTTTACGCTTTATTACACTGTAACACAAAAAATTAATGAATAATAAGCGTGTATTTGTCAGAACCTGTGTGCATTCAATTATCTCTTATGAATATGACATAATTTATCATATTTCACAAAATTTTTGTGTGATTGTAATAATAGGTGCTGTGATTACAAGTTTTCGATTTATCGCCAAATATTGCATTTGGTATTTTAATTTTAGGAGTTTATATGAAAAAGTTGTTGTTAGTTGCCGTTGCTGCTACTGTTGTATTGACTGGTTGTAACACTGTTAAAGGTTTTGGCAAAGACGTGTCAAAAGCTGGCGAAGAAGTGTCAAATACCGCACAAAAAGTAGAAAACAAGCTGTAAATCTGCATTGATTTGCATTACAAAAAAACATCGCTTTGGCGGTGTTTTTTTGTGAATTTATACCAAGCCAAAACCCCAAACAAATATAGTTGATTAAAATTGCAATGGTGTAACAGCAGGCTCGGCTAAGTTATTTTTTAAAAAAAGTATCACATGCCAAAAACTGCTGTACAAGATAATTCACATGCCGAAAACCAAGTGCCGTTGGGGCAAGCCTGTCCGTATCATCAATGAGCAGTTTTTGTTGCTTTAGGCGTTTGACTGTACTGGCAATGCCTGCCAAATCCAAGCCTGTATACCGCTTGAAATCTTGGCAGTCCACGCCATGACGCAGTCGCAAGGCATTCATCATGTACTCGCTTGTCAGTTCATCGGTGGCAATCGCCTTAAAGTTCACAAACTTTGGAAAGCCATCTGTCGCCGCTTGCCCTGTGGCTTGGGCGTGGTTGGGGTGCATGTGAATAGGGTGAATGTGCTGATGGGTCATATAGTCTTTGGGTAGGCGAGATTTGCTAAAGCGATAAATGCCATCGGACAGTGTGTCATGCCCTTGTATGCTCACTTTACCATGAGCCCCTGCCCCAATTGCCAAGTAGTCGCCAAATTGCCAGTAGTTGAGATTGTGTCGGCATACAGTGTCGTGCGAACCCACCCAAGCAGACACTTCATAGTTATCAAAGCCTTGCTTGATTAATAGCTGTCGTCCTGCGTGTTCTATTTGTGCCAAGGTATCTTCATCAGGTAAGTCAGGCGGACGGCGATAAAAAGCGGTATTAGGCTCAACTGTCAGTTGATACCATGAGATGTGCGTTGCCCCTGCGTCCAATGCACAGCGAATGTCATGTACGGCAAGCTCGGCATTTTGGGCTGGCAAACCGTGCATAAGGTCGGCATTAATGCGTAAAAATCCTGCACGTTTGGCGGCGGTGATGGCGTGGCTTGCCTGTGTGGGATTGTGAATGCGTCCAAGTGTCTGTAGGGCATGAGCGTCAAAACTTTGTACGCCTATAGACAGGCGATTGATACCGATATTCAGATATTCTTCAAAAGGGGCGTGTTCAAGCGTTCCGGGGTTGGCTTCTAGGGTGATTTCGCAGTCATCGGCAAAAGCGTACAGTGCTTTTAAGCCATGAAACAACCGTACAAATTCAGCGATAGGCAACAAAGACGGCGTGCCACCACCAATGAACACGGTATTGATTTTTCTGCCCTGCACAAATGGCACTTGAGCCTTTGCGTCCGCCAGCAATGAATTGACATAGCGAGCAAATTCTTCTTTGCCAGTTAGGGCGTGAGAGTTAAAATCGCAGTAGGGGCATTTTTTGACACACCACGGAATATGAATATATAGCGACAATGGAATGGTTGCGACATTAGTGAGAACATCAGCGGTGTGCCAAGATTTATGCTTGTGGGACATATTGCTCAAGCTGGAATTTGGTGTCGAGATGTTTTTCGAGAGCAGGCAAGTTAAAAGCGTCGTCTTCGCTCACAAAGCTGATGGATACGCCTGTTTGCCCAGCTCGCCCTGTACGCCCAATACGGTGTACATAGTCGTCAGGTTGCTCAGGTAGCGTGAAGTTAATCACATGGCTTACGTCATCTACATGAATGCCACGCCCTGCAACATCGGTAGCAATCAGAATATTCACGTCCCCACTTTTGAAACGCTGTAGGTAACGCTCTCGTTTTTGTTGGACAATATCGCCAGACATCATGGTTACGTCATAATGGCGGCGTAGGTTGTCATACAGCCGTCTGACTTGGTCTTTGCGATTGGCAAAAATGATGGTCTTGGTCAAGTCGTTGCTTTTTAGCAGCTCTTTGAGTATTTGAAGTTTTTGCCGTTCTTCGATGAGATAAAAATGCTGTTCAATCATTTGATTGGTTTTTTGCTCGGCAGCAATCTCTACAAAGGTTGGCTGATAAAGCCAGCGATACGCCAAATTCATCACATCGGTGTTAAAAGTTGCCGAAAACAACAGACTTTGGCGATGATTGTTGTCGGGCATTTTGCCAATCAGCCGCTTAATATCGGGTATAAAACCCATATCCAGCATACGGTCGGCTTCATCTAGCACCAGCACTTCGGTGCGGTCAAGGAACAAAACTCCTTTGTTCACCCAATCAATGATACGCCCGGGTGTGCCAATCAAGATGTCTAAGGGGCGGCGTTCTAGCTGCTTGGACTGTCTGTCCATATCCGCTCCACCTGTAATGCACAGGCTGTACAGTTCTGTATGCTTGATGAGTTCACGGCAATCTTCAAATATCTGTTGAGCCAGCTCACGTGTGGGGGCTAAAATAACCGCTCGTGGCTCGCCAAGATAGTGCGTTTCATTTTTGCTAAAGGGTTTTTTGAGTAGGCTTTGTATCACAGTGATTAGGAATGTGGCGGTTTTGCCTGTGCCAGTTTGAGCCTGTCCGATAGCGTCCTGTCCTGCCAGTGTATACGGCAAAATCTGTGCTTGAATGGGGGTTAGCTTTTGAAAGCCAAGCTCTTTAATGGCTTTGGTTAATACGGCAGACAAGGGCAACTCTGCAAAAGTGGTGAATTGCACATCTGCGGTCTGTGAGAACGAAGGGTTGGTATCATCACTGCTTTTGTCAGCACAAGGCTTATTGCTTATTTCGCTCAAAATCATTTATCCTAAATACTTGTGTGGTTGTTTGGCATGGCAAAGTGCAAGACATACAGGTTTTTTTGTAAAATCGTGCTTATCACATCAAAAATCTTTTCGTCAAAGACAAAAAGTTTGTTTTTTGGCTAAGTGCTGTCAAAAAAAATTTAAAGAGCTTGACAACCTAAGAGATGTTACTTAAACAAGAAACGATGGCATCGGCTGTCAAGGTGCTGATGTACACGGCTTTTTCTTCGTTTGTTTTTAGCAAAGGGTCTTGATAAACTTTATCCAGTCCACGATACCATGTGTCGGTGATGTGATTGACAAAGGTTTGATTTTTGACATTTTTGGAGAGTTCTTGCAGCTCTCTGTCTAACTTGCGTTTGGTGGCTGGTTTGCTTTTGCCTGCTTGACGCTCGGTTGCTGCAATTTTAATGCCACTTGTAGCGATAGAGCAGATTTGTACTCGCAGTTCTTCATGTTCGCTGGCTGATGATGCGGCATGTACATTGCTCATCAGCAATGCCAAAGTCGTTATTGTAGCGAGTTTTGTCAAAAATTTCATCAAAATTTCCTTTTATGGTTGAAACCCCTTCCTTTAGGAAGGTATAATGCATTTTTGGTAGGGGCGTAACCCCTTCCAAGTCAGAGCAATTCACAGTTGCTCTGTGAATTGAAACATAACGTCTCGTGCTTTGATGGGTTATCCGACCATTGTACCACAGCTTGATGACGCTGTGTGCATTAGCAGCCAATAATCAAGACAATCATTTTATGTGATGAATGTCCAACTCGCCCTAAATCCATTGATAGCGATACGCCTATTTTTTTGGGCTTGATATAACAAAAACCTGCCAAAAAAAAAGCAGGTTTTTGTTATGCCGAAACAAAAAAACAAAGTCTGATGAGAATTACAGCTTGGTAACTTCTTCGGCTTGCAGTCCTTTGTCGCTGGTGGTTACGATATACTCAACCGCTTGACCTTCTTTGAGTGAGCGATACCCTTCACCTTGAATGGCACGAAAGTGTACAAAAATATCTTCGCCGCTGGCACGTTGGATAAAACCAAAGCCTTTAGAATCGTTAAACCACTTAACAGTGCCTTGTTCACGAGCTGACATAGCATAATTCCTATCAAAATCGCCTGCAGAAGCAAGCCTTATTACATTATCAAACTTTAGGACAATCCCAAAGTACACCAAAATACCGCAAGGCAATCTGGATATTGAATGCACGACACCAAAACGCCTTTGTCTATTAACATGTTTACGGACACCGAATATTGCAACCTAGTAATGGTTTAATTGCTAGCAATAAGCCATTAGTTGTGTCGCTAAATAGTAATAAACAAGCAATATTTGTCTTATAATACCAACGTCAATCATACCTTGCAAGCACTTTGTAACAAAAATTTTATTGTTTTTGCATATATTTGTATGGTTGTACTATTTTTTGACAGGATTATGACAAATTCACAAAAAAATAACCGTACGTCATGTTTTTTTGTGCATTCTGTCGGTTTGTTGAATGCGGTTATTTGCTGTATTATTGAAATAATTTGGTAACAATCACCAATTAGTGTATTTTTGGGGTATTAAATTGAGGTGTGTCTGTCTTTATCTTTTGAGTTAAACAACGAGATGAATGAAGTTGAGTTTAAGGGGAAAACCACCAAAGGAATGCCAAATCTATCCGCAAAGGTTTCGCCATAACAATGCTAAGTTTGGGTAAAACTTGGGTTGAATTGAACCGTTTTTTGAGCAAAGCAAGCAAGTTTTTTGAAACTTTTTGCTTTTGTGTAATTTTGTGTGCTTAAATGCCAGCACGCCTACTATTGCAACCGAGTATTTTGTACAAAATTTAGGCAAAGTATCACACAAAGTCCGAAACATGATGAATGTTTTGTAAATTTTCATTATAATTTGTAATAAATACCTAAAACCATACTGTAGATAAAACCAACGGTAATTTGATTTTTTATTAACTGGAGAACGTTATGCACGTTGAGCTTTCTTTGCGTCTTTGTTTGATTAATGGACCTAATATAAATCTGCTGGGTCTGCGAGAGCCAGAGATTTATGGTTTGACCACTCTGACTGATATTGAGCTTAGATTGACCAATTTTGCCAAAAAACACGGCATTCAACTCAAGTGCCTACAGTCCAATCACGAAGGTGAGATTGTGGATTTTATTGCCAAAGAAGGGCTATTGGCAAGAGATGGCGGCTTTGATGGCGTGATTATCAATCCTGCTGCTTTTACGCACAGTTCTGTTGCCATTCGTGATGCGTTGACCGCTGGCGGCAAGCCTTTTGTTGAAGTGCATTTATCAAATGTCCACGCCAGAGAGCCGTTTCGTCAGCATTCATACTTGTCGGACAAAGCCAGTGGCGTGATTGTAGGCATGGGGGACTTGGGTTATGACATGGCGATGATGTGGTTTTTAAAACATGTGTACGGCGTGAATGTTGAGTTGTGATATCTATACTTCTTGATAGCGATTTTGGCTTATTTGATTGATGGTTTGTCTGTTTTTTAGCCGTATTATTCATTGTTTGGGGTGTGATGAGCGTTTAACACATCTGTTCAACCGCCCCCAGTTTTGGCAACCAAAAAATCAATAAAGCTACGCACTTTGGCACTCATGAGCGTACGGTCGGCATACACAGCGTACAACGTAATGTCCGCCAAGCGATAATTGGGCAAAAGCCTTACCAAGCTGCCGTCTGCCAAACTGCCTTCAATCAACCAAGCAGGCAAATAACTGATACCTGCACCTGCTCTAACAAGCTCTAAAGTCATCATGGTGTCATTGCTGTGAATGGCGGTTGGCATACTGACATTGATGGGCGTGCTGTCATTGGCTTGATACAGGGTGAATGATGTGCTGCGGATATAGCTTGGGCGAATGCTGGTGTGTTTGCCAAGCTCATTAGGTGTCGTAGGCAGACCATGACGCATGATGTACGCAGGAGAAGCCACGACAAAAAAATCAATGGGGCTAAGTGGGCGAGCTATCAAGGCAGGTTTTGGCTCATTGGTAACTCGCAGTGCCAAGTCAAACCCTTCGGCAATCAAGTCTACCGAGTGATTGGATAATGACAAATCCAGCACCACATCGGGGTATTTGCTGCGGTATTGTGCCAGCCATGTTGCCACTTTTGGATTGGCGAACCACAGCGGCATACTCACCTTGAGTGTGCCTGTGGGGTGGGTGCGTCCGCTGGCGGCTTTTTTGCTGGCGGCTTCTAGCGTCTCTAGGGCGTGCACTGCGTCTGCAAAAAATTCCGCACCTACTTCGGTTAAATGCAGGTTGCGACTGTTGCGTTGTAGCAATTTTGCCCCAACTTCCTGCTCAAGATGGGCGACGTGCTTGCTTGTCATGGCATTGGAGATATTAAGCTCATCAGCGGCTTTGGTAAAGCTGCCTTGTTTGACGACTTGAGTAAAGACTTTTAGACTGGTTAAGGTGTCCATGGTATCTCGGTGGTTTGTGGTTGAATGTTTTTTTGAAATGTTTTCTTGGGGTGTTTTCTTGATAAGAAACAATCATCAATAAAACAGTGGTTGTTTGTAATAATTGTTCAATTATAATAAGTCTTCGATAAATTGGCAATTTTACAATGTGTGTCCAATAATTTTGCGAATGAATGGT
>JAUNUB010000077.1 GCA_030538375.1 Moraxella sp. | reverse complement strand
ACATCAACGGCATTGAAAACTTCTGGTCACAAGCCAAACGTATTCTTAGAAAATACAATGGCATTGACAAGAAAAACTTTCATCTTTTTATTAAAGAATGTGAGTTTAGATTTAACTATGGGACACCATCAAATAAGCTAAAAACTTTGAGAAAATGGTGTGGAATTTAGGGCTAATCTACTGCAGCCCCTAAAGATAAGTTCGTCCCATAATCTAGCTACAAGAAATTTGCAAAAAAACCAAGCCTTTTGCGGATTGGTTTTTTTGAATGTAAAAAAGCATGTGATAATGTTAAGGGCGGAATACAACCGTATAAGGCACATCTGTCGCAAGCATGGCATTAAGCTGATCCATGTATTTACTTTCTCCCTTAAAACGTACCATCAACCTCCCAGATGGCAAAACACCTATAGATTGCAAGGAGAACGTTAGCCCACCATTTAGCGCTGCTATTTTTACTTTGCACTCCTCTGATACTCTAGTGCTAATTCCATTCAAAGGCTTCAGAATAATGGTTTTTGTGGCTTCATCAACTTGACAATTGGGTAAATGCCGAAAACTAAGCTCATAAATAGTTTCTTGGGGACTTGGAGATGAGCCAGAGCTGTCAGAACCCCCTCCACACGCAACCAAAACCGTGGAACTCATCGCCATCAAGACCAATGCCTTTAACTTGTACATAACAAATACCTTTTCGAATGTCAAAATTTGTAAATTCTACTAATGATAATACAACATAGCCATACAGATGTCCAGTATTGTGTACATTTCCTCAAAAAATAGATACAAAAATTTACTAAGTCAGCTTATTATTTGTTTGGCATTGTGAGATAAAATACTTTTTGGGACTTTTGGCTTGTTTTTGGCTTGCTAAAAGCTAGGGAAATCCCTGTGGCTTAAAAGGTTTATCATCAGATTTTTTTAAACATATGGTTAATTATAGTTGATTAAAAGAAAATGGGACAAGGAGATAAGACCCCGCCGTGTTACTCATAGCACATAAGGTGTATAAGGGCACTAGCAATACTGTCTGTATCAGTGTAATTTTATAGTCTTTTAAATTCAATTTAGTACGTCGTCAAACTCGCTCGCTGTACTACTTGTACTATCTTCGCTCGCTTTCCTTGTCCTAAAATGAATTTATTTGACTATAATTAACCATAAAAAACCCAACACACCTTACAATCGCAACATCGAAAAAACACCGCCAATATCACATTGACGGTGTTTTTTTAAGCCAAGGCTTTTGCTAAGTTATATGATGCAAATCATATTACAAAGTGGCAATGATACCATTCAACGCTTCGCTTGGGCGAGTGGCGTTATCCGTTAGGGCTTGCACTGGGGCATAATAGCCGCCAATATTGCATGGCTTGCCTTGTACTTCGGTCAGCTCTGCGACAATCACGCTTTCGTTATCTGCCAAGGCTCTGGCGATGGGAGCAAAAGTCGCCGCCATTGCACTGTCGGCACTTTGTTCGCTCAAGGCTTTTGCCCAGTAGAGTGCTAGGTAATAATGACTGCCACGGTTGTCAATCTCGCCTGCTTTGCGTTTTGGGGATTTGCCGTTTAGTAGCAGTTCTTCGGTCGCTTTGTCCAAGGTATCGGCTAGGATTTGGGCTTTTTGATTGCCAGTTTTTTGTGCCAAATGCTCAAGCGACACCGCCAATGCAAGGAACTCACCTAGGCTGTCCCAACGCAGATGATTTTCTGCCAAAAACTGCTGAACGTGCTTGGGTGCAGAACCACCCGCCCCAGTCTCAAACAAACCACCACCGTTCATAAGTGGCACGATAGACAACATCTTGGCACTTGTCCCCAGCTCCAAGATTGGGAATAGGTCGGTAAGATAATCACGCATGACGTTGCCCGTTACGCCAATGGTGTCTTCGCCATTTTTTAGGCGTGTTAGGGTGAATTTGGTCGCTTCTGCCAATGGCAAAATACGAATGTCCAGCCCATCGGTATCCAGCTCAGCAAGGTAGGCATTCACTTTTTTAATCAGCTCAGCGTCGTGGGCACGTTTTTCGTCCAGCCAAAACACCGCAGGCATACCACTTAGGCGTGAGCGAGTAACCGCCAATTGCACCCAGTCTTTGACAGGCGCGTCTTTGGTTTGACACGCACGCCAAATGTCGCCAGCTTGCACATTGTGGCTTAGCAATACTTTGCCATCTGCGTCCACAACTTCCACCACGCCGTCTGCATCTATCTCAAAAGTCTTGTCATGACTGCCGTACTCTTCGGCTTTTTGTGCCATCAAGCCCACGTTCGGCACAGTACCCATTGTCGTTGGGTCAAACGCCCCATGTTCTTGGCAAAAACGCACCACTTCATCATACAATGGAGCATAGGTACTGTCAGGAATGACGATTTTGGTGTCTTGCTGTTTGCCTGCCTTATTCCACATTTGTCCTGATGAGCGAATCATCGCAGGAATCGACGCATCGATAATGATGTCGCTTGGCACATGCAGGTTGGTAATGCCTTTGTCGCTGTCCACCATTGCCACATCAGGGTTGTTGGCATAAGTCTCAACAATCAAGGCTTCCACGCCTGCCTTGACATCAGCGTCCAGATTGTCCAGCTTGGCAAGCAAATCGCCAAAGCCGTTATTCACATTCACGCCCACTGCCGCCAGCTCATCACCATATTTGGCAAACACAGGGGCAAAAAACACCTTGACCGCATGACCGAACATGATAGGGTCAGACACCTTCATCATCGTGGCTTTCATGTGCAGGCTAAACAGCACACCTTTTGCCTTAGCGTCCGCCACCTGCTCGGCTAGGAATGCCACAAGGGCATTTTTGCTCATGATGGTAGCGTCGATGATTTCGCCTGCTTTTAATGGCAAGGGCTTTCTGAGTGATTTTTTGTTGCCTGCGGTGTCAGTAAAGACAATGTCCACAGTGGTCGCTGCTGGCACGGTAACGGATTTTTCGTTATGAAAAAAATCGCCAGCACTCATGGTTGATACATGCGTTTGGCTGTCTTTTGACCATGCGCCCATGCTGTGGGGGAATTTTTTGGCGAAGTTTTTGACGGCTTTTGGGGCACGGCGGTCGGAGTTGCCTTCACGCAGTACAGGGTTCACCGCACTGCCCTTGACACGGTCATAACGTGCTTGAATGTCTTTTTCGGCATCGCTATTGGCTTCGACTGGATAGTCGGGAATGGCATAGCCTTTGTCTTGCAGCTCTTTGATGGCGGCGGTCAATTGCGGCATAGAAGCGGAGATGTTTGGCAATTTTATCACATTGGCATGGGGCTGCTTCACCAATTCACCAAGCTCGGCAAGTGCGTCTTTGACTTGCTGTTCTGGCTTTAGATAATCGGGAAACTGTGCCAAAATTCGCCCTGCCAACGAGATGTCGCTGGTCAAAAATTCAACGTCTGCGGACTTGCTAAACGCTTGAATTATCGGCAATAGCGAGTGTGTGGCAAGCATTGGGGCTTCGTCTGTATAAGTGTAAACAATGGTAGATTGGCTCATGAGTTCCTCTGTCTATTTTCAATTAAAATGATGAAAGTAACGATAATTTAATAGCACCAAGATGTGCTTGTCTTTATTTTATTAGGGTCTGTTGACATTTCGTCTTTGTAGATAAAAATGAGATAAACCACAGTTCTTTCAAGGAAAAAACGCAGATTGATAGTTATTCTATCAAGCAAGTTTTTGACGATGAAAGACAAGATTTAGCCATTTTTAGCACAAAAGCCGTGTGTTTACCACAAATTTCAAACTTAATTGTTTGGCGTGATGAATTGTTAACAGACCCTAGCTTGTGGTGCAATTCACACCAAGCATAAATTTTTTAGCACCTTATTATGCCATATTTGTGGGGTTTTTTGGGGATTTTTTGTGCCAAATGTACGCTTGTGCTATTTATTTACGAAATACCCAACATGATGGCGTGGTGATAATTTAGTGATTTTTGTTATCTGCTTATCATAATTGCTGATGTCGGTAATTTCATTAGCAAATTAGCAATTCGATGAATGGCTTATGGTGGGTATGCCGCACCTACCACACTCATACCAAGCAAAAATACCGCACCGCCCAATAAATTGACACCATACATATTGAAGCACACTTGTATGACAATATGATGTACAGCCAAAAAAATTTATTTTTAAGATAAAATTAATCAGTCCAATATAAAAAACCTAAGCTGTGGCAGGCATTAACCCACGTTTATGAATACGATTGGCGTAAGTACAGAAAGCCTGTATCGGTTTTATTTTGCTACAATCACACAAGATAGTATGGATAAAAGTTGTTCATTGACCATGATTTGCACTATAATACGATAAATTTTTTATAATGGTAGCAACATGGCTCAATACATCTACACCATGAACAACGTGTCAAAACTTGTTCCACCCAAGCGTGAAATTCTAAAAAATATCAACCTGTCATTCTTTCCGGGGGCAAAAATCGGCGTACTGGGATTAAACGGCGCGGGCAAATCCACACTACTGCGTATCATGGCAGGGGTGGACACCGATTATAGCGGTGAAGCGCGTGCCCAAGCAGGCATCAAAGTTGGCTACCTACCCCAAGAACCCCAGCTTGACCCTGCCAAAGACGTGCGTGGCAATGTCGAAGATGGCGTGCGTGAAGCCATTGACGCACTGGCTCGCCTTGACCAAATCTATGCCGAATATGCTGAGCCTGATGCAGATTTTGACAAGCTCGCCGCCGAACAAGGCAAGATGGAAGACATCATTCAAGCGTGGGACGCACATAATCTAAACACCCAGCTCGAAAAAGCCGCTGACGCACTGCGTTTGCCAGCATGGGACGCTGATGTCTCCAAGCTATCTGGTGGCGAAAAACGTCGTGTTGCCTTGTGCCGTCTGCTGCTGTCCAAGCCTGATATGTTGCTGCTTGACGAACCGACCAACCATCTGGACGCAGAGTCCGTGGCGTGGCTGGAGCGTTTCTTAAAAGACTACAGCGGTACGATTGTAGCGATTACCCATGACCGCTATTTTTTGGACAATGTTGCCGAGTGGATTTTGGAGCTAGACCGTGGCTACGGCTACCCTTATAAGGGCAACTACACCGAATGGCTAGAACAAAAGAACAAACGCCTAGAGCAAGAACAAAAACAAGAAGAAGCCTTTGCCAAAGCTCTCAAACAAGAGCTAGAATGGGTACGCAAAAACCAAAAAGGACAGCAAGCCAAGTCCAAGTCTCGTCTGCAACGTTTTGAAGAATTGAACTCCAAAGAATTCCAAGAACGCAACGAAACTGCCGAGATTTATATCCCACCAGGACCAAGATTGGGCAATAAAGTCATTGAAGTGAACAACATCTCAAAATCCTTTGGCGACCGCTTGTTGTACGAAAATCTATCCTTTACCGTGCCACCGATGGCGATTGTGGGTATCGTGGGTCCAAATGGTGCTGGCAAGACCACGCTGTTTAACATGATTACTGGCAAAGATACGCCAAATACTGGTACGGTCGAAGTGGGCGAGAGTGTCAAGGTCGCCTATGTAGGGCAGGTGCGTGATGAGTTGGACGACAACAAAACCGTGTGGGAAGAAGTTTCTGATGGGCTGGATATGATTACCGTGGGTGAATACACCACGCCCAGCCGTGCCTACATCGGACGCTTTAACTTTAAGGGGCAAGACCAACAAAAACGTGTCGGCAGCCTATCGGGGGGTGAGCGTAACCGTCTGCAACTTGCCAAGACCCTAAAGCAAGGGGCGAATGTTATCCTGCTTGACGAACCGTCCAATGACCTTGATGTTGAGACCTTGCGTGCTTTAGAAGAAGCGGTGGAAGTCTTCCCTGGTACAGTGATGGTGGTGTCGCATGACCGTTGGTTCTTGGACCGTATCGCCACGCATATCTTGGCATTCGAAGACGAAGGCCCTGTGTGGTATGACGGCAACTACAGCGAGTACGAGACCTATCGCAAAAAACAACTGGGTGCAGACAGCGAACCAAAACGCACGAAGTACAAGAAGATTGGTGGTTGAGTCCTACTGTGTGATACCAAGCCCTGTCTATTTTTTAGGCAGGGCTTATTCATTAGGGTGTGCCACGTTTTGTCTTTGAATGAAAAACAAAAAGAAGAAGTTGCACAAATCAAAAATACAAATAATAAGCAGAGTAAATGCAGATGGCATGCAGATAGTGCAAATAGTACTTACAAGCGAGTTTAATGAAGTTGGTTTTTTTTAAAGCAGCTATGAGCTTGATTAAATCTAGGTTTGAGTTGGTTTTATTTTTTTGGGAAAAACACAAGGAAAAGCATAGGGAAAGTCTACAGTGAATACTAAAGTCGCCCTAATTCAAAGTATCAATATTTCATAACCTAAAAATACCAAAACCATGTCAAAGCGTATTCAATTCGCTGTCAATACTCCAATATACACGAGCAAATTTACCTTGTTTGACGCACATTTTGTCTGTTCTTATTTCACCCTTAACCCCATTACCCAAAATAGGAATACACCCTAACTTTCTTTGAGATAGGGCCAAGCGGCTTTAAGATAAATCATCATTGACCACAAGGTCAAAATCACCGCCACAGACATCAGCACGTATCCTAACATTTCCAGCATTTGCCAATTAAGCAGCAACACGGTAATAGCTATCATCTGAAAGGCGGTTTTGAGCTTGCCAACATAGCTGACAGCAACAGAAGTACGGTTGCCAAGTTCCGCCATCCATTCCCTAAGGGCAGATACCGCAATTTCTCGTGAGATAATAACAATGGCAGAGATTGCCATGACGATATTAGGGTGCCACTGCACAAGAACAATCAAGGCGGCAGCAACCATTAGCTTGTCTGCCACAGGGTCCAAAAACCGCCCAAAGGCAGAGCTTAGATTCATCTTGCGTGCCAAATAACCGTCCAGCCAGTCGGTAATCGCCGCCACTACAAACACAAAAGTCAGCAAAAAATGCCGCCACACACTGTCGCTGTACTCCAGCATACCAAGGCGAGCAATGGCGTTATCAGGAATGGCAGGCATGCCAATTCCTAAGGCAGGGGGATAATAAGCGATTGCCACAAACAACGGAATCATCATGATACGTGCGATGGTGAGATTGTTTGGTAGCGTAAATATGGTATTTGTCTGTTTGGTTGTTTGATTAGTCATAATAGTACTAATTTTAGGGGCTGCACTAGAATAACAATCATGTTATACCAGTTTTATGAAGATAACCCATTGTAAACTATCAAGAAAAACTCAATTAAAACTGCTTGAATTTTTCGTAGCGGAAGTTACTGCCAGAAGTTCTGCTGATTTACCTGATACTCAGTATGATTCAGCTGTTTTATTCTACCATAAAATCAGACTTGTGACAGAATACAACCTTGCTTTACAAAGCAATCGCACTACAAGCCCAAAAATTTTAGTATTTTTAATGATGGGTCTTATTTTGATTTATTTTGCAAACCACTATAGGGGAAAGTTGTATTTTCAACCCAGATATAATTTATTTTAATAATTAATAAAGAATAATTAATTGAAAATATCAATCGTTTTCTTGTGGATTGATTGTTTTTTATACAATTGTGTATTAAGTTTTGTGGTATGGTTGGGCTGCTTGTCTTAGAAACCAGTCAACTCTTTGATGATGGTGAAGTAGAGCTTGATGAGAGCTATTTTGGCGGTGTGAGAAAGGGTAAGCGTGGTCGTGGTGGTGCTGGCAAAACTGCCGTCTTTGGTCTTTTAAAACGCAGCGGTAGGGTTTATACCGTTGTTGTTAAAGACACCAAGCAAGCTACACTAATGCCTATAATTACCAGTAAAATCAAGCCTGACAGCATGGGCTACAAAAGCTACAATGCTCTTGATGTGAACGATTTTGTTCACATCAAAGTCAATCACTCAAAAGAGTTTGCAAACAACCACAATCATACCAAGACACAAGAAAACTTTTGGTCACGAGCCAAAAGAATACTCAGAAAATATAATGGCATTGATAAGAAAAATTTTCATTTGTTTATTAAAGAATGTGAGTTTAGATTTAACTACGGCACACCATCAAATAAGCTGAAAACTTTGAGAAAATGGTGTGGAATTTAGGGCTAATCTAGGACATGTTGACATTTGCTAACAAAGCAAAATAAAAGCGATTTTGATACAATAAAGCCCTTAAACAATTAAAGTATCAAAACTGCCATGCCTAGAACTATGATTACAGATCATCAATGGATTAGACTAAAAATCATTTTACTGCAACTTGGTATTTATAACAAACACAATTTAAGACGAACCTTAGAGGGTATCCTGTTTCGCTTGCGTACTGGCATATCTTGGCGAGAGTTGCCTTCTGATTTTGGACATTGGACACAAGTTTATCGCTGCTTTTTATTAAGGTGGTCAAAGCAAGGCAAAATCACAGCACTATTTAAAGTATTGCAGTTTTGTCCTGATAAGGAGTGGCTTTTTATTGATGGCAGTTACGTTAAGGTTCATCAGTATGCTTGCAATGTTACAGACAAGCAAGAGCAAGGCATTGGCAAAAGCATTGGTGGCAACACCACCAAAATTCATTTGATGGTGGATGCCTGTGGCAATCCTGTAGATTTTATCATCACAGGTGGACAGGTTCATGATGTCAAAGTTGCACCCATGCTGATAGAGCAACACAACATCACACAAACAAAGATGGCATGTGCCGATAAAGGCTACGATTGTGATAAACCAAGAGACGTCATCAGACAAACAAACACCAAACCCAATATACCCAAAAGATGCAACAGCAAAAGCAAAGGCCACCCTATGGATTGGTATATGTACAAAACAAGACACCTTGTGGAAAATAACTTTGCTGCACTCAAGCAATTTAGGGCTATTGCCACACGTTTGATAAATTGCAACTGTGCTATCAATCTAGTGTGGCGTTAGGTTGTGTTTATTATTGGATGAAATTATTATGAATTGTCAACATGCCCTATATTTATCAATCTGCGTTTTTTCCTTGAAAGAAGGGCGATTTATCTCATTTTTATCTATAGTCATTTAAAATAAAAATGAGACAAGGCGACAGCGACCGTGGTGTACAAGTAGTACATAAGGGAGCTGGCAACGAAGTATCATTGCAATTTTAATTGACTATACAAAGACGAAATGTCAACAGACCCTAAAAATTTTAAGCAAAAATCCGTAGGGAATGCCTAGCGTCCGCCTATCATTTATTACGCAAAATAACACAAAAGCAAGAAAATTTTTAAGA
The DNA here is from genome assembly GCA_030538375.1 of Moraxella sp. GTDB lineage: Bacteria > Pseudomonadota > Gammaproteobacteria > Pseudomonadales > Moraxellaceae > Moraxella. Next base: position 1,464 of record JAUNUB010000077.1, on the reverse strand, counting down.
TTTCGCCACCTGTTTCGCCGCCGTATGGTTTTGTGTGGCGAGAGCTCGGCACATCTTAATCATCTTATACGGCTACTGTAAGTTTACTGCAAGCCATGTTACAATCTGTGCTATAATTTATGCTATAATACAACAATTCATTTCAAAACACTTAATAAAGAAATATCATTTATGGCAAGTATGTACCTACTCATTCCGCTTAGTCTCATGCTGTTCGCTGTGGCGGTATGGGCGATTTATTATGCCGTGAAATCCAATCAATTTGAAGATTTGGACAACGCTCCTGAACAAATTATTCTTGATGACCGTCAAGAACGCCGTGAAGCCCTTCAAGCTGAACGCAACAAACACAACCAACCGTCATAATTTCTAGTTATAACAAGGATTATCCTGTGAACTACGCTCTGTTTGCCGCCGCTTTTAGTATGGGGATACTTGGCTCACCGCACTGTCTTGGTATGTGCGGTGGCTTGGTTACTGCCTTTGGTCTATCCATGAAAGACACAAGCCCTGCCAAAAGGCGTTTACTCATCGGTACTTATCATGCTGGACGGCTGACAAGTTATGCGACACTTGGGGTGATTGCCAGTCTATTTGGAGCAGGGGTGCTTGAGCCATTTTTGACAAACAACAGCTTGCCACGCATACTGCTTGGGGCTGGGCTTATCTTCGCTGCCTTGCTCATGCTCGGCTTGCCTGTGCTAAAAAACATCGAAAAACTGGGGCTGGGATTGTGGCAAAAACTCTCGCCCATACGCAGCAAACTATTCCCATTAACCACTCCGTCCAAGGCATTTACCGCAGGACTGCTGTGGGGACTGCTGCCATGTGGGCTGGTTTATGGGGCATTGGTACTGTCGGTTGGCATGGGAGCAACAGCAGGCAACCCTTGGGTAGGAGCTGTATTTATGCTGGTTTTTGGGCTGGGTACGTTGCCTATGCTGATTGCCACCCAAGGCATGACAACACTGCTACAACGCTTTATTAAGAAGTTCTCTTTGCGTAAATTTAGTGGTGCGATTATGCTGGTTTCTGGCATTGCGGTCGCAGGTTCGCCTGTTGCCATGCAGTATATGCACGCTGGCAGTCATGATCATGGCGGTCAAAGTAGCCACGGCAACCACAACAATGCAAGCGAACACAGTACGCACAATATACACAATTCCCATGCCACGCCCACGCATTTGGCGGACGAAATGCCTCACAATCAAATGCCGCACGACAGCATGCACAACAGCATGAATGAAACTTCCGAGCACAGTACCCATGATATGTCGCATTCAGGGCATTGAATTTAGGGTATTGGTTTAGGGCATTGTGGTAATGGCTGGTGCTTAGTGGTGATTTTGAATATGGCATTCCCTACTCACAACCCTATGCACAAATAATTCAAACCAGCAATCAAAAACGGGGTCTAATACCCAAAATCCATACTAACACCCCACTCAAACCCTGTTACCATAT
>JAUNUB010000076.1 GCA_030538375.1 Moraxella sp. | reverse complement strand
AGTAGTACTTACAAGTGAGTTTGACGACGTATTAAAGTGAATTTAAAAGACTATACAAGGCAATACATGCGAAACCTTGGATTCCATTCTTTATTCAGCCGTCTGTTTGTGAGCGTGTTTTTGGCACTCATCGTGTTTGCCATTGCCATGGTTTCGTTGTCCCAGCTTGTGCATAACAACTCTCAAGGCGTGCGTTCTCGTGCCATTGCTGAACAAGTGGCGGTGCAGATTGAACCGTTTTTGGAAGACATTAGCAATCCTACTCAAGAAGGCAACCGCCTGCAACTGCGTTTTACTTTGGCGGTTATCAAAAAAAGTTTTGATATTTTTGATGAAAACTTGAACGCCAAAATCGGTCTGTACGACACGAATAAACACCTAATCTTACAAACCCAAGACAGCAACCTGCCTGAAAAGCTACCCTTTGAACCCAGCTGGTACACCGACATACTCCCCAGCCCTTCTGGCAATGTACCCCATCATGTACTCATCAAAATGCGTACAGGGCATACATTGTGGTACGAAAGCCGTATTCCGCCCAAATTTTCACCGTGGCTGCGTTGGTTCAATCTATTTACAGGGACGGTGCTGCTGTTGGCGATTATGTCGGTGGCGTTGTGGTGGTTTGCTCGCTCTATGACCGAACGTATCAATCAAATGGCACAAAAAATCAAACTCATGGGTGATGGGGATTTTAGTGTGCGTGTTAATGAAGTTGGCAATGATGAAATCAGCTCGCTTGCCTACGGTTTTAACCAATCCGCCCAAAAAATCGAACAGCTTATCAATGCCAATAGCCTACTGCTTGCTCACGCTTCGCATGAATTTCGCACGCCCATCACACGCATTCGCCTACAGATTGAAATGATGGACATGCTCGCCCAAAAACTTGATGCCGAAAGCCATGCCAAATTTGACAAACGTGCCAGTGCCATCAATCGAGACTTGACAGGATTGAACGACTTGGTTGAAAGTATTCTGCTGGTCAGTCGTTTGGACGCAGGACACGCCTTGCAGCAGATGGAAAAAGTCGATTTGTACGAACTCATCGCCCAAGAGTGCCACCACTACCATGAAGCCACGCTATATGGCGAATCGGTACAAATGCAGGCACAGCCAAAACTGCTCACACATTTGATTCGCAATCTGCTGAACAATGCGTTAATTCATGGCGTGCCGCCCATCACCATCTATGTCTATGGTGTGCAAAACAGCGATGACACCGCCATCATTCCTGCTGAGCTTTTGGAGAATAACACGCCAGTTATCTCAACTGCCGATGACGAAGCCCAAACCCAAACAGATACAAGCAACGACAGCCAAAACAGCAGTACAGAAAAAACCAAACTGCTGGGTCGCCTTAACCTAAAACGCAGCAACAAATCAAAAACCGACAAAACGCCCGCACCGCCCAATTATGCCGTGCTGGCGGTCATCGACCAAGGCGACGGCATTCCTGTGGATAAGCGTGAAGATATTTTTAGCCCCTTTGTGCGGCTCAAGCAAGAAAAGAAAGGCTCAGGGCTTGGCTTGTCGCTCGTTTCCCAAATTGTTGGCACGCATGGCGGTCATATCAGCACCGATACTTGGCAAGGCAAAACTCGATTTTTGGTGGTACTGCCTGTGCAACAAAAACAGCATGCACCGCCCATCGCCAATAATATTGATAGATAGTCGTTATAAAATCAAGGTGTGATAAACACGCCCTATTTTCTTGACAGGCATGTCCTTATGCCAAAATCTTATAGCAAAAACCGCTTTTTTGGGCGGTTTTGTGCTATTATAGTCATTTAAAATAAAAATGAGACAAGGCGACAGCGACCGTGGTGTACAAGTAGTACATAAGGGAGCTGGCAACGTAAGTATCATTGCAATTTTAATTGACTATATCACTTTTTGGTCAGTATCCACACCCACACCATCATGATAGAACTTCGCAATCTCTCCAAGCAATTCACCATTCAAAAAGACGGCAAACCTACCGTGTTTACCGCTGTCTCGCCTACGGATTTGACGGTGCATGCTGGGGAGATTTTTGGGATTATCGGTGCAAGCGGTGCTGGCAAAAGCACGCTTATTCGCTGTGTGAATCTGCTGGAGCGTCCCACCACTGGCACGGTGCATGTCAATGGCGTGGAATTGACCGCCTTAACCAATACCGCCCTTATTCGTGAAAGACGCAATATCGGTATGATTTTTCAGCATTTTAACCTGCTGCACTCACGCACGGTATTTGACAACGTCGCCCTGCCCCTAGAATTATCAAACACACCAAAACACATCATTCATCAAAAAGTCTTTGCTCTACTGGAGCTGGTTGGGCTTAGCGAGCGTCATCACGCCTATCCTGCCAATCTGTCAGGTGGTCAAAAACAACGTGTCGCCATCGCTCGTGCCTTGGCAAATAACCCAAAGGTGCTGCTGTGCGATGAAGCCACGTCTGCCCTAGACCCTGCCACTACCCAAGCTATCCTAAAATTGCTCAAAAAAATCAATCTTGAGCTTGGCATTACCATCTTGCTCATCACGCACGAGATGGACGTGGTAAAACAAATTTGTGATAAAGTCGCCGTCATCGACCAAGGGGTGCTGGTCGAGACAGGCTCGGTTGGCGAGATTTTTGCCAATCCAAAAACCGAGCTTGCCAAGTCATTCATTCGTGCCACTTTTCATATTGGCTTGCCCGATGAATTCATGACAACCTTAGCACCCACCCAAGCAGACGGCTTGTTTCCTGTGGTGAAGTTTGAATTCACAGGCAATTCTGTGGACATGCCGCTATTTTCTGAGACCACGCAGCGTTTTGGCGTTAGCTTTAATATTCTCACTTCGCAGATGGATTATGCTGGCGGTGTGAAATTTGGCTTTACCATCGCCCAAATGCTAGGCGATAGCCACAGTATTACGCAGGCGATAGAGTTTTTGCAAGCCCATCATGTAGAGCTTGAGACGCTTGGCTTTGGACGCTAGAGAATATTATGTACGAGATTTATCAAGGCTTTATCAGTGAGCTAAGCCCACAAATGTGGGGCATGGTTGGCAAATCCACCGCAGAAACCATCTATATGGGGCTTGCTGCGACATTCATCGCTGTGGTTATTGGTTTGCCGCTGGGGTTTTTGGCGTTTTTGACAGGCAGTGGGCGAATTTTGGCTAACAAACCGTTATTTGCCATACTTGACATCATCATCAATATCGGACGCTCTGTACCTTTTATTATTTTGCTTATTATCCTATTGCCTGTTACTCGGTTGTTGGTTGGCACAACGCTTGGCACAACTGCCGCCATCGTGCCGCTTAGCGTCGCTGCCATTCCGTTTTTTGCACGGCTCACCGCCAACGCTCTGACCGAAATCCCCACAGGACTTACCGAAGCGGCACATTCCATGGGGGCAAGCAATTGGCAAGTGGTCAGCAAATACTATCTGCCAGAGAGCCTACCCATGCTCATTAATGCCATCACGCTCACCTTGGTGTCGCTCATCGGTTATTCAGCAATGGCTGGTGTGGTCGGTGGCGGTGGTCTTGGCAATCTTGCCATCAGCTATGGCGAACACCGTGGCATGATTTATGTCAAATGGTTGTCCACCATCGTCATCGTCGCCATTGTCATGATTTGTCAAAAAATCGGTGATGTGCTAGCCATCAAATACGACCATCGTTGAATGTGAACATCAAATCATCAAGTATCACATTAATCCAACACCAAACTTACCATTTTGTAACAAAACCCATACCAAAATTACAGCTGTGTTGTGGTTTAATATACAGTTGTTGCCGCAGCTGTGTGCTGTGGCGGTTTTATAAAACACACCCCAACGACAATGCTTTTTTTCAAAAATGTACAACCCCCCCCCTTACAAATATGCTTGAGCGGTCGACTTTTTTGAAAAAACATCACATGTATAGATGTATAGATAGGCTTCAATTCACTTAGACAACTGTGAACTGCCTTGACTTGGAAGGGGTTTTAACCACAAAGGAAATTTTGATGAATATTCGTAAGTTTTTTGGTATCTGTGCCATCACATCAAGCATGGCACTGGTTGGTTGCACGGAAGACAAACCAGCGGTGCAAGCCATCGCACCTGCCAGCCCCAACGCTAATACCATCAAAGTAGGCGTAATGAGCGGTCCTGAGTATCTCGTTGCCCAAACCGCCGCCACAGTCGCCAAAGAAAAATATGATCTTACGGTAGAATACGTCCAATTCAATGACTACGCCCTGCCTAATGCCGCCCTTGCAAAAGGCGAGATAGATGCCAATGTCATGCAGCACAAAGCCTATCTTAATAAAGACACCAAATCAAAAAATCTTGACAATCTTGTCGCTGTGGGCAATACCTTTGTCTATCCGCTTGCAGGCTATTCAAAAACCATCACCAACGTGAGTGAACTGGCAGACGGTGCGACTGTCGCCATACCCAACGACCCAACCAACGAACTGCGTGCATTGATATTGCTCGAAAAGCAAGGGCTTATCACCATCAGAGATGACAGCGGTGATTCTGCGGTCTCCATCGACATCACCAGCAACCCAAAAAATCTTAACATCAAGCGAGTAGACACTTCTGTCGCCGCGCGTGCCTTGGACGATGTGGATTTGGCAGTGGTGAACAACACTTATGCAGGGCAGATTGGCTTGAGTGCAACCGACAGCATATTCATTGAAGGCAAAGACTCGCCATACGTTAATCTTATCGTGGCTCGCACGGATAACAAGGATTCCCAAGACATTCAAAACTTCGTCAAAGCCTATCAGTCTGATGAAGTAGAAGCCGAAGCCAAGCGACAATTCCAAGATGGCGTGGTAAAGGGCTGGTAACACAGAACTTGGCTCAACACTTCAAAAAATCCACTTTTATCACAAAGTGGATTTTTTATACCAAACCAAAACACAAATGACAGGTGGCATAAGTGCAAAGCATACAATACAGCGGTGGACTTGGCTTAGGCTGGTTTATTTTTTTAAAAAAGATATAACACAGCACAACACTTGTACTATAGTCAAATAAATTCATTTTAGGGCGAGGAAAACTAGCGAAGATAGTACAAGTAGTACTTACAAGTGAGTTTGACGACGCACTAAATTGAATTTAAAAGACTATATATCCCAAAATCGCATACGCTTTTTTCATCTCGGCATAAAAATTGTATTGAATCAGACTTGCCAGTTGTGTTTTAATAGGCACTTATTATTACAATCGTGTGAAATTTAGTATTGCTTTCATCATTGTTTTAAAAAAAATCTCTCTCACAAGGTCAATTTTATGAACATTCGCAAATTTTTTGGACTGTGTGCCATCACATCTGGTATCGCTTTGGCTGGCTGTGGTAACGACAAAGCTGCCGAACAAGCCACCGCCCCTACCGCTGTACCAACCACCCAAACCATCAAAGTAGGTGTGATGAGCGGCCCTGAACACGTTGTCGCAGAAACTGCCGCCAAGGTCGCCAAAGAAAAATACGGCTTGACCGTAGAATATGTCGAATTCAACGACTACGCCCTACCAAACACCGCCGTCTCAAAAGGTGATTTGGACGCTAATGCCATGCAGCACAAGCCTTATCTTGACAAAGACAGCCAAGAAAAAAACCTTGACAACCTTGTCATCGTCGGCAATACCTTTGTATACCCACTGGCAGGCTATTCCAAAAAAATCAAAAGCCTTGATGAGCTAAAAGACGGTGCTGTCATCGCCGTGCCAAATGACCCAAGCAACTTGGCTCGTGCGTTGATTTTGCTAGAAAAACAAGGGCTAATCACCTTAAAAGACAACACCAATCTATTTGCCACATCGCTTGATATTACCGACAATCCCAAAAACCTACAAATCAAAGAAGTAGACACTTCTGTCGCCGCGCGTGCCTTGGACGATGTGGATTTGGCAGTGGTGAACAACACTTATGCTGGGCAAGTTGGTTTGACAGCGGCAGACGGCGTGTTTGTAGAAGATAAAGATTCTCCTTATGTGAATATCATCGTGGCTCGCACGGACAATAAGGACTCCGAAGCCATTCAAAACTTCGTCAAAGCCTATCAGTCTGATGAAGTAGAAGCCGAAGCCAAAAACCAATTCAAAGATGGCGTGGTCAAAGGCTGGTAATTAAGCTATCTTTTGATAAAATCCGTTTAGTGTATTCACTGGGCGGATTTTTTTATAGTCGATTAAAATAAAAATGAGACAAGCCGACAGACCGCGGTGTACAAGTAGTACATAAGGGAGCTGACAACGTAGTATCATTGCAATTTTAATTGACTATATTTTGGCAAAGTTTGTGATTTTCGCCCTTGAAAAATTGCAAAATCACGCAATTTATAAGCCATTATTTACATTAAAAAAACCACATCATGTACAGCGATATTTATACAGACAGCGAACTTGCCCACCAACAAAGCACCATTGACACATTGGCAGGCGATAAGGCATTGCCCACCCTATCAGCATTCATTGATGGGCGTGGACTGCATTGCCCTATGCCACTGCTTAAATTAAAAATCGCTCTGCGTAATCTTGGCAATCTTGATACGGCGATGATTTATCTTGTCGCCACGGACAAAAATTCCGCCACGGACATCAGTACCTTTTGTCAAAAAAACCACTTATCGCTGGATACTTGGCAAAGCAGCGGCGATAATTTAGATACAATATTTCACTTTATTATCACCAAAAACACTGGCGTTTAACCACCAAGCAATTTACAATAAGCGATACACCCAAAAAAACTCTCGCAGGCATAATAATGAGCAAAAAAAAACCCAACCCACATGATGATATGCACGACGATTATGATGGATTTGATGAGTATAACGAAGATGAATTCGCCTACGAACCCAACTTTGATGACGACAGCCACGACGACTTAGATGATGAATTCGATACCGATTTTGATGACAGCTTAGATGGCGATTTGGATAATGAATTAAGTGATGGGCTGGCTGATGACTTGAGTGAATTGGCGGATACGGCTGGCAGTCAAGGAGAGTTCATTCCTGCCAGTGCCACGCCTAACTACACTGTAAAGACCACAGAGCTTGTGCCTGCCATGCCAACGCACTTGAGTGCCCCTGGGGTCAATCTTGGGGCGTATATCAATACTGTGCACCAAATTCCCATTCTTAGCCCCGAAGAAGAAAAAGAGCTGGCACACCGCTATTATGACGATGGTGACGTGGAAGCGGCTCGCTTGCTGGTTATGAGCCATCTGCGGTTTGTCATTCACATCGCTCGCAGTTATTCTGGCTATGGCTTGTCGCAGGCGGATTTGATTCAAGAAGGCAACCTTGGGCTGATGAAAGCCGTCAAACGCTTTGACCCTAACAAGGGCGTGCGATTGGTGAGTTTTGCGGTGCATTGGATTAAGGCGGAGATTCACGAATTCGTCATCAAAAACTGGCGAATTGTCAAGGTTGCCACCACCAAGGCACATCGCAAGCTGTTTTTTAATCTGCGTAGTCTCAAAAAATCCAGCAATCAGCTCACCTTAGAAGAAGCTGAATCCATCGCTCGTGATTTGGGCGTTACCGTCAAGCAAGTACTAGAGATGGAAAGTCGCTTAACGAGCTATGATGCGTCTTTTGAGCTGCAAGACAGTGATGAAGATGATGGACGCTATGCCCCACAGCTGTTCTTGGAAGATGGGGTAGACCCTGCTCAAATGGTAGAAGACGCTGACTGGGAAGAAAATACCACCACCGCCCTACAAGAAGCCATGGGTGCATTGGACGAACGTTCACGAGACATCATTACCCAGCGTTGGCTTGCCGAACAAAAATCCACGCTGCATGACCTAGCAGCGGTATACAATATCTCCGCCGAACGTGTGCGTCAAATCGAAAAAAACGCCATGGAAAAAATCCGAGAAGCCATGACCATTGACAATGCTGTGTTGGACGATATGCAATGAGCAATACAGTGAACAGCCACAGCCCCAAAACAAGCGACACAAAAAGCCCTGCCAATAGCACAAACTGCAATGGCATAAACTGGATACGCATTGGTGCGGTAAACATGGCAATAGGCGTGGGCTTAGGGGCGTTTGGTGCACATGGGTTAAAAAAATTCGCTGATGACTATGCCATTGCCATTTGGCACACAGCAACATTGTACCTGCTTATTCACGCCGTAGGATTGATTGTGGTTGGGGCAATCAGTCAATTTGACACAACCACAATCGCAAGCCGCCTAACCAAAACCGCTCTACTGCTCCAAGCTGGCATTGTCTTGTTTAGCGGCTCGTTGTACGCCATCGCACTCGGTGCACCAAAGTGGCTAGGGGCAATCACGCCTATTGGCGGTATCTCATTCATCATCGCATGGCTAAGCCTTGCCATCGCCATCAAAAGATAGAGAACAAATATGACGTCAATCACCCTAAATGCCACCATCATGGACAGCAATGCACCGCATGTGCAAGCCCTGCTTGAGCAGCATAATCTCACGCAAGGACGTTATGCGGTTGAAATTGATGGCATGCTTGTGCCAAAATCTCGCCTAGCAGACACCTCTTTAACCGAAAATATGCGGATTGAAGTGGTGCAAGCAGTGGGTGGGGGTTAGGTCAAAAAGACAGGATAAGGGCAGAAAAGACTGGGAAAGACTGCGAATAAAAGGCTAGGAAATGAAAAGCTAGAATTAGCCACACCACAAACCAATCTAACCCCATCAACCCAACAAAAAACCCCGACAATCATCATAACTGTTGGGGTTTTTGAGTATCAGCAAAGTTCGTTATACCGCATACTCGTCATAATCGTCAATTTCGTCAATTTCGTCATCGCTCATCACTTCGGCAGGTGGGTGCTTGCCCTTGCCAGCTTCTGCCATGTGGCGACGCTCTAGGCGGGTCTTGTGTTTGCGAACTTGACGAGTAAGCATATCCGCCATACCACCGATAGCATCACGCATGTCATCACTGTCCGCCTTGACAAACATCTCTTGTCCCGACACTCGCAAAATCGCTTCGGCATGGCACGCATTGGTGCGGTTGTGGTCATGCGAGAGTATCACTTGAATGCTTTGGATTTGGTCAAAATGCCGCAGGGGCTTGGCAAGTTTTTCCATCACCAACGTTTCAAGTTCGGGGCTGACACTGATGTGATGTCCAGTGATTTTGATGTTCATACGTACACTCCTGTGAATATGACTTAGTTCTTTAACACTTGGCTTTTTAACGTTTGCTTCTTTAACATTTAGCTCGTTAATACCCAGCTCTATTAACTTAGACAAATAAAAAGCCAAAGACGGCAAGCTCGTCAAATATGATTGCCGTGGTATTAATTTCTCATATTTTGCCATGCTTGACAAGGGTGTATATTGTTATAATTTTGTAAATTTACTTTTCTTTTCATAATTAATCTGTATAATTCAAAAAATTTGTTTTTGCTATAACGAACGGCTATAAAGCACCGTTTAGACAATGTGTTTAAACAATTCGTTTAGACAACTATGGCTGGTTAAAATAAAAACAAGACAAGCTGGCAATGCCGTATCATTGTAATTTTACTCAACCATATACCAAAACAACACCTTTTAAACACCATATTACCGCAAACACTGTCTTAGCACACAAAGAACAGCTTACAAAATCCGCACCCCTTGCCACAGTGCATACACCCCAAGTGCGAACAACATCACCGCAATGGCATGATTAAAAATCTCTTGCGACAGTTTATTACGAATATAAGAACCAATATACACAAAAAATAGCGAGATAAAAATCACCACACCAAGTAGCCACATCTGCTTGCTTTCAAAACCGACAATCACAGGGAATAGCATAACAATCTGAATAATCTTGGTGATTAAGATACTGATATTATTGACAATTACCATCTCGTGTTTGTTGCGGTCAGTCCCCAACAGATAAATCATCAAAAACGCCACGATGGCATTGGTTACACCACCAATCACCCCAGCGACAAAGCCAAATATCGCCATGGTTTTATTGTCTTTTTTGAACTTAATGCGGTATTTGGTGTATTGGGTCGCCACATAAAATAGCAGCGTTACGCCCAAAAATATCTTCAGATAGCTCTCTGGAATGACAAGCAGTAACTTCACTCCCAAAATCCCACCAATAAAACTGGTGAAGAACAGCCAAAAATACTCCTTACCATATTTTAAGGTATTGCCAATAATCGTGCCACCTGTACGCAGCATGATAAGGTTCAGCACAATGCACGGTATCACCACCATCGCCACCGCCACCTTGAGCGAATAAAAGCTCGCAATAATCGCTGTGCCAACAATAGGATAGCCAAAGCCAGTAATGCCATGCAGCAACGCCCCCAATACAAAAAAGGCAATGATAATCCAGTCGTTGTTGTCAAAATTCGCCATAAAATCTCACGTCGCTCAAAAAAGTCGCTCAAAAAAAGAAGTGGCATTATCGCAAAAAGTTGATGGTGATATATATTCTTATTTTGCTTATATATATGAATTTTTGGCATTAAAAAAGCACTCTCTAAATTTTTAGAAAGTGCCTGCTGATGACTTTGTCAAACATCACACAAGTCGGTATTTTAAGTAAGCACCGATAGTAAAACTCGCCAAAATGTATACTTTTAAACAAATACAGCTCAATTCATAGCGTCTTTGTGCAGGGCAACGTTCAATTCATCTAAGGTAGATGACCACACCGCATCACAGCGATACTCTTCTTTGATAAAATTGCGTTGATTGGCATTCCAAAATGGTGCGTCCATCAACTGAACTTCTTCTGGTAATTGATTGATTTTGATAAACTTATCAATCGCTTCATCTGAGCTGTCCAATCCCAACTGTGCGAATAGTTGATTGATGGTATATTCGATTTGACCTAGCATAACACTCTCCTTGATGTGAATTATCTGTATCGTGAATTATCTGTA
>JAUNUB010000075.1 GCA_030538375.1 Moraxella sp. | reverse complement strand
TGGCATATCAAGCACTCAAAACCGCTATTTCGTGTGCCTTCAATGGAAAGCGTTCTTTGACACCTTGCCATAACTGCTGAGTGTTATCATCAGCATATTCACAAAATGCCAAAATATCCAAATCCAGTGGTACGGTACATTTTATATTATCCGCATTTATATTATCTGTATTTGTGTTATCTACATTATGGTTACGCCCCACTTTCAATTCAATGCTTTTTAAAAATTCTCGTACATCAGCCAAACTCATAGAATGAGTTAATACAATCAATACTGCTTGGTTGTCATAATCAAAGGACTTGCCTGTATAATCTTGGCTGGCTATCTTGGCAGAATATTGACACTCGCCAAGACTTGATAACATTTGATAAGCTATGGCAAAATTCTCTGTACGTCCATGATTACTTCCCATCATCACCAATACCGCACAAGCTGTTTTTTGTAATACTTGGGCTTTGTCTATAACAGGTATATTATTTATCAAAAAATCTTGAAATAATTTCACAATATAAGCCTTTGATAATGCCTTTTAAACAACTGACTTTGTACGCACTACATTTACCCCAACCACGGCATTTTTTATAGCGTTAGGTTTTTTGATACTTAGGCTGATTTTGGTACATGGATAATGCTCAAACAGATATTCAATGATACCATTTGCCAATCTTTCTAACAGTTTGGCTTGGTATTCATGGCACAGTCTTTCGATGTCTTCGCACACGCTTTTGTAATTAATCGCATCTGCCACATCATCACTGATAAATGCTGCATTCATATCACAGCTTAGCTCAACATCTATAATAAGCCGCTGCTTAATGGCTCGCTCCCAGTCATACACCCCAACCATTGTATCAATGGTTAAATCTTTGATAAATACGGTATTCATAAATCTCTTCTTTGCTTAAAATTTGTAGCCAACTTTATTACTGTTTTTTAATTCAACTGTTTTCGGTTTTTTATCATATCAATGCTAAAGACCAAAAGACCTGCCCAAATAAAAATAAACACCGTCATTTTTTGTGTATCAAAAACTTCATGATAATAAAATACCGCCAACAAAAACACAAGGCTTGGGGTAATATAGTTCATAAAACTCAGTGTATTAAAACTTACCATCTTGGTTGATTTATTATATAATAATAACGGAATCAAGGTAATCGGTCCTGCTAATGCCAATAGCCAAACATGACTGGACAACCAAAACGAAAAATGCGAACTGGCAACATTCGCCTGCATAAGCCAAATAATACAAATCGGTGTTAATAATGCCGTTTCGATAAACAAGCCATCTAAGGCATTAAACGGTGTCTTGCGTTGTATCATGCCATAAAACACAAAAGAAGCCGCCAATATCAAACTCACCCAAGGCAATCCACCCAGCCACACCAGCTGAATCAATACTGCAAGTGCTGCCAACGCCACGGCGATTTTTTGTAACACTCTCAATCTTTCTTTAAACACAATCAAAGAAACCACGATACCCAATAACGGTGCAATAAAATAACCAAGGCTTGCTTCTAACAATTTATCATTATTCACCGCCCATACATAAATCAGCCAATTTGTACCGATTAATAATGCCGCCAAAAAAGTCAATGCCAGCCATTTTGGATTTTGTTTAATCTTGATAAGCCAATCATTACGCCTACCCAAAGCAATCACAAACAGCAGCACAAAAAAAGTCCATACCACACGATGAACAATAATCTCTACTGCATGATACCCATCTAATAACTTAAAATATAAAGGAAAATTTCCCCAAATCAAAAAAGCCACCAATGCTGTGGCAATACCTTTTGGGGTTGTGGTGATTGAGTTTGACATTATTTGCCTATTGCTTATCGTGTATTACGCCAATGCTAATAATTGCTAATGCTAATGATGAAAATTTTGTCCAATGTAATAATAAATAGCAGGGTGTAGCATAAGTCCATTTTTTGTCTATTACACGACTTATTGCTGAAAAATTGTACTTTATTTTTGACTTGGCATTAACAACAACAAAGCTCGGATTATAGTCAAATAAATTCATTTTAGGACGAGGAAAACCAGTAGCAGATAGTACAAGTAGTACAGCAAACGAGTTTGACGACGTACTAAATTGAATTCAAAAGACCATAAAAACAACAAAGGTCGGATTAAAACACAGTCAATCCGACTTTTAAAAACTTAGGATATATTACAGGATATATCTTTAATCTTCTACAGCGATACTGACACCAGCATTGCTCATCAACGTGGCGAAGTTTGGAAAACTTGTGTTCACGGTTTCTGTGCCATGAATGATGATTTCGCCTGCACTTCTAAGGCTCGCCACCGCAAAACTCATGGCGATACGATGGTCGTGATGTGAGTTAATCTCGCCACCAGAAAACACCGCTGTATGCACGCCTGCTTGCCCCTTGCCTTGAATGACAATGCCATCGTCCAGCACGGTGCAATCAATACCAAAACTCGCTAGCCCATCTGCCATCACGGCAATACGGTCGGATTCTTTGACACGCAGCTCTTTTGCTCCTGTGAGCTTGGTCTGCCCAGTGGCACAACTTGCCGCCACGAACAACACAGGAAATTCATCAATCGCCAGTGGCACAAGTCGCTCTGGAATGTCAATGCCGTGTAGCTCAGCAGATTTGACCACGATGTCCGCCACAGGCTCGCCGCCCACGGTACGCTCGTTCATCAATGTGATGTCCGCCCCCATGAGCTGCAGAATATCAATCACCCCTGTACGAGTAGGGTTAATTCCTACGCCAGTTAGCGTAATCTCGCTGTCTTTAGCAATACTTGCCGCCACCATAAAGAACGCCGCACTTGAGATGTCATTTGGCACGACGATATTGCACGCCGTCAATCGTCCGCCGCCTGTTACGCTGATTTGATTGCCATTCACCGCCACAGGATAGCCAAAGGCACTTAGCATACGCTCGGTGTGGTCTCGGCTCACTTCGGGCTCGGTGATGGTCGTTGTGCCATTCGCCCAAAGCCCTGCCAATAACAGACAAGACTTAATCTGTGCCGACGCAACAGGCAAAACATACTCAATGCCAGTGAGCGTACCGCCTTTAATAGATAAGGGGGCTGTGCCTTTTTCGCCTGTGCTTTGGATATTTGCTCCCATTAGACGAAGTGGGGCAGCGACACGCTCCATCGGTCTTTTGGATAGGCTGACATCACCTGTTACCACGCTGTCAAAATTTTGAGCCGCCAAAATCCCCGACAACAGTCGCATACTTGTGCCAGAATTGCCCATGTTTAGCACGTCTTTTGGGCTTTGTAGTCCATCAATACCCACACCGTGAATGGTAACTTTATCGCCGCTGCGTTCGATGGTTACACCCATATCCACAAAGGCTTGCAGAGTGGATAGCGCGTCTTCACCTTCCAAAAAATTCTCCACATGCGTAACGCCATCAGCCAGACTGCCAAACATGATACTGCGGTGCGAGATGGATTTGTCTGGGGCGACTTTTATTACGCCATTAATGCTGGTGTTGGGCGAAATGCGATAGCGTTGCATAGCGATGTCCTTAGATGAATTATTATGAAGTAGCATATAGCCAAAGTGTTTGCGTGCGTTTTGGGCGGTAATAAGCAGTTTTTTGAGTTCGGTCGAATTCTCTTGCTCAATCAGCGTGCGAAAATTTGCCAAAAAATCGGTATATTCGTCCAAAGCGTGCAAAACAGCGGATTTGTTTGCCAAAAAAATATCATGCCACATCACAGGGTGGCTGGCAGCGATACGGCTAAAATCTCGAAAGCCCCCAGCGGCATAACGAAAAATATCCAAATTGTCATCATGCTTGGCAAGTTGATAAGTTAGGTTAAACGCCAGCAAATGCGGCAAATGACTGGTAAAGGCAAGCACTTCATCGTGCCGCCTAGCGTCCATCTGCACCACATCTGCCCCTACCGCTTGCCACAGCGTGCTTACCTTGGCAAGGGCATGGCTATCAATGGTATCATGTGGACAGACAATCAGCTTATGATGGATAAATAGACTGGCATTGCGTGCGGCAAAGCCCGATTTTTCTGCCCCTGCAATGGGGTGAGCAGGCACAAAATAACGCACACCATACTTGCCATTCAATGCTTTAAGTGCCGCACTTAATACATTTTGCTTGGTGCTAGCAACATCACTTATCAGCACATCTGGCTTTAGTGTGCCTGCATTCATCGCCCGCTGTATCTGCCCCAGAACCGCTTGCACCGCTTGGGTCGGCACAGCCAGTACAATAATGTCCGCCCCTGCCACGCCTGTTGCCACATCTGTGCTGCCGCTGTCTATCGTGCCTGCTGTTATCGCTGCTTGCAACTCATACTCATTCATGTCCACCGCTGTGATACGTTGAGCCAAGTTGCCATCTCGCACCGCTTGAGCAAGGCTTGAGCCAATCAGCCCCAAACCTATCACGCACAGATGGTTGAATAAAAAAGCGTGTTGAGAAACGTGTTGCACAGGTTTCATCGCCTTACAACACCGCCTTGGGATACGAGCCAAGCACTCTTAGCTCTTTGACAATGGGGCGAATGTCTGCAATCGCCGCCGCCACATTATCATCATCAATATGTCCATTCATATCAATAAAGAACACATACGCCCATTTGTTAGGACGCTCTGGACGAGTTTCGATACTGGTCATGGATACGCCATGGCGTTTTAACGGCTCTAAAATCTCAATCAACGCCCCTGCTCTGTCGGGGCTTGAGACGATGATAGAAGTCTTGTCCTGTCCTGATGGGGCAACGTTTTCACGTCCGATGATTAAAAAGCGTGTGGTATTGTTTGGGTTGTCTTCGATGTTTTCGTGCAGTTTGTGCAGACTGTATTCTGCCATCGCCACATCACCTGCAATCGCTGCCGAATGCCATTCGCCTTGAATGCGTCTTGCCGCTTCGCCATTGGACGACACCGCCACACGCTCCACATTCGGAAAATTAGCGTCCAGCCAATGACGACACTGTGCCAAAGACTGCTGATGTGAGTAGATACAGCTCAGCTGCTTGACACGAGTGTGCGGTGCAACCAAAAAATTATGATGGATAGGCAATTCCACTTCACCGATAATTTTTAAGCCAGAGTTCAAAAACGCATCTAGGGTGTGATTAACCATGCCTTCGGACGAATTTTCGACAGGCACAACGCCATACATCGCAGAGCCAGACTCCACTTCACGAAACACGTCCATAATACTGGTAAGTGGCACGGTCTTGGCAGCACTGCCAAAGTGCTTTAATGCGGCGGCATGTGTGAACGTCCCTACTGGTCCAAGATAGGCGATTTTTTGAGGGGCTTCTAAATCAAGGCACACGGACATAATCTCACGGAACAATCTTGCCATCGTCTTATCAGGCAGTGGTCCTGTATTGCGTGCCATGACCGCTTGTAGCACTTGGGCTTCACGCTCTGGACGATAAAAAATGGGGTGATTTTCGTTGTCTTTTTTGGCGATGGCGACTTTTTGGGCGATAGCCGCACGCTCATTAATCAGCCTTTGAATCTCTTCATCAATGCCATCAATCTGCCCACGCAATACGCCAATGTCATCAGTGTTCATTATTCACCCCTTATCTTGTTATCAAAAAATAGCCTAAAAATACATCATCATGATACACGATTTCACCAAAAATGATAAGCCCCCAATCATCACAAAAACATAAGAAAAACCAACATCACGCCATCAATGGACAAAATCCGCATTCAATACTTGACAAAGTTTGTGAATGTGCTAACTTGTGAGAAATTCTTATTACCACTTTATAATAGGTCATCTATGAACAGCTTACAACAACTTGCCAAACACACCACCATTGTCGCCGATACAGGGGATTTGTCCGCCATTGCTCGCTTGCAGCCCATTGACGCAACGACCAATCCCAGCCTAATCACCGCCGCCTTTGCCAGTGGCGAGCATGATGAGCTGCTTGCCAGTGTCAAGGGGCTTGATGTCGATGTGGCGATTGACCGCTTGACGGTTGCCCTTGGCACGCAGATTAGCAAGCTCATCAAAGGGCGTGTCTCCACCGAAGTGGACGCTCGTCTGTCTTTTGATACCGAAGCCACCGTCAAAAAAGCCCTAGAATTCATCGAACTGTACCAGCAAGCAGGCGTGGACAAAAGCCGTATCTTAATCAAAATCGCCGCCACATGGGAAGGCATCAAAGCCGCCGAAATCCTAGAACAGCAAGGCATCGCCTGCAATCTCACCCTGCTATTCACCACCGCCCAAGCACGTGCCTGTGCGGACGCTGGCGTTACCTTGATTTCGCCATTCGTGGGGCGTATCACCGACTTTCAAAAAGCCCAAGAAGGCAAGGACAGCATTGCCATCAGCGATGACATGGGGGTGGGTTCGGTTAAGAGCATTTATCAGTTTTATAAATCACACGGCTATCACACCCAAGTGATGGGGGCAAGTTTTCGCAGTACCGCTCAATTGATTGCCCTAGCAGGCTGTGATTTGCTCACCATCTCGCCTGCCCTACTGGACGAGCTTAGCGGCATGGACACCGATGTGCCACGTCTGCTAAGCCCTGTAGATAACATTCAGCCCAAACCCACACCACTCACCGAAGCCGAATTCAAAGCCGAGCAAGACAATCAACCTTTAAACACCCTACTCATCAAGGGCATTGATGGTTTTGTCAAGGCACGTCAAGAGCTGGCGGACAGATTGGGTGGTTAAACCATTCATCAAAACCTCCTTTGTGGTTAAAACCCCTTCCAAGTAAGGGTAATTCACAGTTGCCTAAATGAATTGAAACATCACAAAATTTGGTTACAAAATTTCGCCAAAAGCCCTTTACAAAATTAGCCAACGAATGTAAACTTGTTGGCTGATTTTTATGATGTAGCACAAGGCAAATTAAATGAAAAAATATCAATGTATCGTCTGCGGCTGGGTGTATGATGAAGCCCTAGGTTGCCCCGAAGAAGGTTTGGCGGCTGGCACACGCTGGGAAGACATTCCTGATGACTGGACCTGTCCAGAATGCGGCGTGGGCAAAGCAGATTTTGAAATGGCTGAGATTTAAACGGTTGAGATTTGATGATAAGATTGCTCTATCATAGATTGCCCTGTCGTAACTTGCTTTGTCGCATTACTGCACCGCAGATTGCCCTATCGTGCGTTGCTCGGTTGTACTATATCTTACCATAAGCAATTTTGCCATGATTTAAGATGTATTTAACATAATAAATGTAATGCGAAATCCATAGACCATCACCCCACTTTTTATTATGCCCTTATTGCACTTTACACTTTACCACCTTACAAACATGATAAGCCTATGAGTGATATTTTTGACACCTTGCCAAGCACACCCCCTAACAGCTGGGCAAAATTTGGCGACATTGATTGGCAGCCGTCCGACTTATCTCCCTACCTATATCAAGCGATGATTGATGTAGGCGATGGCATTACGCTGTGTGTCGAAGCTGGGGGCAATCCTAACAATCCGCCGTTGCTGTTTATCACAGGTTTTGGCTCGCAGTTGATGTTTTGGTCGGATACTTTTTTAAAGCAGTTTATCGACGCTCACTTTTTTGTTATTCGCTTTGACAACCGTGATACAGGGCTGTCTACCAAAATCTATATGGACAATTTGCCACGCACCAACATTGTCAAAATGGTCGCAAAAAACCAAATCGGACTGTCCAACAAACAAGAAAAAGTCGCCTACACACTCACCGACATGGCACGAGACACCGCAGGTCTGATAAGGGCGATGAACCTTGGCAAAGTCAATCTGGTTGGGGCTTCGATGGGTGGTATCATCGGACAAATCCTAAGTGCCAGTTACCCTACTTTGGTCAATAGCCTAACCTTATTATTTAGCAGTAACAACAAAGCATTTTTAGCACCACCAAAACCCAAGCAATTCGCCACTTTTTTTCGTAAGCCCCAAGGGCAGACAGAACGTGATTTGGTGCGGCATGCGGTGTGGTTTATGACGACCGTTGGCTCACCGGGACACCTTGATATCAAGAATACTCGTGCCATTGCCGAATGTCGCTATCGCCGCTGTTTTTATCCACTGGGCATTGCTCAGCAGATGAATGCCATCTTGGCAACAGGCTCGGTGCTGGACTACAGCAAAAAAATCACCGTCCCCACGCTCATCATTCACGGCACAAAGGACAGTCTTATCCATCAAAGCCATGGCAAGCACCTTGCCAAGGTCATTCACAACAGTCGCTTTGTGGCGGTCGATGGCATGGGGCATGATTTGCCTGCGTATTATCAGCCCTACTTAGTGGACTTAATAAGCAAGCATTGTGCGATGAATGAGTAAGCAGCGGTCAAAAGCCTGCGTGCCGAACGAATATTCATCACGCAAAATAATTCAAAAATACCCCCAAGGATAACAACATGACACGCAGCGTACGCACCACAGACCAGCAAACTCACACCGTGAATACCATCTTTTGTATTGGGCGTAGCTATGCCGAACACATTCGTGAACTGGGTAATGCCACACCTAATGAACCATTGGTATTTCTAAAACCAAACAGCAGCCTAACAACAGGCGATACGCTCACCCTACCGAGCTTTTCCAGTAATATCCATCATGAAGTCGAAGCGGTGCTACTGATGGGCGACAACCGCAGCATTGACGGCATTGCTGTAGGGCTGGACTTAACCGCAAGGGATATACAAGACATCGCCAAAAGCCATGGTCTGCCATGGACAAAGGCAAAGGGCTTTAAAAATGCCTGCTGGGTTGGCAATTTTCGTCCTTATCAGTCGGCGGCGTATGAGCTGTTTTTGAGTGTGAATGGCGAAGTTCGTCAGCATGACACCATCACCAAGATGATGTACAGCTTTGAAGAGCTGGTCAATCATCTTGATGAGCTGTATGGCTTGTCCGCTGGTGATTTGATTTTTACAGGCACACCAAAAGGTGTGGGGCAACTGGTCGCTGGCGATACATTGATAGCCAAACTAGATGATGATGAGTATCAATTATCCGTGGTGTGATAGCAAACCATTAACATAAAGTATATGCTTTAAGCGTCCGTTACCCACAAACATTGTACACAAAAAATCACCGCCTTTTATCTGATGACGGTGATTTTTTGATGGTACAAATCAAATCTTAGTGGTTATTTCTAGCGATTGTTGCCACTGCTACTGATATAGATACGTCCCGAACTGCTAGAAATGGTGGCGGTTTGGTTGTTTTGGGGCGTGGCATAGTTACTGTTTTGGCTGGTGTTATTGTAGCTTGCCATGCTGACTTGTTGCACTGCTGGTGCGTTATGATTTTGGGCAATATACGCACCCGAAATACCAGCGTCATTACGATATAGACTGGCATAACGAGAATTCACACTTTTGACGTAATTTTGTGTTTCACGAAACGGTGGAATGCCCCCATGCTTACGCACATTGCCAAGCCCTGCATTATAAGCGGCGACCACATAATCACGGTTGTTAAATTGACGCATGAGCCACGCCAGATACTTTGTGCCGCCTTCGATGTTTTGGACAGGGTCCCACGCATTCATCACGCCCATATCACGAGCCGTGCCGGGCATTAGCTGCATAAGCCCCATTGCTCCCACAGGTGAGCGAGCCGATGGATTAAAGGCGGATTCCGTATGGATAATTGCCTTAATCAATGCCGCATCTACGCCATGACGAGCAGACGCTGCACGAATCAGATGGTCATAGGCATTGCGATTGGCACTGCGGCTGGGGGTTGCGGCAGTGGTTGGGTTGTAAGTACTGGGAATGTCGCCATTAGAATGCAGCTTGGTGTCAGGATAATAAGTTACGCTTTTTTGGGTGAACTTCGCCGCACCGCCAGTATTTTGCTGAATATTGGTCAAAAATAGCTTGCCATTACCGTCTTCATACTGATAAATCGGCACGTCCGCCATGGCTGCTGGCGTGGCAAATGCAAGCACAGACAAGGCACTGGCAGTCAAAATCAAGCGTGTGTTAAAATCTGTCATCATATGCGTACAAAAATTTGATATTACCCTTATTATAACACAAATCACATCATGGTCTTGCTTTGATTGTCTCAAACCGTCCAAAAGTACCATTTTTTGACTTAAACGGTTTTTGCTTCGAATACTTACCATCACAGCCAAAACACCGTCCACAAACTTTTGCAGACGGTGCTGATATTATGGTTGCTTATTTTCAGTATAATCGTGGGTTCAGCCATGCTACACCCATGAGCATTCACCTTGTTTTTGAACGTTATCCGCTACAAAAACAACAATCAATCAACCAAAAAACTGCAAACGCTCGTCAAGCGGTGCAAATTCTTTATCGCCAGCAGGTGCAGCAATACCACCGAACACCATTTGAGCACGCAATTTCCACTCGCTTGGCACATGCCAAGTCTTAGCAACTGCGTCATCAATCACAGGGTTGTAATGCTGTAGATTTGCCCCTACGCCAGCTGCCGCCAAAGCCGTCCAAATGGCGTACTGGTGCATGGCGTTGGTATGCTCTGCCCAAATTGGGAAATTGTCCGCATAAGCTGGAAAATTGGCTTGCAAGGCTTCGATAGGACGCTTGTCTTCAAAAAACATCACCGTGCCTGCACCTGCCTTGAACATGGCTAGTTTTTGTTCGGTTGGGGCAAAGTTTTCGGCAGGAACGATAGCACGCAAGGCTTCTGTGGTCAAATCCCACAGCTTGTCATGCTCTGCACCAAACAGTGCAATCACACGCGTTGATTGAGAATTGAACGATGATGGTGTATGCTTGACAGCGTGTTCGATGATTTGCTTAACTTCGTCGGTGCTGATGGGTAGATTTTTGTTCAGAGCATAGATACTGCGGCGAGTTTCGGCGGCGGTTTGTAGGGCTTGCACAGACATGATGATTTCCTTGTATAGGCTTGTATGGACTTGTATAAAGTCTTGTATGAAAAAGTTGCATTCTGATTGGCAAATATACATGCAGATGATG
>JAUNUB010000074.1 GCA_030538375.1 Moraxella sp. | reverse complement strand
AGATAAATCGCCCTTCTTTCAAGGAAAAAACGCAGGTTGATAGTTATTCTATCAAACAAGTTTTTGACGATGAAAGATAAGATTTAGCCATTTTTAGCACAAAAGCCGTACGTTTACCACAAACTTCAAACTTAATTGTTTGGCGTGATGAATTGTCGGCAGACCCTAGCCTATCTTGATACAGTATTAAGGAAAATCATGACAAGCACCACCAAAAATCTTATCATCGGCTTTGGCAAAGCTGGCAAGACCTTAGCAAGTCATTTGGCAAAATTGGGCGAACAAGTAACGCTCATCGAACAGTCTGAACAGATGTACGGTGGTACTTGTATCAATATTGGCTGTATTCCGTCCAAAAAGCTAATTCACGAAAGCCAGTACCATTCATTCACTGAAGCCATGCACAGCAAAGACCAGCTTATCACTCAACTGCGTACTGCCAATTATAACAAACTTAATCATGAAAGTAATATCACCGTGATTAATGCCACCGCAAAATTTCAAAACGACAATACAGTCATATTAAGCAATGGCAATACCATTACTGCCGAACGTATTTTTATCAATACAGGGGCGGTGTCCAATATTCCGCCTATTACTGGGCTGAATGCACTGTTTAATCAGTATATTTTTGACAGTACAGGAATTTTATCTTTAAACCATTATAAAGATAATGCCCCCAATCATTTGGTGATTATTGGCGGTGGTTTTATTGCTTTGGAATTTGCTTTTATGTATCGTGCCTTTGGCAGTCAAGTTACTATCTTAGAAACTGCCGATACACTCATTGCTCATCAAGACGAAGACATTCGCCAAGAGATATTAACTATCATGGCTCGTCATAACATACAAGTCATGACTGGCGTAAACATCAGCGAGTTTGCTCAATCTGATAATACTAACAACAATACCGATAACACTGTTGCGATAAAACTCACTCAAAACAACCAAGCTATAGACGATATCTTTGCCGATGTGGTGCTTATCGCCACAGGACGCAAACCCAATACCCAAACGCTTGAGCTGCATAATACCAGTATACAACTTACCGAACGTGGTTTTATTCAAGTTGATGAACACCTAAAAGCAGCGGACAACATTTGGGCGATGGGCGATGTGGCAGGTTCACCGCAGTTTACTTATATTTCGCTTGATGATTATCGCATTGTTATCAATCAATTATTTGGTGATGGCAATAGAAATACCAAGGACAGAAATGTTTTTCCCACTTCGGTATTTATCAATCCGCCATTATCTCATATCGGCATGACCGAAAAACAAGCGATAAATGCCAACAAAAATTATCACCTGCTCACCCTAAAAGCCAATGATATCGTCAAAGCCAAGGTAATAAATCAAACAGACGGTCTATTAAAAGCCATCATTGATAAAGATACAGGGCTAATCCTTGGCGTAACATTATTATGTGCCGAAAGTCATGAACTGATTAATCTATTTAAACTGGCGATGGATTATCACATTCCTGCTGCTTATTTTAAATCGCAGATATTCACTCACCCAACGATGGCAGAAGGTATGAATGATTTGTTTGCAGGATTATAGGGCATATTGAAGTTTTACCATCATGCAATATAACATCAGTCGCATGTTATAGTCATTTAAAATAAAAATGAGACAAGGCGACAGCGACCGTGGTGTACAAGTAGTACATAAGGGAGCTGGCAACGAAGTATCATTGCAATTTTAATTGACTATATTGTCATGTTGCTTAATGATATTGCTTGATGGTCTTACCCAAATGCTCACCAAACCAAACAGCCGTATCCATATCGCCTTGACAAGGTGTTAATTCAACCGCCGCATCGATAGACTGTGTCATCAAACCCAAAAAAGCAGACAAGCGATTCAAATCTGTTTCGCTGCTGCCTGTGGGTATAAGCGGCAACCCAACCCAATTCATACCGTGCTGCATGGCGAATAAGCACAGGCTTTGCAATGCCGCCAGCTTATCACCACTTAGACCGCCAGAATTGGCAAATCCTGCGGCAAATTTACCTTGCCAAGTACGCCCCAGCCAACGCTTTGACGTACTGTCCATAAACTGCTTAAATTCCGCCGTTACCCCACCCAAATACACCGCCGTCCCAAATACCAGCATATTTGCATTGTCCATATATTCCCAATCGTCTTTGGTAATGTGCGACACATCAATCAAACGAGCATTCACATGACAAGCTGCCCCTGTCTGCACAGCAATGGCGACACGGCGTGTATGTCCATAGTTAGAATGATAAATCACAGCAATGCTGGCGGTATTCATAAACACTCTCTTAGCTTCTTTCTTGGTTTCTTTCCCAGTTTTTTTCTTGGCTTATTTGTATTCAAGGTGAAATTCGTCCTATAAAACGCTATAAAAAAAGGGATTGATGGCTTTATTTGTTGGTTTTTTTGGTGATGAGCATTGCCATTCTGCCTGTGGCTCTTTTGCCTGCATGTGTCTGAGCACGATACGAATAAAAACGCTCATCATGATAACTGCACGCAATGTCTTGATTGATGAGCTGTACATCGCACGCCATCAGTTGCAATTTGGCAAGCGTGGCAATGTCAAGCAGCACTTTATCTACAGACGTGCTTGGCTTGACAATCATGGCAAACAGCTCATCAGCGTTCGGCTCTACCAGTCGCTGACGCACACAATCATCAACGATACGCCGTGCCAGCTCATAGGACACTTCATAAGCCGCTCCGCTGATACAAGCCCCAATATAAGCGTATTTTTGCGTGCTGATGTGCTGACAGGTTTTGTTAATAATGCCCGCTACCAGCCCTTGCCAACCTGCATGTACGCAAGCAACCTTGTGTTCATCAAATATCGCCACAGGCACGCAGTCAGCGGTCATAATCGCCAGTGCCACGCCAGCACACTCGGTAATCAGTGCGTCTGCATTTAGTAGCGTGTTATCCAGTCTCTTTGTGATATGTTCGATATGATTGCCATGCACTTGATTAAGCCAAACAATACGCTTGGCATGTGGCAGTGCGATCAATAACTTGGCACGATTGTCAAGTACACGCCTTGGGTCATCACCCACATGCAGCCCAAGATTAAAGCTGTCGTACAAATCATTTGTGTCATCAACCAACCCAGCATGGTTAAACTTAGTATTGTAAAACTTGGCAAAATCCTGCTTGCCATTGCCAGCGATGGTTTGGGCGATATGCACTGCGTCATTTTCAAACAAAGTGTTCATAAACATCGTACACACCCCTTAACTTGCCAAAACCGCAACAAGCTGTGCCATATCGGCTGGCAATGGCGTGCTGACTTTTATAGGCTCGCCTGTCTCTGGGTGGGTAAAGCCCAGTGTATGTGCGTGCAATGCCTGTCTTGAAAATTGCTGTACTGCTGTTTTTTGTATCTCTGTTAGGCTGCCAATCTTGGCACGATTGGGATAGGTTTTATCACCAATGATACCATGCCCAACATGGGACAAATGTACTCTAATCTGATGGGTGCGTCCTGTCTCTAATGCGATATCCAGCAGGCAAAATTCATCATGCAAAGCGGTGATATTGGTGATATGCGTGATTGCCACTTTGCCCCCTGCACGTACCGCCATCTTGGTGCGTTGGCTCGTGTGGCGAGCGATGGCAGCGTCAATGGTGCGATACTTGGCAATATCTACCGCATTGCCTGCCACCACGCATTGATAATGTCGATATACCGACTTATCCTTGAGCTGGCGGGTCAAATCCAGCTGAGCACTGGCGGTCTTGGCGATGATAAGCAGACCTGTGGTGTCCTTGTCAATGCGATGTACCAGCCCTGCCCTTGGTAAGTGTGCTTGGTTGGGATAATGATACAGCAACGCATTCACCAAAGTGCCTGTGGCATTGCCTGCCCCTGGGTGAACCACCAGCCCTGCTGGCTTGTCAATCACCAGTACCGAGTCGTCTTCATAAACGACAGCCAAGGGAATGTTTTCGGGCTGTGCGTCATCGTGGGGCGTGAGCATGGTCTGTAGCAGTAGTACATCAGCGAGCTTGAGTGCTTGCTTGGGTTTGGCTGCCTTGCCATTGACCGTCAGCTCACCTTCGCTGATAAAGCCTTGCAAAATGGCACGTGAAAATTCGGTAAATACCGACGCTGCCACCTTGTCCAAGCGTTGCCCCACCTTGTCTGCGGCAACCGTATAAGACTGCTTAATACACCGCCCATCGTCTTGCTCGGACTCAATGAACTCATTGTCGCCGTCTTCGATGACATCGCTATATTTGGGGTTGATTAAGGCGTGTTGAATCATTTTTGCTCTATGTTTGTCAAATGGTTGTTTTTTTGTTTTTGGTTAAAAACGGCTAAATTTGGTGTCTGATTGACATTTGATTGACAACAGTTGCGTCAAAATTTTTGAGAGTATAAGGAGTGTAATAAGCTCCTTGGTAGATTTTGCCTTAAAAATACTCATATTTGTCTCTTTTTGACCCAAAAGACAAAAGCAAAACGCCCTACCAAAATCCCTTGATACACAAATGCGGCGGTCTTTGCTGGATTGCTGCGGTGGATTTTTTGGGCAAGTTTTTTGGGTGGATTTTTTGCCAAGCTGTAATTTTTGGTTTATTAACACAAGCGAACATGATACACTAACCTGCAATTTTTGTATTGATAATTTTGAAACTATTTTTTATTATGCGTGTTTTTATGATGAATACTTGGCTTTGTGGTTTTTTGAGCATAGAGCCGATAACCAATTAAATTAAGATGTGTCAGCGAGCTTGATGGCATGTTAAATTAAAGTTAAAAAAACGATACCATCACGGTATAAATTAGGGTAATATTTATGACAAAAATCCACTCTCACCACCGCACAAACTCTTTTTCTTTAACTCGCTTGGCAATTTGTGCCGTGATAGGCATTGGGCTAACAACGACTGGTTGCTCAACCTTAAACGTCTTTAAGAAAAAAGATGAAGTCATTGCTCGTGCCGAAAAGAGCGAAGAAGCCTACTATCAAGAAGCTCAAGAAGCCATTGCCAAAGAACGTTATACTTCTGCCAGTCTTGCCTTGAACAATCTTCGCACCTTTTACCCAACAGGCAAATACGCCCAGCAAGCACTGCTGGATTTGATATATGTGTACTATAGTGCCAAGGATTTTGAATCGGTAACACAGACCACAGGGCAATTCATTCAATCTTATCCGACCAGCCCCTATGTCGATTATGCCATCTACGCCCAAGGCGTTACGCACATGGACGGCTCACCCAAGGCAAGCAAGCTGTTTCGTCTCGACCAAAGTCAGCGAGATACCGCTTATCTACGTTTGGCATTTGCAGATTTTCAGCAGTTGGTAAGCCGCTACCCTAACAGCTCTTATACACCTGACGCTGCCCTACGCATGACACACATCTACAATCAATTTGCCGAACATGAATTGACAGCAGCACGTTGGTACATCGAACGAGATGCCTATGTGGCAGCTGCCGAAAGAGCTCGCTGGGTGTTTCAATATTATCCACAATCCACCGCTGTGCCAGAAGCTATTGCCATCTTGGCATATGCCAATGACAAGCTAGGGCTTGCCAGCAACGCCAATCAATACAAGACCTTGCTACAGATTAACTACCCACAATACCTAAACGACAAGGGTCAAGTGCGTATAGACAATCAAAAATCTCGCGGTCTGTGGCAGCGTACACTCAATGCCGCAAGTTTTGGCAGACTTGGACGCACCGATGACACTGCAAGCACCGCTGCCAATTATGATGGGGCGACACGCACGCAAGTCATTCAAGGGGCGGCACAGCTACAATTGCCCGAAGCCGACAATGACAGCAATACCATAGGCAATCTTACTCAAAACAGACGCAATGTGCGTATTGGGCTTGGCTTGTCAGACACCGAAGCCACCGCGGGCAATCTCAACAGCGTCAATACCGCCGCAAATGATGCCATTACCACGCCGCAAAACACCATCAATATCCCAACATCTGCACCCAGCACTCGTACAGCAGAATAACGGTAACATAGGTTTGACAACGGTTTTTAAGCCAGTCAAGCTCACTTGTTATGACGATATGCCAATTTTGTTTTAAGATTGGCATATTGTTTATTGCGATTTGTTATAATTATCTATCACTTATTTTGATATGTCTTGGCATTTGTAATTTATAAAGCCATCATTCGCCATTAATAACCTTATGCGTATTCCAGAATCCGTCATCGCACAAATCAACGACAAAGCCGACTTGGTTGCCATCATCAGAAGGCACACCGAGCTAAAGCCTGCTGGACGTGAATTCCGTGGCTGCTGCCCTTTTCATGGCGAAAAAACCCCATCTTTTTATGTCAATCCAGAGAGCAATCTTTATTACTGCTTTGGTTGTGGGGCTAAGGGCAATGCCATCAGCTTTTTGGTGGATTTTGAGCGGCTTACCTTTGTAGAAGCCGTCAAAGAGCTTGCCAACAAAACAGGTATCGACCTACCCAAAGAAGATACGACACACATCAGTTACAAGCGTAGCAATACTCGCCAAAGTAGCGACAGTAGCAAGCACAAGCACCAAAATCGCAACAGTCAAAGCTCTGTCCAAAGCAGCCCTACTCAAAAAAACCACACTCAAAATAGCCGTATTCAAAGCAATAATGAATACCCACAAAAC
This sequence comes from Moraxella sp., assembly GCA_030538375.1. GTDB lineage: Bacteria > Pseudomonadota > Gammaproteobacteria > Pseudomonadales > Moraxellaceae > Moraxella. The sequence continues at coordinate 4,616 of JAUNUB010000074.1, read as the reverse complement.
ACCTCCATCAATCCAGAGATACCGACAAGCACGTCATCATTTGTGCCAAATGCTTTACCGTCTAGCCCACAGCAGACGCAAGATGGTATCAATGGGCGTGAGAATGCCACTGCTCATCATCAGCACCAAACCCCATTTGATAGCATACCGCTTGATAGTATGCCATTTGACACGCCTTATAATGAGCCATACCCAGATTATTATCAAAAAGATTATTTTGCCTACCAAAGCCATGATGAACGGCAATTTGACGACAGCTTGGATAACGCACAGGGCAATCTGTACGCCTTACTAAAAGCGGTCAGTGCTTTTTATCAAACTATGCTTAGCGAACACCGTGCCGCCATGGATTATTTTGTTAATCGTGGGGTGAGTATGCAAAGCATTGCACATTTTGAGCTTGGCTATGCACCGATGGGCTGGCAACACCTAGAATCCGCCTTTCCCAATGATATCGAAGGGCTTAAAATTCTTGGGCTTGTGCGTCCTTCTCAAAAAGGCAGAGACTATGACTTGTTTCGTGATAGAGTGATTTTTCCAATCAAGGATAAGCAAGGTCGCATTGTGGGTTTTGCAGGGCGTGCCATGAGTGATGATGTCATGCCAAAATACATCAACTCCAGCGATTCTGTCATTTTTCAAAAGCAGCACATTTTATACGGTTATTACGAATCCAGACAAGCCAAGGCAACAGACTGGCTGATGGTGGAAGGGTATATGGACGTGATAGCACTGCATCAAGCAGGTATTTTTGGGGCGGTTGCTCCTATGGGTACAGCAGCAAATCAAGGACAGATTGAGACTTTATTAAAATTCAACAACGAATTAACCCTATGTTTTGATGGGGACAAGGCAGGTCAAAAAGCCGCCATGCGAACCCTTGAGATTGCCATGCCAGCATTACCTGATGGCAAAACGCTCAAGTTCTTGACGCTCAAAGACAATCATGACCCCGACAGCTTTATCAAGGCACATGGAGCAGGGGCTATGCGTCAAGCAATCCATGACGCTTTGTCAATTTCAGACTACCTGTACCAAGTCATGTCCGCCAAACATGAGCTTAGCAAGCCAGAGCAAAAAGCCACCGCCATGGCAGAAATTAAAGCCATTACCGCACATCTGCCTAAGGGTTCTAGCTTTCGCTCATTACTGAACAACGACATGTACGGACGGCTATCGGCACGCCGCAAAAGCACGCCCCAGCAGGTAGTATCTGACAGCAAAATCACCACGCTAGAAGAATTGTACCTGTGTATCTTGTACGCACCATCTTTGGTGGCAGATGATGTGCTTTTGCGTATTTATCACGACTCTGGCGTGTCATCGGCAGACGCACCGTTTATTGAGCGGCTACAAGCCAGCAATCTTGCAGCACCTGCCCTACCCAACTGGCAAGCCATAGACGAGCATTTATCCATACTGATAACCACCGTCCATCAAAGCCTACCCTATCTTTTATCAGCAGGCGGTGAACTCAAGACGATAGATGCCAATGCACACTTTATTCTGTCTGCTTTGGGCGGCAGTGCATTGCAGCAGCGACTTGCTCAAATTTGGCGTGATTTTTTTCATCATCTGCAATATCATGACATCAAGCAAGTTGGCTTGTTGTTTGACGAACTGCTGTGCCAAGTGTTAATTCAACACTTCATCAATGCACAAAAACACAGCGAGAGCCTACTCATCAGTAGAATCTATCGTGCTCGTGAAATCGCCCTTGACGCATGGGACAGACGCACAACCAAGGCACAAGTGCGGCGATTGTTTGAACACCAAGCCAGTATTTGATTTTGTGTGTTTTATTAGACTGGCTTTATAGGTTGCTTTATTTTATTCATACTGGTATTTATAGTCGATTAAAATAAAACCGATACACACCCATTCGTGATTATTAGTAGGGTGCTTTGTTCCCCCACCAATAAACGTGGGTTCACACCCACGCTACGGCTACACAGTGGTCGCTGTCGCTTGTCTTATTTCTATTTTAATCAACCATATTTCGTATAAGAGTTTTTATGTTAAATAAAATACCAGTATAGTTATAAGCAAGTCCAATAACAAGTAAAAATTTGACAACGGACATGAGCATAGCAGGCAATTAAACACAACAAGCAATTAAACAAACGACACGTCCATACTTCTACTCAATTACTCAATCGCCTGCAATGGCGGTACAACATCAGCATTTTGGGCTCTGTGTCTTAAAAAATGGTCCATGAGTACGATTGCCAACATCGCTTCGGCGATTGGGGCAGCACGCACACCCACACAAGGGTCATGGCGACCTTTGGTAATTACATCGATGCTCTCGCCTTGCAGATTAATGGTCTTGCCTGCGGTGGTGATACTGGAAGTGGGCTTTAGGGCAATCGCCACACGAATGGTCTGCCCGCTTGAGATACCGCCCAAAATCCCCCCAGCGTGATTGGCACTAAAGCCATTAGGGTTAAGCTCATCACGGCTATCGTGTCCAAATTGCTCCGCCACCGCAAAGCCATCGCCAATCTCCACGCCTTTGACTGCATTGATACTCATCATTGCATGAGCAATATCTGCGTCCAATCTGTCAAAAACAGGCTCGCCCCAGCCTACAGGTACATTCTCGGCTAGGATTTCAAGTTTTGCACCGCAGCTGCTGCCCTGCTCTCTTAGGCTGGTGATTAATCGCTCAAAGCGTGGCACGGCATTGACATCACCACAAAAAAATGGGTTATTTGGCACTTCCGCCCAATCCAAGGTTTCTGCTTTTTCTGTACCAATCTGAGTAACATGCCCACGAATCACAATCCCAAACTTATCCGCCAAGTACTTCTTGGCGATTGCCCCAGCTGCCACTCGCATGGCGGTTTCTCGTGCCGATGAACGTCCCCCACCACGATAATCACGAAAGCCGTATTTCATGGTATAGGTGTAATCGGCATGATTGGGGCGAAAGGTGCTCGCGATATTGCCATAATCCTTGGATTTTTGGTCGGTATTGCGAATAAGCAGCCCAATAGAAGTCCCTGTTGTCTTGCCTTCAAACACCCCAGAAATAATCTCAACTTCATCAGCTTCTTTACGCTGGGTAGCGAATTTTGATGTACCGGGTTTGCGGCGGTCAAGCTCAACCTGCAAATCCGCTTCGCTAAGTGCGATATTTGGTGGCACACCATCTACAATCGCCATCAATCCTACGCCATGACTTTCGCCGCAGGTGGTTACTCTAAACAGTTGTCCAATGCTATTGCCTGCCATGCCCTACTCCTTTACTATCGCCACTTGCCGTGCAAAATCTTCTCGATATTCTAGCAGCTCTTCACAAGTCATCGCAAAGATACCACTGCCGCCTTTTTCAAAACTTAGCCAATCAAACTGAATCTCAGGATAGGCTTGACGCAACGCCCATTCACTATCGCCCACTTCACACACCAGCAGTCCATCACGTGTCAAAAAGTCGGGGGCGGCATATAAAATCTGATGTACAAGATCCAAGCCATCTTGTCCTGCTGCCAAGGCGTGTTCTGGCTCATGCAAAAACTCTGGGGGCAAGTCCGCCATCACCGCCGCATCGACATAAGGTGGATTGGTTACGATAAGCTCATACTGGTTTTCGGCTGGGATTTTGGCGAATAAATCGGACTCAAGCAGATTGACTTGATGAGCCAAGTCGTGATGTTCGACATTCGTCCACGCCACTTCTAGGGCATCTTTGTCAATGTCGGTGGCATCAACATTGGCATCGGGAAAGACGCTCGCCAGTGCAATGGCAATACAACCAGAACCTGTACACAAGTCCAAGATTCGCTCTGGCGGTGTCAGCTGCAATTCTGGCAATCCATGGCGATAAAATTCGGTTTTTTGGGCGTTCTCGACATCAAAATATGGATAGAACTTTTGATGAATGAGCTCGGCAATCGGTGAACGGGGAATCAGCACTCGCTCATCAACATAAAAAGGCATGCCACAAAAATACGCCAAATTAATCAAATAGCTAAGTGGCTTACGCTGAATGATACGCTCGGACAGTAGGCTCAGCACTGCTTGTTTTTCGCTGACCGTAAGGCGGCAGTCCAAAATCTGCTCATCTGCCGACCACTCAAGCGACAAAGAGTGCAATACAATGGCGGACGCTTCGGCAAATTCATCGGTTGTGCCTTGTGCTACCACGACTTCGTATTGACGCAGCTTGGTAACACAAAAACGAATAAAATCACGGATAGTAAAAAGATTCTGCTCCGCTTCAGCAATCTCGGCGTACAGCTGTGCAACTTCCGCTTGTGTCAGCTCGTCATTTTCGCTTTGTATATAGCCAAATTCATAGACTTCATCATCACCTTGCTGGGGTGAATGTTGAGTGTTGTTTGCCGTGCAATCGTTCATGATGTCCTGCATTTTTAAAAAAATTATCCGCATTATTATAAAGAAAAGCGGTGCATTTTGCCATGATTTTTGATGATTTGCAGATTTTAGATGGATAAAATTGGCTTTTATAGTCAATTAAAATTGCAATGATACTTCGTTGTGAGCGTTCTTATGTACTACTTGTACACGGCAGTCTGTCGGCTTGTCTCATTTTTATTTTGGGGCTGAAGTAGATTAAATTAAATTTCACACCATTTTTTTAAGATTTTCAG
>JAUNUB010000073.1 GCA_030538375.1 Moraxella sp. | reverse complement strand
TCGTAAGGGCAAGCGTGGTCGTGGTGCTGCTGGCAAAACTGCTGTATTCGGCTTGTTAAAGCGTGGCGATAGAGTGTACACTGTAGTCGTTAAGGATGCCAAATCAGCCACGCTAATGCCCATCATCACAAGTAAAATCAAGCCTGACAGTGTGGTTTATACCGACAGCTACAAAAGCTACAACGTCCTTGACGTGTCTGATTTTAAGCATTTTAGAGTTAATCACTCTAAAGAATTTACAGACAGACTAAACAGCAAAAATCACATCAACGGCATTGAGAATTTTTGGTCGCAAGCCAAGAGAATTCTTAGAAAATATAATGGCATTGACAAGAAAAACTTCCATTTGTTTATCAAAGAATGTGAGTTTAGATTTAACTACGGCACACCATCACAAAAGCTGAAAATTTTGGGGATGTGGTGTGGGGTTTGGGCTGATCTAGTACAGTCCCATTATTAAAGATTGGGGACTGTAGTAGCTGGGGCATTGCTACCCATCTTTTTTAACTTTTTTATTCATAGAAGAAATGATCATGCTATCAATCACTCAAAAATTTTACTTCATTTTTTTGGAAAACTGACAAGTAATGCCTATAAGCATGCACCACAAATTATCCTACCCACAAAACCCAGCCCCACAAAAAAAGAACAGCACACGAATGCACTGTTCTTTTTGTTTAGCTAAACTTGCTTAACCTAATGAATATTATTTCATCAAGTCGCCGAAGACATCACCCAAGGTTTTTGGTTGAGCTTCTGCAGCTGCACCCGATAGGTCTTTGATGGCTTGACGCTCATCGGCTTCATCTTTGGCTTTGATAGATAGGCTGATGTTGCGTGATTTGCGGTCGATATTGACAATCTTCGCTTCCACTTCATCGCCTACGCTTAGCACTTTAGACGCATCTTCTACACGCTCACGCTGTAGTTCAGACACACGCAAATAACCTTCTACTTGGTCAGCCAATGTTACCACTGCACCTTTGGCGTCTACTTCTTTAACAGTGCCTTTGACGATACTGCCACGCTCATTTTTGGCTAGGTAGTCATTTACAGGGTCGCTGTTAAGCTGTTTGATACCTAGGCTAATGCGGTTCTTCTCAGCGTCTACGTCAAGTACTTGGGCTTCTACGGTATCGCCCTTGGTGTAGTTGCGAATGGCTTCTTCGCCAGACTCTGTCCAAGAAATGTCAGATAGGTGTACCAAACCATCAATGCCGCCTTCAAGACCGATGAACAGACCAAAGTCAGTGATAGATTTGATATTACCAGAGATTTTGTCGCCTGATTTGAAGTTTTTGTCAAACTCTTCCCATGGGTTTGGCATGGTTTGTTTGATACCTAGGCTGATACGACGACGCTCGCCATCAATCTCAAGTACCATGACATTGACTTCATCGCCCACTTGCACCACTTTTGATGGGTGAATGTTCTTGTTGGTGTGATCCATTTCAGAAACGTGTACCAAACCTTCCACACCTTCAGCGATTTCTGCAAAACAACCGTAGTCAGTCAAGTTGGTTACACGAGCTTTGGCGATTGTACCCACTGGGTAGTCTTGCTCTACTTTTGCCCATGGGTCAGAACCCAATTGTTTTAGACCTAGGCTAACACGGTTACGCTCACGGTCAAATTTCAACACTTTAACTTTAAGCTCTTGACCCACTTCTACCGCTTCTGATGGGTGCTTGATACGACGCCATGCCATATCGGTGATGTGTAGCAAGCCATCAATGCCGCCCAAATCAACGAATGCACCGTACTCGGTCAAGTTCTTCACGATACCAGCTACTTCCATGCCTTCTTCTAGCTTGGCAAGCAGTTCATCACGCTCGGCTGAATTTTCGGCTTCCATAACGGCACGACGAGATACCACGATATTGTTGCGTAGTTTGTCGATTTTGATAACTTTGAATTCTAGCTCTTTGCCTTCTAGGTGAGTGGTCTCACGCACAGGACGCACATCTACCAATGAACCCGGTAGGAACGCACGCACAGAACCAATCTCAACGGTAAAGCCGCCTTTGACTTTAGAAGAGATAATCCCTTTAACAATTTCGTCATTTTCATGCAATTGCTCAAGAGCACGCCAGCTTTCTTCACGCTTGGCTTTATCACGAGAAAGAACGGTTTGACCGTAGCTATTGCCAAGCTCTTCGACAACCACATCAACTGTGTCGCCAACTTGAACTTCAAGCTCACCTGCTTCGTTCAAAAATTCGTTACGGTCGATGACACCTTCAGATTTTAGACCTGCATCAACGATGATACGGTCATCAACGATGGCAACTACCGTGCCTGAGATAACTGAGCCACGCTCAATACTCAAGCCTTCTTTAGACTCGCTTTGCTCAAACAATTCAGCAAATGAAATTTCTGACATTATGAAATACCTTAAAATTCGCCGTAGCCTGTCCAGTCAGTACGGTTCTGATGAGCGAAGCAATGGCACAGTTTCTGGTTTTGGTGTCATTGCTTCGAAAAATACGAAAATAAAACGGCAATATTCTAGCAGATTTTTGTGAAATCTGCATGATTTTGACAAATATTTTTTGTAACAGACTAGGGCCTGCCGACAATTCATCACGCCAAACAATTAAGTTTGAAGTTTGTGGTAAATGCACGGCTTTTGTGCTAAAAATGGCTAAATCACCCCTTTACTGGCACAAAACGCCAACACTTTGACAAAAACTTCATCTGCCGATAATGCCGAGCTGTCTATCAACAGTGCGTCTGCGGCTGGGCGAGATGGGGCGGCACTGCGATTTTCATCACGCTCATCACGCACGATAATATCTGCCAAGATGGCATGATAATCCGCCTGCTTGCCAGCATTGATAAGCTGTGCCACTCGTCTGTCTGCCCGTGCAGCAGGGCTTGCGGTCAAAAAAATTTTGGCGTGAGCATGTGGAAACACCACCGTTCCCATATCACGCCCATCTGCCACCACGCCATTAGCACCCATGCTTTGCTGTACATCAAGCAGTGCCGCTCTCACCTTGGGAAATACCGCCACACGAGAAGCCAAACCACCCACGAATTCATTACGAATGTCCGCCGTCAAAGGCTCATCATGCACATAAATGTCCACCACCTGCGTCTTGGCATTGGGTTTAAAATTCAGCCTTAAAGACTGGGTCAATTGTGCCAACTTATCTTCATTAGGCTCATCATTCGTCTCGTCCAGCAAGCCAGCTTGATACGCCAGCAAGCCCACAATGCGATACAACGCCCCACTGTCCAATAGCCCTACCCCAAAATGCTCCGCCAAACGATACGCCACCGTGCCTTTACCTGCACCGCTTGGACCGTCTATGGTGATGATGGGGGGTTGGTTTTGTGTGTTCATTGTGTTGTTGTACCTGTTATTCATTTTGTATCAAGGATTTTTATATCAAGAACTTTTGGGGATTTTACCGCATATTCTGGATAGTTATGCCGCAGAATATTTTTTGCACGATTGGCGAATTTCAGTCTTTTGTGCTTACATTTTCGCCTTTTTTACTCACTCGCCTACCCCTAAAAAAAGCACTTAGCAGTGCACCGCAGTCATGCCCAAGCAGTCCGCCTTGTACAGATATTTGATGATTATAAAAAGTCATCGTAGGCAAGGACAGCTGGCTTGTCATCACGCCTGCTTTTGGTTCATACGCCCCAAACACCACACGCCCCACACGTGCATGTACCATCGCCCCAAAGCACATAGTACACGGCTCAAGCGTTACATACAACGTGCAGTCTGCTGGCAAGCGATAATTGTCAAGCACCTTGCACGCCTGCCGTATCGCCACAATCTCCGCATGGGCTGTAGCATCGTGCGTACTGATGGGGCGATTGTAACCTTTACCGATGATTTGCCCATCGCACACCAGCACCGCTCCCACAGGCACTTCGCCATCAGCTGCCCCTTGCATGGCAAGCTGTAGAGCATATTTCATCATCTGTACATCTGTGAGCGTCCAAAATGTTAGCGTAGCAAAATTTGCAGTGCATAACGGCTTATGCGGTTGCAATGACAATAATTTTAAAAGTGTCATGCAGGCAACTGCCAGTCAATCGGCGTTTTATCATGCTTGACAAGATAATCGTTGGTCGCAGAAAATGGACGAGTACCAAAAAAACCCCCACGATTCGCCCCCAAGGGTGATGGGTGTACCGCTGTCAGCACCAAATGACGAGCGGTATCAATAAAGCGTCCTTTTTTCTTGGCGTAATTACCCCACAAAATAAACACCGTATTGTCGGTTTGGCGATTAATCACATCAATCACCGCATCGGTGAACTCTTCCCAGCCCCTGCCTTGATGACTGCCTGCCTGTCCTTGTCGCACCGTCATCACCGCATTCAGCAAAAGCACGCCTTGGGTCGCCCAGTGGCTCAAATCGCCATGCGTGTCAGGATTTATACCCACATCGCTCGCTGCTTCTTTTAGGATATTTTGTAATGATGGCGGTTTTGGCACAAGTTTTGGCACACTAAAGGACAGTCCCATCGCTTGTCCTGCACCGTGATAGGGGTCTTGTCCGATAATCACCACTTTAACCGCAGATAGTGGCGTGCTATTTAAAGCATTAAAAATCAAGGACTTGGGCGGAAAAATCGTCTCACCATTGGCGTATTCCGCTTGCAAAAATGCCCGCAGCTCGCTCATGCGTGGGCTTGTCAGTGCGTCCGCCAAGGCAAATTTCCAATCGTCTGGCAATTGCACACGAGATAAGACAGCAGATTTATCCATGATGAACTCTTTATTTTGCATTACTTTTGTCAAGTTGAGCTGGGTGAGCTTTCACCACCATGGTCTTGGCAAGTCTGTCGTGCCAGCCTTGTTTTTTTGGGTTGCTGCTCGCCATAAAATAATTCACCCCAAGCAATATCAGATTTAGACTAAAGGGAAAAACCGACGCCAGCCAATAAATCACCGCAAGCAACGCCCCACGCAGTCCCAATAGCACGCCAGCGTCAGGTATTCTGCCTGTACGTTCGTCCACGATACGAATGCCTGTCGCCAACTTGCCAAGCGACTGCCCACGTCGCACAATAAGCAGCACCTGCACCACAAGCAAGCCCACGATTAACATCATGGTGATGTTGGCACTCATGGGGTCAATCTTGGTTGCCAGCTCTTGGGCGTATGCCATGCGTGCCGCAAAATCCCCTGTGTTCATCTTTTCGCTGTCCGCACCTAGCTTGGCAAGCGACTGCACAAATGGCACAAAGCTCAGCACCAAAAGCACCATATTAATCGCCGTCGCCAAAAATCGTGTCATCACACTGGCGTATACCGTGTCTTTTGGCAAGGTGGCAAGCTCTGCATTTTGGGCTTTTGTGCGGTGTCGTCCCATCCACGGTGCAGGTTCTGTGGTGTTGTTTTGGGTGTTTGGCGTGCGTTGATTGGTGTGAGTGTTTGGCGTAGACTGCTTGTCGGTGCTTTTGCTGTCATCAACAGGTTTTTTGCCATACAATTCTGCCACGCTCACACGGCGAGTTTCGTCTTTTTTGCGAAAATCGACATTATCCCCAAATGACGCTGGTGTATGATTGGCTTGGTTATTCACCGTCTGACTGTCTGCCGCTTGAGTGGGTGGGCTTGACACATTGGGCGTGTAATGGTACTGCCCTTTGGTCATCTCGCCCACCGCTTGCCAATTATCCATGCCAGCGTGCCACATCAAATCGCTCAATGCCACTTCACCAGAAGTCAGCATGGTATTTAATTCATCAAGCCCATAAGGCCCTGCTTGCACATTGTCTCGTGCCAAATAAATCTGCATGAATACTCACACCCTTTATATTTTTAAACAACCCACTATTGTAATCGCAATTGCACACAAATAAAACCCTATTTTGTAACCAAAGCACAAAAAGCCAAAACAAACGCCAAAAAAATCACCATGGCAGACACCACAGTGATTTTTTGTTCGCTTAATTTGAGCTGCTCACCTTTTATAATAATAAAGGTATGATAAAAAGCAAGTGCGTTGCTTTTATCCTTTGCCCTTATTAAAGCAACATTACTTCTTATCAGAACGTTTTAAAACAACCCTACTTCGCCAAGAACAACCAAGTATTCAGCACCGAGTCAGGGTTTAACGACACCGAGCTGATTCCCTGTTCCATCAACCAATAGGCAAGGTCAGGGTGGTCAGACGGCCCTTGTCCACAGATACCGACATATTTGCCTTGTTGTTGACAGGCACTGATTGCCATAGACAGCAGTTTTTTGACCGCTGGGTCTCGCTCATCAAACAAATGCGATACGATACCACTATCACGGTCTAGCCCTAGGGTGAGCTGCGTCAAGTCGTTTGAGCCGATTGAGAAACCATCAAAATATTGCAAAAATTCATCTGCCAAGAGTGCGTTGGTTGGCAATTCGCACATCATGATAATTTCAAGTCCGTTGCTGCCACGTTTTAGCCCATTTTTTTCGAGCAATTCGATGACTTGGCGAGCTTCGTCTGTGGTACGCACGAACGGAATCATGATTTTGACGTTGGTCAAGCCCATATCATCACGCACATATTTTAGGGCTTTGCATTCAAGTTCAAAGCAATCACGGAAATTATCCGACACATAGCGGCTCGCCCCACGAAAGCCCAGCATAGGGTTTTCTTCAGAAGGTTCGTACAATTTGCCGCCGATAAGGTTGGCGTATTCATTGGATTTAAAATCACTCATACGCACGATGACAGGCTTATCACGGAATGCCACCGCAAGGGTTGAAATACCTTCGATGAGCTTGTTAATGTAGAATTCCACAGGGGAATTGTAGCCTGCCATACGCTCGTTAATGGCTTGCACGGTCTCCATGGGCAGACTGTCCATGTTGAGCAGTGCCTTGGGGTGTACGCCAATCATGCGGTTGATGATAAACTCAAGACGAGCCAAGCCAATGCCTTCGTTAGGAATTTGGGCAAAACCAAAGGCACGGTCAGGGTTGCCCACATTCATCATTATCTTAAAGGCAAGGGGCGGCATGGTTTCGATGGAATTCTTTTGAATTTCGAAGTCTAATAAGCCTTCATAAATAAAGCCTGTATCCCCTTCGGCACAAGACACCGTAACGTCTTGACCGTCTGTTAACAGCTCGGTTGCGTTGCCACAGCCCACGATGGCAGGCACACCCAATTCACGTGCGATAATCGCCGCATGGCAAGTACGCCCCCCACGGTTGGTAATGATGGCAGAAGCACGCTTCATCACAGGTTCCCAATCGGGGTCGGTCATGTCCGATACCAGCACATCGCCGTCTTCGACTTTGTTCATTTCGTTCAAAGACGTAACGATACGCACCTTGCCAGCACCGATACGCTCACCGATAGAACGCCCTTCGCACAGCACTTTTGCCCCTTTGCTCTCGATGACATAACGCTCCATGCTGGTTTTGTCTTGGCGAGATTTTACCGTTTCTGGGCGAGCTTGCACGATGAATATCTCGCCTGTATCGCCGTCTTTTGCCCACTCGATGTCCATCGGACAGCCGTAGTGTTTTTCGATAATCATGGCTTGTTTGGCAAGGCGTGTCAATTCATCAGAATTTAGGGCAAATTGCTGACGGTCGGACTTGTCCACATCGACGATTTTGGTCGAACGCTTGGTACTGCCTTCGTCGCCATAAATCATTTTTTGCATTTTTGAGCCAAGGTTACGGCGAACCACCGCAGGGCGTTTTTGCTCCAGCAGCATTTTGGATAGGTAGAATTCATCAGGGTTAACCGCCCCTTGTACCACCATTTCGCCCAAACCATAGCTTGCGGTGATGAACACCACTTCATCAAAACCAGACTCGGTGTCAAGGCTGAACATCACCCCACTTGTACCAGTCTCCGAACGCACCATACGCTGCACACCAGCGGACAACGCCACACCAGCATGAGCAAAACCCTTGTGCACACGATAGGCAATCGCACGGTCGTTGTACAAGGACGCAAAGACTTCTTTCATGGCAATCAGCACGTTATCAATACCACGAATGTTCAAAAAAGTCTCTTGTTGCCCTGCAAATGACGCATCAGGCAAGTCTTCTGCGGTCGCCGATGAACGCACCGCCACCGCCACGTCTTGCCCCCCTGTCAGCTCATCAAAAGCGACACGAATCTCATCTTCTAAGTCCTTTGACAAAGGCTGTGCCACCACCCAACCACGCACCTTTGCACCGACTTCAGCAAGTTTCACCACGTCATTGACATCAAGCCCAGCCAGCTCGGCGTTAATCTTGTCAAGCAGCCCAGTTTCATTCAAAAAACGGTTGAATGCGTCCGCCGTGGTCGCAAAGCCATTTGGCACAGATACGCCAAGATTTGCCAGATGGCTAATCATCTCACCCAATGACGCATTCTTGCCACCGACAATCTCAACATCATTCTTACCCAGTTTATTAAAAGGAATGACCTGCGTACTCATAACAACTCCTGATGTGCAAAAAAGTAAATTGACGCTATTATACGGCTTATGCGGATAATTCATACCTTTATTTAAAATAAAAATGGTCTCATTTTTAAAATTGATAATAAGACAGGCTCAATCAAATTTCACGGTTTCTACACCACTGGCAGTGGCTTTTAATAGAATATTGGCTTTTTGAGTGGCAAAAATCCCATTGCACACCACGCCCACGATGTTATTTAGCGTTTGTTCCATCTGCAAGGCGTCATCAATCGGCAAATCATAAGTGTCCAAAATCACATTACCATAATCGGTAACAAAGCCTTCTCGGTACACAGGTTCACCGCCTAACCTAACCAGCTGGCGTGCCACATAAGAGCGGGCTTGCGGCAATACTTCCACCGCCACAGGGAATGTGCCAAGTCTGTCCACCCACTTAGAATCGTCCGCCATACAAATAAAACGCTTGGACGCTGCTGCCACGATTTTTTCACGTGTCAATGCACCGCCGCCGCCTTTTATCATCTCACCTGACGCATTAATCTCGTCCGCACCGTCAATGTACAAATCCAGCTCACCAACACTATTTAATTCAAGGATTTCGACACCGATGGCTTTTAGTTTGTCTTCGGTTGCTTTTGAGCTAACTACCGCACCTTTTAGACGCACGCTTGTGAGTAGCTCAATTAGGCAATTGACTGTGCTGCCAGTCCCCACGCCCAAAATCATGTCATTTTCGATGTAGCTTAGGGCGGTCTTGGCAGCGGCTTGTTTGAGTGCAAGATTTGGGTCGGTCATGGTTGTTCCTTATGTAAGTTGGCTTTTATGAAATTTTATTTTAAGATATTTTTGATAACGCCCATGAGTCCACGGCTGATGGCTTGCGTGGCTTTTTTGTTCAGCTGATTGCCCACAGCGTCCGCTACGTTATACGCCACGCCTTGTCCGCTTTTTTTGCGTGAGCCTGTCAAACCACCGATAAAGCCGTCCAACGCACTGGGCGTAGATTTTTCGGTCTTGTTGTTTTGGGCTTGGGCTTGAGTTTGAGTTTGGGCTTTGTCGTTTGCGGCTTGTGTTGCTGCTGCTGTTGCTGCGTCTTCGGCAATCTTGGCATCTGCTGCTGCCTTATCATTCAAGGCTTCAAAGGCAGAATAATTGTCCACCGCCTTGGCATAATAGCCCATCAAGTCATCTTGGGCGGTCATGTTCTTTTGTACCGTCTCGTCAAGGGGCGGCAATTGCGAGCTTGGCGGCAACACCCATGCACGAGTTACCACGCTTGGCGAACCATCTGCCTGCAAAAACGACACCAAGGCTTCGCCCACACCCAGCTCGGTAATGGCGGTCTTGGTGTCGATATTTGGGTTGATGCGAAAGGTGTCGGCGGCGGCACGCACGGCTTTTTGGTCTTTTGGCGTAAAGGCACGCAAGGCATGTTGCACACGATTGCCCAGTTGCCCCAAGATACTCTCTGGCAAATCCAGCGGATTTTGGGTAACAAAATACACGCCCACGCCCTTAGAACGTATGAGACGCACCACTTGTTCAATCTGCTCAATCAACGCCTTGGGGCTGTTGTCAAAGAGCAAATGTGCCTCATCAAAAAATAGCACCAGTTTGGGCTTATCCAAGTCGCCCACTTCGGGCAGCTCACCAAACAATTCCGCCAAAAACCACAACAAAAACGCCCCATACAAGCGTGGCGACTGCATGAGTTTGGCAGAATTTAGGATATTAATCACCCCTTTGCCCTGCTGGCTTTGTATCCAGTCGGCAAGGTTTAGGCTTGGCTCACCAAAAAACTGCTCCGCCCCTTCGCTCTCAAGCTGTAATAGCCCACGTTGCACCGCCCCCACGCTAGCAGGGGCAATATTACCGTACTGGGTGCGATAGGTTTTGGCATTGTCTGCAACGTGCTGTAGCAACGCACGCAAATCCTTTAGGTCAATCACATGCCAACCATTGTCATCTGCCACCTTAAAGACGATATTTAGCAAGCCTTCTTGGGTGTCGTTTAATCCCATCAACCTTGCCAACAACATCGCCCCCATCTGCGAGATGGTAACACGCACAGGGATACCGCTGTCGCCATACACGTCCCAAAACCGCACAGGAAAGCCCGACAGATAGCCATCACCCAAGCCAAATTCTGCAATACGCTCACCCACCTTGCCAGCCCCATCGCCCGCTCTAGCAAGTCCCGACAAGTCGCCTTTTACATCTGACAAAAACACAGGCACGCCAGCGGCACTAAAGCTCTCGGCAAGTTTACGCAGGCTAACTGTCTTGCCTGTGCCTGTCGCCCCTGCGATAAGTCCGTGGCGGTTTGCCATCTTGCCAAGCAGTGCAATATCACTGCCATCATTCACATCTTTTGCAATCACATAACTTGTCATTGATTTGTCTCACGTATTTTAAAAAATTACACAGATTATACTGGTAATCATGGCTTTTGAACACTCCTTTATCTACCAAATCTGCCAAAATGCCATTAGACACAAGCACCACATTAATAGAAATAGTCAAACAAAAAAAATAAAATACATTTAATATCAATGAATTGTAAAATATTTTCATCATTTTACAAAATATTATTTGACACAAAGATGAAAATCTATATAATAGCTCTCCATTGAATACAGTGCCAAGCATTGTATAAGATTAAGTTTGACACTTATCCATTTTACTCCTTTGGGATAAGTGTTTAAACTTGGGTGATTAGCTCAGTTGGTAGAGCGTCTGCCTTACACGCAGAATGTCGGCGGTTCGAATCCGTCATCACCCACCACTTTTATACTTTTATAAAAGTATTTTTAGTGGAAGAGGTTAAGAAGTGGCACTAGGAAAGCGAACGCAGATAGTACAAGTAGTACAGCAAGTGAGCTTGACAACGTAACACGAATTAAATTCTTTCACGCTACCTAAGCAGCGGTAGTTCAGTTGGTTAGAATACCGGCCTGTCACGCCGGGGGTC